>NZ_JBYQGR010000002.1:0-335795 GCF_058200335.1 Streptococcus sp. SCPM-O-B-15277 (M60)
GTTATCCGCCATAGCTCAGTTGGTAGTAGCGCATGACTGTTAATCATGATGTCGTAGGTTCGAGTCCTACTGGCGGAGTATTTAAACGTTCTAAGGAACGTTTTTTTTATTTTATAATTTTTTTAGAACTTTTATTTTTGTATCTATCAATGCCTATTTTGTTTATTTTATGTTAGTTTAGCTTTTGATTCTAACTTTATAGGATTTATTTTCATTTTAGTGACCTTTTCTGATAAACTTTTTTTATCAATAAGAAAGGTTTTTTATATGCTTCAAAAATACTACAATCGTTCTTTAGTTTTTCTAAAACAAGTCGAAGAAGAATATTCATTTTTTCTACAAAGTAATGATGAATGGGAATTACTTCATCTAAAATTTTTATTATATTACTTAATTCGTTTTAGGATAAAGAGTGAGAATGATTTTATTCTCTGTCACTTTAGAGCTGCATATCGTCTTTATCTCAATTATTTGCTTGGTCAGAATTTGAATTATTCATTTTAAATAAGTTTTCTTTCATTTTTTACGAACAATAATAATAAATTATTTAATTTTATATAGAATAAGCTAAATAATTGTTATTTTTCAATTTAAAAATAAAAGAAATCCCTAATCTTTTCTAGTGTTTATCCTTGATTAAATAGTATTTTTTTCTTATAATAAATTGTAAGATATAATTGTGGGTGAGATTCCCACCATGTATATGAGAAAGGACGAGCCCTTAGGCTCAGACGAAAATTTATTATGACTTCAGTTGTTGTTGTAGGTACCCAATGGGGTGATGAAGGTAAAGGAAAAATTACTGATTTTCTTTCAGCTAATGCGGAAGTGATTGCTCGTTACCAAGGTGGTGACAATGCGGGCCACACTATTGTTATTGATGGGAAAAAGTTCAAATTGCATTTAATTCCATCTGGAATTTTCTTCCCTGAAAAGATTTCCGTAATTGGTAATGGAATGGTAGTTAATCCGAAATCTCTTGTAAAAGAATTATCCTATCTTCACGAGGAAGGCGTTACAACAGATAATCTACGTATTTCTGATCGTGCACATGTTATTTTGCCTTACCACATCGAGTTAGATCGCTTGCAAGAAGAAGCTAAGGGCGATAATAAGATTGGGACTACAATTAAAGGGATTGGCCCTGCTTATATGGATAAGGCGGCTCGTGTCGGTATCCGTATTGCAGACCTTTTAGATAAAGAGATTTTCCGTGAGCGTTTAGAACGTAATCTTGCTGAAAAGAATCGTCAATTTGTAAAATTGTATGATAGCGAACCTATTTCAATTGATGATATTTTTGAAGAATACTATGAGTATGGTCAACAAATCAAGCAATATGTAACAGATACTTCTGTTATCTTGAATGATGCACTTGATAATGGCAAACGTGTTCTCTTTGAAGGTGCACAAGGGGTCATGTTAGATATTGACCAAGGAACTTATCCGTTTGTTACTTCATCAAACCCTGTGGCTGGTGGTGTGACAATTGGTTCTGGAGTAGGTCCAAGCAAGATTGACAAGGTTGTAGGTGTATGTAAAGCTTACACAAGTCGTGTTGGTGATGGCCCTTTCCCAACTGAGCTATTTGATGAAGTTGGTGATCGTATTCGTGAAGTGGGCCATGAGTATGGAACAACCACTGGTCGTCCGCGTCGTGTAGGTTGGTTTGACTCAGTTGTTATGCGCCATAGCCGCCGTGTTTCTGGTATTACAAATCTCTCTTTGAACTCTATCGATGTTTTGAGTGGCTTGGATACAGTAAAAATCTGTGTAGCTTATGATCTTGATGGTCAACGTATTGATTACTACCCAGCTAGTCTCGAACAATTGAAACGTTGCAAGCCAATCTATGAAGAATTGCCAGGTTGGCATGAAGATATTACTGGAGTACGTACTTTGGAAGATCTTCCTGAGAATGCACGTAACTATGTACGTCGTGTTAGCGAATTGGTGGGTGTGCGTATTTCAACATTCTCAGTAGGTCCTGGTCGTGAACAGACAAATATTTTAGAAAGTGTTTGGTCATAGGAGATTTTTTAAGATTTGTTTAAGACAGGTCGGATATACTATAGACAGTTACAAGAAGACCTCCTAACTTGTTGTAACAAATTTCCTAAACTTTTCTTTTTCATAATAATCTCCCTATAAAGTCACCGCATTCGGTGGCTTTTTTGTCAGCTTTTAAGTCATATTTAGGTGGCTTCTTTACTTTTAAGACAAAGAAAAAAACAGTGGGACAGAAATCTTTAGACCAACTCTCGATTTGGTACACCCAGATCTGTGAGGTTTCAACATTTGGGTAAATTGGTTAAAGTTGTGAATTGAGAAAAGAAGTTTTGGTAAAAAAACTTTTTGAATTCTCAAATACCAACAAATCGTTCAATTTGCCATCACATCAAAGGCGCATAACTAAGAAAAAATGAGGTTGGAATTTCTGATTCCAGCCTCTTCAGTGAACTATTTTCTTGAGAATTTGTAAGTTAGACAAACTTGAATTTTTTCTGAATCAGCTTAGTTGATTATCTGATTTATCACTTTGAAATTGCTTCATTTCGTGCATAAAAGCATCTGCTTTTAGTTTGTCTGTGATGATACTGACTCTGACTAGCTTATTTAGTTTTTTTTCATGTCCTTCTAAAAAAATAGGATTTCTAATTTTTATGTTTAACTTTACGCAATTAAAAGGACGCTTTTTAATGGTTATTTGTTCGATATCTTGAAGTCCAAATTGATAATGTAATAGGCTGTGGCCTCTACTGCTATAGGTATAATACTGAACAATATTGTTTTTATAAATTTCTAATTTTACTCCATTTATGAAGAGATAATACCCCATAAACCATATAAGGAGGGGAGCATAAATCAGCGCTACTGCCATAACAATTTTGTCTGCAAAATCAGTATTGTAAGTCATCAGACGCTTTAGAATCCAGAGAATCATAACAGATATAGATATCATGGATGGTCCCCCTACTCTATTAAATGTATCTTTATATGGAAACATCAAGGTAAGTTTTGGTTCATCCTGTAAAAATTCTAATTGCATTAGTTACCCTTTCATCTTGTTTATTATTTAAATCTCAGGATAATCATCTCTTGGAGACTTATAGTTAAAAATCTTCCGACAGATCTGGACATTCTGTATCACTTGTATCCATTACTCTCAGTTCATGATTCCTAGTGTTTCTCTAAATTTTGCTACCATTATACTCTTTTTATAACATTATTTCTACAAACCAGAGATTGAATACTATCTAAAGTTGGTTTCTGCAAATATTATAGAGCTCTTTTTTTGTCTAGGAAAACATGCTATAATGATAGAATTGATAGCTAGGAAGAGAGAAGAGATGAATTACACGCTTGAAGAAAAAGAAGTTTTTATGAGAGAGGCCTTAAAGGAGGCGAAGATTGCTTTAGAGCACGATGAAATCCCAATTGGTTGTGTAATTGTAAAGGATGGAGAAATCATTGGTCGGGGGCACAATGCACGTGAGGAGTTGCAACGTGCGGTCATGCATGCAGAAATTATGGCTATAGAGGATGCTAATCTGAGCGAAGAGAGTTGGCGCTTGCTTGATTGTACGCTTTTTGTGACCATTGAGCCTTGTGTTATGTGTAGTGGAGCAATTGGTCTCGCACGGATTCCAAACGTGGTCTACGGGGCTAAAAACCAGAAATTTGGCGCCGCTGGGAGCTTGTACGATATTTTGACAGATGAGAGGCTCAATCACCGTGTGGACGTTGAAACAGGTGTTTTAGAGAATGAGTGCGCAGAGATTATGCAAGACTTTTTCCGAAATCGACGTAAAAAATAATTTCTCTTTAAAAATAGAGGGGAATGTGGTATAATAACTAGTGGAGCAACAGTTCTGCGTGAAGCGGGTCAGGGGAGGAATCCAGCAGCCCTAAGCGAGTGTGAATTGTGTGCTCTTTTTTCGTGCTTTTTTCGAATAAATAAGATAAAATAACCTAGAATAAAAGATTAAAAAGAGGAATAATATGAAAATTCGTGGTTTTGAATTAGTTTCTAGTTTTACAGATGAAACTTTGTTACCTAAACGTGAGACAGCGCATGCAGCTGGCTACGACTTAAAGGTTGCGGTGCGTACGGTGATTGCTCCAGGAGAGATTGTTCTTGTCCCAACTGGTGTCAAGGCCTATATGCAGCCGACTGAAGTGCTCTATCTTTATGACCGTTCCTCTAACCCTCGCAAAAAAGGCCTAGTTTTAATCAACTCTGTGGGGGTTATTGATGGAGACTACTATGGCAATCCAGGAAATGAAGGCCATATCTTTGCTCAGATGAAAAACATTACCGACCAGGAAGTCGTCCTTGAAGTTGGCGAACGTATAGTTCAGGCTGTCTTTGCACCATTTTTAATCGCAGATGGAGATGAGGCAGACGGAGTTCGTACTGGTGGGTTTGGATCAACAGGGAAATAGAGGAATAAAATGGCAGACTATTTATTAGTTGTAGACATGCAGTCAGATTATGTTGCTGTAGGAAAAGCATATCATGAAGAACTGACTGCAGCTGTAAATGACAAAATTGCTACCTATCCTAGCGACCGAGTTATCTATATTCTCAATCGTTTTTTCTGGGAGAGAAAAGATAGAAAGAAGAAATTTGCGACCGGCTTGCTGGTTGTATCTTCTCGTATTTTTGAGAAGCGTCGGGCTTCTTGCTTTACTAATCCAGATTTAAAAGATTTTTTAGAGGGAAACGGTGCTAAAAGCATAGAGTTTATAGGGGTAGATGGCAATGGATGTGTCAAGGCTTCCATTTTGGCAGCTGTTAAGGAGAATTATCAGGTTTCTGTCGATTTGTCTGCTGTCGGAGTTGCCAACCAGAAGAAATTCTCTAAAACACTGAAGCAGTGGCAAGATTGCGGAATCAAGATTGGATAGTTTTACGGGGATCTTAATATGAAGATTATCTTTGTCCGTCATGGGGAGCCAGATTATAGTATGCTTGATAAACTTGAAAATCCGCAACTCTATAGTGGTTTTGGTCGTGATTTAGCACCATTGACAGGAAAAGGTCGCAGTCTGGCAAAAGAAGTTGCTAAAACTGCATGTTTTGGAAAGGCAGAGATTATTATTTCATCGTCTGTGACGAGGGCTTTAGAAACAGCACATTATATAGCAGTTGAAACAGGATTGGACTTATTTGTAGAGCCGTTTTTTCATGAGTGGCGTCCAGACTTAGATGGCACTAACTCTGATTTAACTAGTGTATTGGTAGCTCATGAATATTATCTAAAACATCAAGGAGGTTTATCTGAAGATTCTCCTTATCGCTATGAAACTGATCTAGAGATGCGTCATCGTTTTTTAAGAGCTTTGGAAAAATATAAAAATTATAAAACTATTATCATTGTAACTCACGGAATGCTCATGCGCCAATTTGTACCAGACGAGAAGATTGATTTTTGCCAAGTGATTGAGTGTGAGATAGAGATATAGAAAGAAGCGCAATGAATGAGCTATAAGGATTTTCAAGCTTTTACCGCAGAGAATTGTCAAGGGTATAAGAAGGTGTATGAGATCAGTATTGGAGGATTTCTTTACCTAGCATTTCTCCCTGATGCCTATCATAAAATTCTTTGCATTTCTTCAGACTACATGTCAATCATTGACAGCGAAAATAGGCAAGTAACACCGATAGACGGAGATTACGATGAGGTAGAGTTAGTAGTCATGTGTGAGGGATATGATTCACCTATCCCTATCGCTGGTCAATACGGTGGAAATCTCCCTCTGGATAATGGCAAAGACATCAGAGTGACAATGGATAAAGACCAATCTGAAGAGTATCCCATTTTAACTATTTATTGGGGGAAAGATGAGGAAGCTAAAAGTCAAATTTATAAAGGTTATTTACCCTATATTTTTGGATTTAGTCCTGATGGTCGGTATTATGTCCATGCGGATGATGGTGGCCTTACTGTTCTGAAACAAGATAGTTGCTGACGTGAAAAGAATAAGAGATTTTATAATGAGAGGATTAGAATTATAGCTAAGAAAAAAGCGACATTTGTGTGTCAAAATTGTGAATATAATTCACCAAAGTATTTAGGACGCTGTCCAAACTGTGGAGCTTGGTCTTCTTTTGTGGAGGAAGTTGAGGTTGCAGAGGTCAAGAATGCGCGTGTGTCCTTGACAGGTGAGAAAACTAAGCCTATGAAATTGGCTGAAGTAACTTCTATTAATGTCAATCGAACCAAGACTGAGATGGAGGAATTCAACCGTGTACTCGGTGGGGGTGTGGTACCAGGGAGTCTCGTCCTAATTGGTGGAGATCCAGGTATTGGAAAATCAACCCTTCTCTTACAAGTATCAACCCAGTTGTCTCAAGTAGGAACAGTTCTCTATGTCAGTGGGGAGGAGTCTGCTCAACAGATCAAACTCCGTGCAGAGCGCTTGGGGGATATTGATAGTGAGTTTTATCTCTATGCTGAGACCAATATGCAGAGCGTGCGGGCAGAAGTAGAGAGAATTCAGCCAGATTTTCTCATCATCGACTCCATCCAAACCATTATGTCTCCTGAGATTTCTGGAGTTCAAGGATCGGTTTCTCAAGTACGGGAAGTAACTGCAGAGCTCATGCAGCTGGCTAAGACTAATAATATCGCTATTTTTATCGTCGGCCATGTAACCAAGGAAGGAACCTTGGCTGGTCCGCGTATGTTGGAGCATATGGTGGATACCGTGCTTTACTTTGAAGGGGAGCGTCATCATACCTTCCGTATCTTGAGAGCTGTCAAAAACCGTTTTGGCTCAACCAATGAGATTGGAATCTTTGAGATGCAGTCAGGTGGCTTGGTTGAGGTTCTCAATCCAAGTGAGGTATTTCTGGAAGAACGTTTGGATGGAGCAACTGGTTCGTCAATCGTTGTGACCATGGAAGGGACACGTCCAATTCTTGCTGAAGTGCAGGCCTTGGTGACGCCGACCATGTTTGGGAATGCTAAGCGTACGACGACAGGCCTTGACTTCAATCGTGCTAGCTTGATTATGGCTGTTTTGGAGAAGCGGGCCGGTCTCTTGCTTCAAAATCAGGATGCCTATCTTAAATCAGCTGGCGGTGTCAAATTAGATGAACCTGCTATTGACCTGGCTGTTGCAGTTGCTATTGCTTCAAGTTACAAGGACAAACCAACTAATCCTCAAGAATGTTTTGTGGGAGAATTGGGCTTAACGGGAGAAATCCGACGGGTCAATCGTATCGAGAAACGCATCAATGAAGCTGCCAAACTTGGATTTACAAAAATTTATGTACCCAAAAATTCTTTGACAGGTATTAAGCCACCTAAGGAAATTCAGGTGATTGGGGTGACGACTATTCAGGAAGTCTTGAAAAAAGTATTCTCCTAATAGTTATGGTCAGTTTTAGATGACTAATTATTTTGTTGCTAACATTTATTAAAACAAGGAGGAATTTCTGATGAAATTTTCTATGGATAGTCAAATGCAATTTCCTTTGGTGGAGTTGTCACTCAATCAAGGAGAAACAGTCTTTATTCAGCGTGGTAGCATGGTCTACCACACACCCAATGTAAGCCTCAATACTCAGCTCAATGCTAGCGGTTCTGGTTTAGGACGTTTTGTCAAAGCCGTGGGACGATCCATGGTTTCTGGCGAAAGCACCTTCATTACTCAAGCTGTTGCAGAGTCTGACAACGGCAACCTTGCTCTAGCACCAGATACTCCTGGCCAAGTGATTGCTCTTGAGCTAGGGGAAAAGCAGTACAGATTGAATGATGGGGCCTTTCTAGCTCTTGATGGTACGGCTTTCTATACAATGGAACGTCAATCTATTGGAAAAGCTCTGTTCGGAGGGCAAGGCGGGCTTTTTGTGATGACTACCCAAGGTCAGGGAACTCTTTTGGCTAATGCTTTTGGTTCTATTAAGAAAATTGAGCTTCAAAACCAAGAAATAACGATTGACAATGCCCATGTGGTGGCTTGGAGCCAGTCTTTGGACTATAATATCCACTTAGAAAATGGCTTCTGGCAGTCTATCGGTACAGGCGAAGGAGTGGTTAACACCTTCCGAGGTACTGGTGAAGTCTATGTACAAAGTCTCAATCTTCAGAGCTTTGCAGGCTCCCTCAACAAATATATTCAAAAAGGTTCATAACTATAAAGACTAGGACAGAAACTCAAGCTAGATGCTGGATGTCTCTGTCCTAGTTTTTTTATGAAAGCTGAAAACTGACAAGGCAAAGAAAAGATGGTAAGATAGGAGATAAATAATTTGGTGTTCAAATTATCTGGTAGACTAGAAAGTGAGTTGACATGTCCTATTTTGAAAATTTTTTAAAAGCCAATCAAGCTTATGTAGAACTACATGGAGATTTGCACTTATCCATTAAACCCAAGACCAAGGTTGCAATCGTAACTTGTATGGACTCGCGTTTACACGTTGCACCAGCTCTAGGGTTAGCCCTTGGAGATGCCCATATTTTACGGAATGCGGGTGGTCGAGTAACAGATGATATGATTCGCTCGCTTGTGATTTCCCAGCAACAAATGGGAACAAGAGAAATTGTGGTGCTCCATCATACAGACTGTGGCGCTCAAACCTTCAAGAACGAGGATTTCCAAGAACATTTGAAATGTGAATTGGGAGTTGATGTATCTGGGCAGGATTTTTTACCGTTTCAAGACATCGATGAGAGTGTCCGAGAGGATATGAAGTTGTTGCGAGAATGTCCATTAATTCCAGATGATGTCATAATTTCAGGAGCTGTTTATGATGTAGATACAGGTAGTATGAGAGAGATATACTAACTTTCTATTGAAAAGCTTCTAGAGTAGCATGAAGTAGGATGATAAGATAGATAAATTTTTGCTTTAATATCACTAATATAAAATAGCATAAGATAAGGGTATAAATGTCTACTCTTGTCTTATTTTTTATTGAAAAATCAAGAAAAAAGCGCTACAATGGTAGATGGAAAATATTGTGAAAAAACATAAGTGATACATAAATACTGGAGGAAATCATGTCTTTTTCTGATTTAAAGCTGTTTGCCCTTTCTTCAAATAGAGAATTGGCAGAGCGTGTGGCGCAAGAAATTGGGATAGAATTGGGAAAATCGACTGTTCGTCAATTTTCAGATGGAGAAATTCAAGTTAACATCGAAGAATCTATCCGTGGGAAACATGTCTTTATCTTACAATCAACTAGCTCACCTGTAAATGACAATCTACTAGAGATTTTGATTATGGTTGATGCTTTGAAACGTGCTAGTGCAGAATCTGTCAACGTTGTGATGCCTTACTATGGTTATGCACGTCAGGATAGAAAAGCTAGAGCGCGTGAACCAATCACTGCAAAACTCGTTGCAAATATGCTTGAAGTAGCTGGAGTAGATCGTTTGTTGACAATTGACTTGCACGCTGCACAGATTCAGGGATTCTTTGATATTCCTGTTGATCACTTGATGGGTGCTCCTCTGATTGCAGATTACTTTGAGCGTCGTGGCATGGTTGGATCTGACTATGTGGTAGTAAGTCCGGACCACGGTGGTGTGACGCGTGCTCGTAAGCTAGCTGAATTTTTGAAAACACCGATTGCTATCATTGATAAACGTCGAAGTGTAGACAAGATGAATACTAGTGAAGTGATGAATATCATTGGTAAAGTAGAGGGCAAAACTTGTATCTTGATTGATGATATGATTGATACAGCTGGAACTATCTGTCATGCTGCCGATGCTTTGGCTGAAGCTGGAGCTGTGGAAGTTTATGCTAGCTGTACTCACCCAGTATTATCAGGACCAGCTTTGGAGAACATCCAAAAATCTGCTATCAAAAAGTTGGTGGTTTTAGATACTATTTACCTTCCGGAAGAACGTTTGATTGATAAGATTGAACAGATTTCTATTGCTCACCTCCTTGGTGATGCTATTGTACGTATCCACGAAAAACGCCCACTTTCTCCATTATTTAGTATCGAGAAAAAAATCTAATCTTTCACTTGAATAAATGAATTTCCTAGCCGGTATTCTCCTGCTAGGAAATTTTTTGTAGCCAAAGACTGCAAGCCTTTTCAAAATGTGCTATACTGATGAAAAAGGAGGGTTTCTATGACTCAAGAATTTATCAATCCAAGTGATGGTGTGGTCCGTCAGTATCTAGCAACTAGTAAAACCTTAGCCGTAGTGGGCTTGTCTGACCGCGAGGAAACAACTAGTAATCGAGTGACCAAGGAAATGCAGGCTCGTGGTTATAAAATTATTCCAGTTAATCCCAAGGCTGCAGGTGGTCAAATCTTAGGAGAAAAGGCTTATGCTAGTCTAGCTGAAATTCCTTTCCCTGTAGATATCGTCAATGTATATCGTCGCAGTGAATTTTTACCTGATGTAGCACGAGACTTTCTCAAGGCGGATGCCAAGATTTTCTGGGCACAACTAGGACTTGAAAGTTTGGAAGCAGAAGAAATCTTGCGTGCTGGAGGATGCGATGACATCGTGATGAACCGTTGTATTAAGAGAGAACATACACGTTTAATTCTTGAACAGTAAAAAGGTAGCTGATGGGCTACCTTTTGTGTTGTACTCAATGAAAATCAAAGAGCAAACTAGGAAACTAGCCGCAGGCTGTACTTGAGTACGGCAAGACGACGTTGACGTGGTTTGAATTTGATTTTCGAAGAGTATTAGAAAATGCCGAGGAGTGTTTGCATACCAAGACTAGTTAGGATGATAGCAATCCAACAAAGGGCTCCAAGAAGAATGGATTTTCCACTGGATTTGATCATGGCGATGAGGTTGGTTTTGAGACCGATAGCGCTCATGGCCATGATGATGAGGAATTTGGAGAGTTGTTTGAGAGGAGAAAAGAAGCTATTGCTGACACCAAAAGAAGTAAGGACGGTGGTTAGCAGAGAAGCTAGGATAAAGTAGAGGATGAAAACGGGGAAGATTTTTTTAAGCTTCACTCCTTGGTTGTTACCTTGTTGACGGCTTTGCCAGTAGGAGAGGAAGAGAGTAATAGGGATAATAGCTAGGGTGCGTGTCAGTTTAACAATAGTGGCAGACTCAAGAGTGTTGGTATGGTAAAGACTATCCCAGGCACTAGCAGTAGCTGTCACAGAGGAAGTATCGTTGACCGCAGTACCCGCAAAGAGAGCAAAACCTTCGTTAGAAAGATGGAGCCAAGAACCTAGAGTTGGGAAGATAAGAGCTGCCAAGACATTGAAGAAGAAGATAACAGAGATAGCTTGGGCCACTTCTTTTTCCTTGGCGTGAATAACAGGAGCAGTCGCTGCAATGGCAGAACCGCCACAGATAGAAGATCCAACTCCAATCAAGGTAGCTAGCTTTGTATCTAGGTCAAAAAAGCGCTGGAAGAGATAGGCAACAATCAAGGCTATAGAAATAGTAGATAGGATGACAGGAAGTGAGGATTTTCCTACTGCGAAAACTTGAGAGATATTGAGTCCAAACCCAAGCAAGATAACAGCATACTGAAGCAGTTTTTTTGAGCTATAAGTTAAACCGGCATCCAGTTGTTTATAGGGAGTGAGAAAGGGGTGGAGAATCATTCCGATAAAAATGGCGAAAACAGGTGCTCCCACAACAGGCAGAAAGCCTCCTAAAACCCAAGAGATGATTGAGATGATCAGACAGGCTAACAGTCCTGCCCAATTTTTTGATAGAAATGACATAAAAACCTCCGAAAATAAGCACTTCTTATTATAATCTTGTCTGTCAGAAAAGTAAAATAGAAAGTGGGAATAAGGTTGCAAATAAACGGAATTTTGCGGTCAGAGAGCTTTTGTAGTATAATAGATATATGTTCTTTGATCAAGGAGGATATATATGGACTTAACCAAACGATTTAATAAACAATTAGATAAGATACAAGTTTCCTTGATTCGTCAATTTGACCAGGCTATTTCAGAGATTCCTGGTGTCCTGCGATTGACCTTGGGAGAACCAGATTTTACAACGCCAGATCATGTCAAGGAAGCTGCAAAGCGAGCCATTGACCAAGATCAATCCTACTATACAGGGATGAGTGGTTTGTTGACATTGCGTCAGGCGGCGAGTGAATTTGTAAAAGAGAAATATCAGCTAGACTACAATCCAGAGAATGAAATCTTGGTCACAATTGGTGCGACAGAGGCTCTATCAGCCACTCTGACAGCTATTTTGGAGGAAGGAGACAAGGTTCTCTTGCCAGCTCCTGCCTATCCTGGCTATGAGCCAATAGTTAATCTAGTTGGTGCAGAGATTGTCGAGATTGATACGACTGAAAATGGTTTTGTCTTGACTCCTGAGATGTTGGAAAAGGCAATTTTGGAGCAGGGTGACAAGCTTAAGGCCGTCATTCTCAACTATCCAGCTAATCCAACTGGTATCACTTATAGTCGCGAGCAATTAGAAGCCTTGGCAGACGTTCTACGTAAGTATGAGATTTTCGTAGTCTGCGATGAGGTCTACTCAGAATTGACCTATACAGGGGAAAATCATGTCTCTTTGGGAACGATGCTGAGAGATCAAGCCATTATCATTAACGGCCTTTCTAAATCCCATGCCATGACAGGATGGCGTTTAGGTTTTATCTTTGCACCAGCAAACTTCACAGCTCAACTCATCAAGAGTCACCAGTACTTGGTTACTGCTGCAAATACCATGACGCAACATGCTGCAGTAGAAGCTTTGACAGCTGGTAAAGACGATGCAGAACCTATGAAGAAAGAGTATATTCAACGTCGGGACTACATTATCGAGAAGATGACGGACCTTGGTTTTGAGATTATCAAACCAGATGGAGCCTTTTACATTTTTGCTAAGATTCCTGCAGGTTACAATCAAGATTCTTTTGCTTTCCTAAAAGATTTTGCTCATAAGAAGGCTGTTGCCTTTATCCCAGGTGCTGCCTTTGGTCAGTACGGAGAAGGGTATGTTCGCCTATCTTATGCAGCTAGCATGGAAACGATTAAAGAAGCTATGAAACGTCTTGAGGAGTACATGAAAGAAGCATGATTCAGTCTATTACGAGTCAAGGCCTGGTGCTCTACAATCGTAACTTTCGTGAGGATGATAAGCTGGTCAAAATCTTTACAGAGCAAGCTGGGAAACGGATGTTTTTTGTGAAACATGCTAGCAAATCTAAACTTGCTCCAGTCATTCAACCCTTGGTGCTGGCTCGTTTTCTCTTAAAGGTTAACGATGATGGACTCAGCTATATCGAGGATTACCATGAGGTAAAGACTTTTCCGAAAATCAATAGCGACCTCTTTGTTATGGCATATGCAACCTATGTTGCAGCCTTGGCAGATGCTAGTTTGCAGGATAATCAGCAGGACGCACCCTTGTTTGCTTTTTTGCAAAAGACTTTGGAGTTGATGGAAGAGGGCTTAGACTATCAGGTTTTGACCAATATTTTTGAAATTCAAATTTTGACACGTTTTGGAATCAGCCTCAACTTTAATGAGTGTACCTTTTGTCATCGTGTGGGGCAGGCCTTTGATTTTTCATTCAAGTATGGTGCCTGCCTTTGCCCAGATCATTACCACGAAGATGAAAAACGATGCCATTTGAATCCGAATATTCCTTATCTGCTCAATCAATTTCAAGCCATTGATTTTGAGACCTTGGAGACTATCTCGCTCAAGTCTGAAATTAAGCAGGATTTGCGTAAGTTTATAGATCAAATCTACGAGGAATATGTCGGTATTCACCTAAAATCAAAGAAATTTATTGATTCCCTAGCCGACTGGGGACAATTACTAAAAGAGGAAGACAAATGAAAAAAATCGCAGTAGACGCAATGGGTGGCGATTATGCACCACAAGCTATTGTAGAGGGTGTCAATCAAGCCCTTGCTGACTTTTTAGATATTGAGATTCAACTTTACGGAGACGAAAGTAAAATCAAGCAATATCTAACAGCTACAGACCGCGTCAGCATTATCCATACAGATGAGAAAATTGACTCTGATGACGAGCCTACAAAAGCCATCCGCAAGAAGAAAAATGCCAGCATGGTATTGGCAGCTAAGGCTGTCAAGGATGGAGAAGCAGACGCTGTTCTCTCTGCTGGGAACACAGGAGCCTTGTTAGCGGCAGGATTTTTCATCGTTGGTCGTATCAAAAATATCGACCGACCTGGGCTTATGTCAACATTGCCAACGATTGATGGTAAGGGTTTTGATATGCTGGATCTCGGAGCTAATGCCGAAAATACAGCTCATCACCTCCATCAATACGCAATTCTAGGTTCATTCTATGCCAAGAATGTTCGTGGTATTGCAAATCCCCGTATTGGCCTTCTGAACAACGGTACAGAAAGCAGTAAGGGAGATCCACTACGCAAGGAAGCCTATGACTTATTAGCGGCTGACGAGAGTTTGAATTTTGTCGGGAATGTGGAAGCACGTGACTTGATGGATGGTGTTGCAGATGTAGTCGTAACCGATGGTTTCACGGGAAACGCTGTTCTCAAAGCTATTGAAGGTACTGCTATGGGGATCATGGGATTACTTAAGAATGCCATTGTAGGTGGCGGACTTAGAGCCAAGCTCGGCGCATTCCTTCTCAAGGATAATCTCAGAGGTTTGAAAAAACAGCTCAACTATTCAGATGTTGGTGGTGCCGTCTTGTTTGGCGTTAAGGCGCCTGTTGTTAAGACTCATGGTTCAAGTGACGCTAAGGCTGTATACAGTACGCTTCGTCAGATTCGTACCATGCTTGAGACAGATGTAGTTGCACAAACTGCGCGTGAATTTTCAGGAGAATAATATGACAGATAAAGAAATTTTTGACCGTGTTGTTACGATTATCCAAGAACGTCAAGGAGAAGACTTTGTTGTAACCGAAAACTTGAGTTTGAAGGATGATTTGAATGCTGACTCTGTGGATTTGATGGAATTTATCTTAACAATCGAAGACGAATTTGGAATCGAAATTAGTGATGAAGAAATCGACAACCTCAATAGCGTCGCAGATGTATTAGAAATTATCAAAAATAGAATATAAAAAAAGCAACATGCAGAGCATGTTGTTTTTTTGTCGTGTGGAATATTTATTTTAACGAATTATAAAATCCAAATGCTTGCTTAAACTTTTAAAAGTGCTATTTGGGTGTAGATACTGTTTTTTTAGAAAGAGTTATCAATTTCTTATTTTGTTTGGCTAAAATAGTCTTACAGAACTTTTAATTAGGTTGTTAAGAAAAGGATAAGAATATGAAATTCAGAAAAAAACACTATCGCTCACAGATGGATCAGAAGGACTGTGGAGTGGCTTCATTGGCCATGGTGTTTGGCTGTTTTGGAAGCCATTATTCATTAGCACGTCTGCGTGAATTAGCCAAAACGACTATAAATGGGACGACAGCTTTGGGTCTGGTGAAGGCTGCGGAAACATTAGGTTTTGAGCCACAAGCAATTCAAGCAGACATGACTTTGTTTGATTCTCCAAATTTAATCTTTCCTTTTGTGGTTCACGTGCTTAAGGACAAAGAATTCTTTCATTATTATGTAGTGACAGGGATGGATCAGCAGAACATTCATATAGCTGATCCAGATCCAGAGGTTAGATTGACCAAACTATCGCGTGAAAGATTTGAAGAAGAATGGACAGGGACAACTATCTTTGTGGCTCCCTCCCCAAATTATCAGCCACATAAGGACAAGAATCAGAGTTTGACTTCTTTTCTACCTATTTTGATAAATCAGAAAGGTTTGATCACCAATATCATATTAGCGACCGTTCTAGTAACCTTTATTAACATCGTTGGTTCATACTATCTACAATCTATTATTGATACTTATGTACCGAATCAGACGTCTTCGACCCTAAGTATTATTTCTATATGCCTTGTTATCGTTTATGCTCTTCAACAGATTTTGTCTTTTGCTCAAGATTACCTTTTAATTATCCTTGGGCAACGTCTATCGATTGATGTTATTTTATCTTATATCAAACATATTTTTAATCTACCTATGTCCTTTTTTGCAACACGTCGGACGGGGGAGATCGTGTCACGATTTACAGATGCTAATAGTATCATAGATGCCTTGACTTCAACCATTATTTCAATTTTTTTGGATATATCTATGATGTTGATGATTTCCATAATTTTGTTTTTGCAAAATAGTAATCTCTTTTTCATGAGCTTATTGGGGCTTCCTATTTATGCTGTAATTATTATTGCTTTTATGAAACCTTTTGAAAAGATGAACCGGGATACCATGGAAGCAAATGCAACCCTATCATCTTCTATTATAGAGGATATTAATGGTATTGAAACGATTAAATCCTTAGCTAGCGAAAAAACACGCTACCAAAAGCTTGATAGGGAATTTGTGGACTATCTGAAAAGGTCCTTTACTTATAGCAGAGCAGAAAGTCAGCAAAAAGCTCTTAAAAAATTTGCTCAACTGCTGCTAAATGTCTGCGTATTATGGATGGGTGCTAATTTCGTTATGGATGGAAAGATGAGTTTAGGCCAGTTTATTACATATAATACGCTTCTTTATTATTTCACCAATCCTTTAGAAAACATTATCAACCTTCAGAGTAAGCTCCAAACAGCTCAAGTTGCGAATAGTCGTCTCAACGAGGTGTATCGGGTCAACTCTGAGTTTGAAGGACAGAAAATGGTAGAGGATTTGAGCATGGTTCAAGGAGATATGACTTTTAAGGGAATTCACTACAAGTATGATTATGGTCAAGATATCTTATCGGATATCAATTTGAACATCAAACAGGGCTCTAAAATAGCTCTTGTAGGGGTTTCAGGATCAGGGAAGTCGACCTTGGCTAAGATGATGGTTAATTTTTTCAACCCAAGTCAGGGAGAAATCAGACTGGGGGATATGAATTTAAATCAGATTGATAAAAAGTCTCTGCGCCAACATATCAACTATTTACCTCAGCAACCTTATGTATTTAATGGAACAATATTAGAAAATCTTCTCCTTGGAGCCAAGGAGGGTACGACTCAGGAGGATATACTACGTGCAGTTGAGCTAGCAGAAATTCGTGAAGATATTGAGCGTATGCCCTTGAATTACCAGACAGAATTGACTTCTGATGGAGCCGGGATTTCTGGTGGTCAACGCCAGAGGATTGCTTTGGCGCGTGCTCTCTTGACAGATGCCCCTATCTTGATTTTGGATGAGGCGACGAGCAGTCTAGATATCTTAACAGAGAAACGGATAGTGGACAATCTCATGAATCTAGATAAGACCTTGGTTTTCATTGCTCATCGCTTGACTATTGCTGAACGGGTGGAGAAAGTTGTTGTTTTGGATCGAGGTAAGATTGTAGAAGAGGGCAATCATGCTGACTTGCTTGCTCGAAATAGTTTTTATGCTCATTTAGTTAACTGTTAGAAAGGAGAAAGAATGTACCTTGAATTTTTAGAAAGTGCGGAATTTTATAATCGACGTTATCATAATTTTTCCAGTCGAGTGATTTTTCCTATGTCACTTTTGGTAGTGTTTATGTTTGGATTTGCAATGTTTGCAGAAAAGGAAATTAGTTTATCTTCGAAAGCTACAGTTGAACCTAGTCGTATCATTGCTAATATCCAGTCAACTAGTAATAGGCGGATGGTAGTTAATTATCTGGAAGAGAACAAGCAAGTGCAACGAGGAGATTTACTTGTTCAGTATCAGGAGGTTGGAGATGTGATTCAGTATGAAGCCAATGTTAATCAGTTGGAGAGTTTTAGACATCATCAAAGTAAAACAAGTAACCTTAAGAACAGTACTGCACAGCCAAATATAGGTCTCTTTTCTCAGAATTCTTCGACTGTACAAGAGCAGATAGCTGTAGAGCAAGATGATTTAGAAAGAGAAATAGGCAAAAAAAATCAAACTAGCTTACTTGAAAAAGGAACAATAAGAGCCCAGGAAGACGGAGTTCTTTATCTCAATCCTGAAAGGAATCAATCTGCGGTCGTCACAGAAGGAACATTACTGGCTAAATTATATCCACTATTAGATAGAGAAGGGAAAACAAAATTGACGGCCTATCTTAGTTCAAAAGATATTGTGGGAATCAAGATTGGAGATTCTGTACGCTTTACCACGACTAATGGCGCTAATGGTCAAGTGAGACTTGTTTCTACTATCACTAGTATTGATACAATTGCAACCAAAACTGACCAAGGAAATTTCTTTAAAATAGAAGCGGAAACAAAAATAACTCGAGAACAAGCTGAAAATCTTAGGTATGGTTTAGAAGGCCACTTACAAATAATCATAGGCAAGAAAAGTTATTTACGCTATTATTTGGATGATTTTTTGAATTGGGAATAATGATCACTTTTTCTTAAATAATATTTAAAAACTGTAATCTTAAAACGATTTACAGTTTTTATAAAACTCAGAAGGGAATGCGTTTACGTTCGTAAAACATTTGATTTATGCTTATTTTTGTGTTAGAATGAGGCAAAGTAATACGAAAGGCGAATAATAAAATGTCCAGCAAACTTATTTATACGGGAAAAGCTAAAGATATCTATACTACAGAAGACGAACATGTGATTAGGTCCGTTTATAAGGACCAAGCTACCATGCTTAATGGTGCTCGTAAAGAGACCATCGAAGGCAAAGGTGTGCTCAATAATCAGATTTCGTCTCTTATTTTTGAAAAATTGAATGCTGCGGGTGTGGCTACTCACTTTATCGAACGTATCTCTGATACAGAACAATTGAACAAGAAGGTTTCAATCATTCCTTTGGAGGTTGTGCTTCGTAACGTGACTGCGGGTTCTTTCTCAAAACGTTTCGGTGTTGAAGAAGGTTTGGACTTGAAAACTCCAATCGTTGAATTTTACTACAAAAACGATGATTTGGATGATCCATTTATCAATGATGAGCATGTGAAGTTTTTGGATATTGCCAATGATGAACAAATCGCTTATATCAAGGAAGAAACGCGTCGTATCAATGGATTGCTGAAAGATTGGTTTGCGCAAATTGGTCTTCGTTTGATTGATTTCAAATTGGAATTCGGTTTTGATAAGGATGGCAAAATCATCTTGGCAGACGAATTCTCTCCAGATAACTGCCGCCTTTGGGATGCTGAAGGGCACCACATGGACAAGGATGTTTTTCGTAGAGATTTGGGCAGTCTAACGGATGTTTATAAGGTCGTGTTAGAGAAGTTGCAGGGATTGAAGTAAAGTTTTACTTGGTCGTCACTACAATCTTTAAGTAGAAATAGATAAAGGAACTAAAATGGATAAACGTATTTTCGTTGAGAAAAAAGCTGATTTTCGTGTCAAATCTGACTCTTTAGTAAAAGAATTACAACATAATCTTCAGTTGAAAACTTTGAATGATCTTCGGATTGTTCAGGTTTATGATGTTTTTGGTTTGGCAGAGGATTTGTTTGCGCGTGCGGAAAAACATATTTTTTCTGAGCAGGTGACCGATACTGTTTTGGATGAAGCTGAGGTTAAGGCTGACCTTGAGAAGTATGCTTTCTTTGCTATCGAAAGTTTGCCTGGTCAATTTGATCAACGTGCGGCGTCTTCACAAGAAGCTTTGCTTTTGTTGGGTAGTTCAAATGATGTAACAGTGAACACAGCACAACTTTACTTGGTCAATAAGGATATTGATGCGAATGAATTGGAAGCTGTTAAAAACTATCTCTTGAACCCAGTGGATTCTCGTTTCAAAGACATCACTGTTGGTATTGCGAAACAGGATTTCTCTGAGTCTGACAAGACCATTCCAAATTTGGATTTCTTTGAAACATATACAGCAGAAGATTTTGCACAGTATAAGGCTGAGCAAGGATTGGCAATGGAAGTGGATGACCTTCTCTTCATTCAAGATTACTTCAAATCCATTGGACGTGTACCGACTGAGACTGAGTTGAAGGTTTTGGATACTTACTGGTCTGACCACTGCCGTCACACAACTTTCGAAACTGAGTTGAAAACCATCGACTTCTCAGCTTCTAAATTTGAAAAACAATTGCAAGCGACTTATGACAAGTATATTGCCATGCGTGATGAGTTGGGACGTACAGAAAAACCTCAAACCTTGATGGATATGGCGACTATTTTTGGCCGTTATGAGCGTGCTAATGGTCGTTTGGATGACATGGAAGTGTCTGATGAAATCAATGCCTGCTCAGTTGAAATTGAAGTGGATGTCAATGGTGTCAAAGAACCATGGCTTCTTATGTTCAAGAATGAAACACACAACCACCCAACGGAGATTGAACCATTTGGTGGAGCGGCTACTTGTATCGGTGGTGCCATTCGTGACCCATTGTCAGGTCGTTCATACGTTTACCAAGCCATGCGTATCTCAGGTGCTGGTGATATCACGGCTCCAATTTCAGAAACTCGCGCTGGTAAATTGCCACAACAAGTGATTTCTAAAACAGCAGCTCATGGTTATTCTTCATATGGTAACCAAATTGGTCTTGCAACAACTTATGTTCGTGAATACTTCCACCCAGGTTTCGTTGCTAAGCGTATGGAGCTAGGTGCAGTTGTCGGTGCGGCTCCTAAGGAAAATGTTGTCCGTGAAAAACCTGAAGCTGGTGATGTGATTATCTTGCTCGGTGGGAAGACTGGACGTGACGGTGTCGGTGGTGCGACAGGTTCATCTAAAGTTCAAACAGTTGAGTCTGTTGAAACAGCTGGTGCTGAGGTTCAAAAAGGGAATGCCATCGAAGAACGTAAGATTCAACGTCTTTTCCGTAATGGGGAAGTGACCCGTCTGATCAAGAAATCAAATGACTTTGGTGCCGGTGGTGTCTGTGTGGCGATCGGTGAATTGGCAGATGGTCTTGAAATTGATCTAGACAAAGTGCCATTGAAATACCAAGGTTTAAACGGTACAGAAATTGCTATCTCAGAATCTCAAGAACGGATGGCTGTAGTGGTTCGTCCAGAAGATGTAGATGCTTTCGTTGCTGAATGTAACAAAGAAAATATTGATGCAGTTGTCGTAGCGACAGTGACTGAAAAACCAAATCTTGTCATGCACTGGAATGGTGAAACCATCGTTGATTTGGAACGTCGTTTCCTTGATACAAACGGTGTACGTGTGGTTGTAGATGCTAAGGTGGTTGACAAGGATGTCAAGCTTCCAGAAGAACGTCAAACATCTGCTGAAACCCTTGAAGCGG
Source organism: Streptococcus sp. SCPM-O-B-15277 (M60) (assembly GCF_058200335.1). Classification (NCBI taxonomy): domain Bacteria; kingdom Bacillati; phylum Bacillota; class Bacilli; order Lactobacillales; family Streptococcaceae; genus Streptococcus; species Streptococcus sp. SCPM-O-B-15277 (M60). Next base: position 21,131 of record NZ_JBYQGR010000002.1, read on the forward strand.
ATACTCTTGAAGTCTTGGCTGACCTCAACCATGCAAGTCAAAAAGGTTTACAAACCATCTTTGATAGTTCAGTTGGTCGTTCAACAGTCAATCACCCACTCGGTGGTCGCTACCAAATCACACCAACGGAAGCTTCTGTACAGAAATTGCCAGTCCAACATGGCGTGACAACAACTGCTTCTGTTATGGCGCAAGGATTCAACCCTTATGTAGCAGAATGGTCTCCATATCATGGCGCTGCTTATGCAGTCATCGAAGCAACAGCTCGTTTGGTTGCTGCTGGTGCAAACTGGTCTAAGGCTCGTTTCTCTTATCAAGAATATTTCGAGCGTATGGATAAACAAGCAGAGCGTTTTGGTCAACCAGTAGCTGCTCTCCTTGGATCAATCGAAGCTCAGATTCAACTTGCTTTGCCATCTATCGGTGGTAAGGACTCTATGTCTGGTACCTTTGAAGAATTGACAGTACCACCAACCTTGGTTGCTTTTGGGGTAACAACTGCAGATAGCCGTAAGGTTCTTTCTCCAGAATTCAAAGCTACTGGTGAAAATATTTACTACATTCCTGGTCAAGCTTTGGCACAAGAAATTGACTTCGATCTCATCAAGTCTAACTTTGCTAAGTTTGAAGCCATCCAAGCTGATCATAAAGTCACATCTGCATCAGCTGTCAAATATGGAGGTGTCCTTGAAGCACTTGCACTTGCAAGTTTTGGTAACCATATTGGTGCCACTGTAGCCCTTGAAAATCTTGAGACTGCTTTGACAGCTCAATTGGGTGGATTTATCTTCACATCTCCGGAAGAGATTGCAGGTGTTGCCAAGATTGGACAAACAGCAGCTGACTTTACACTTACTGTCAACGATGTAACGCTTGATGGACACAAACTTGACAGTGCCTTCCAAGGTAAATTGGAAGAAGTTTACCCAACGGAATTTGCACAAGCAACTGAGTTGGAAGAAGTGCCTGCTGTAACATCAGATGCAGTTATCAAAGCTAAAGAAACAGTTGAGACACCAGTGGTTTACATCCCAGTATTCCCAGGTACTAACTCTGAGTACGATTCAGCTAAAGCCTTTGAAAAAGAAGGTGCAAAAGTCAACTTGGTACCATTTGTAACACTTAATGAAGAGGCTATTGTCAAGTCTGTTGACACTATGGTTGACAATATCGAAAAAGCTAACATTATCTTCTTTGCAGGTGGTTTCTCAGCAGCGGATGAACCAGATGGATCAGCTAAATTCATCGTCAACATCTTGCTCAATGAAAAAGTACGTGCAGCTATTGATAGCTTCATCGAAGGTGGTGGTTTGATTATCGGTATCTGTAACGGATTCCAAGCCCTTGTTAAATCAGGTCTTCTTCCATACGGTAACTTTGAAGATGCAAGTAGCACCAGTCCAACCCTCTTCTACAATGATGCTAACCAACACGTGGCCAAGATGGTTGAGACACGTATTGCCAACACCAACTCACCATGGCTTGCCGGAGTAGAAGTTGGTGACATCCATGCCATCCCAGTATCGCACGGTGAAGGGAAGTTTGTCGTGACAGCTGAGGAATTTGCAGAGCTTCGTGACAATGGTCAAATCTTTACCCAATATGTTGACTTTGATGGTAAACCAAGCATGGATTCTAAATACAATCCAAATGGTTCTGTTAATGCGATCGAAGGTATTACCAGCAAGAACGGTCAAATTATTGGTAAGATGGGTCACTCAGAACGTTTCGAAGACGGTCTCTTCCAAAATATTCCAGGCAATAAAGATCAACATCTCTTTGCATCAGCGGTTAAATACTTTACTGGAGAATAAAAGGTATATAAAATGACATACGAAGTAAAATCTCTTAATGAAGAATGTGGTGTTTTCGGTATCTGGGGACATCCAGATGCTGCTAAGTTGACCTATTTTGGTCTCCACAGTCTTCAGCACCGTGGTCAGGAGGGGGCAGGAATCCTCTCCAATGACCACGGACAATTGAAGCGCCATCGTGATATGGGGCTTTTATCAGAAGTTTTCAAAAATCCTGCTAATTTGGATAAATTGACAGGAACTGGAGCGATTGGACATGTGCGTTATGCGACTGCGGGAGAAGCTTCTGTAGACAATATCCAACCTTTCCTTTTCCGCTTTCACGATATGCAGTTTGGTCTGGCTCATAATGGGAATCTGACCAATGCAGAATCTCTCAAGCAAGAATTGGAACAAAGAGGGGCAATCTTCAGCTCAACTTCAGATTCAGAAATTTTGGCTCATCTTATTCGCCGTAGCCACAATCCAAATTTGATGGGAAAAATCAAGGAAGCACTTAGTCTTGTCAAAGGTGGTTTCGCTTATCTCTTGATGTTTGAAGATAAGTTAATTGCAGCCCTTGATCCAAATGGCTTCCGACCTCTATCAATCGGGAAAATGGCTAATGGAGCAGTTGTTGTTTCATCTGAAACCTGTGCATTTGAAGTCATCGGTGCTGAGTGGATTCGCGATGTGAAACCAGGCGAGATTGTCATTATTGACGACAATGGTATCCAGTATGATAGCTACACAAACGATACTCAGTTGGCTATCTGTTCCATGGAGTATATCTATTTTGCTCGTCCTGACTCCAATATCCATGGTGTCAATGTCCATACAGCCCGTAAGCGAATGGGAGCTCAATTGGCACGCGAGTTCAAGCACGAAGCTGATATCGTAGTCGGTGTGCCAAACTCCTCTCTCAGCGCAGCTATGGGCTTTGCTGAAGAATCAGGTCTACCAAATGAAATGGGTCTCATCAAGAACCAATATACCCAACGTACATTTATCCAGCCAACTCAAGAATTGCGTGAGCAAGGGGTTCGGATGAAACTTTCTGCCGTTTCTGGTGTCGTGAAAGGCAAGCGTGTTGTCATGATTGATGACTCCATTGTACGAGGAACAACATCTCGTCGCATTGTCCAACTTTTGAAAGAAGCGGGGGCATCAGAAGTGCACGTTGCCATCGGGAGTCCTGCTCTTGCCTATCCATGTTTTTACGGGATTGATATCCAGACACGTCAGGAGCTGATTGCGGCCAATCATACCGTTGAGGAAACTTGCCAAATCATTGGTGCGGATAGCCTGACCTATCTTTCAATTGATGGCTTGATTAACTCTATTGGGATTGAAACAGATGCGCCAAATGGCGGTCTCTGTGTGGCTTACTTTGATGGGAAATATCCAACTCCTCTCTATGACTATGAAGAAGAATATCGTAGAAGTTTGGAAGAAAAAACGAGTTTTTACAAATAAAATTTCCCATTGAAGGAAAGGAAAAGGAATAAACAAATGACAAATAAGAATGCGTATGCTCAATCGGGTGTGGACGTTGAAGCGGGTTATGAGGTTGTAGAACGGATCAAAAAACACGTTGCCCGTACAGAGCGTGCAGGTGTCATGGGAGCTCTTGGTGGTTTCGGTGGCATGTTTGACCTTTCAAAAACAGGTGTCAAAGAACCTGTTTTGATCTCAGGTACAGATGGTGTTGGTACTAAACTCATGCTGGCTATTAAGTACGACAAACACGATACCATCGGTCAAGACTGTGTGGCCATGTGTGTTAACGATATCATCGCTGCAGGTGCAGAGCCTCTTTACTTCTTGGACTACGTCGCAACTGGTAAAAATGAACCAGCTAAGCTAGAACAAGTGGTTGCTGGTGTGGCCGAAGGGTGTGTGCAAGCTGGTGCAGCCCTCATCGGTGGTGAAACTGCTGAAATGCCTGGTATGTACGGTGAAGACGACTATGACTTGGCTGGATTTGCGGTCGGTGTTGCTGAAAAAAGCCAAATCATCGACGGTTCAAAAGTAGCAGAGGGAGACGTGCTTCTTGGTCTTGCTTCAAGCGGTATCCATTCAAATGGTTATTCCCTTGTTCGTCGTGTCTTTGCGGACTATACAGGAGAAGAAGTTCTCCCAGAACTTGAAGGGAAGAAACTTAAAGACGTTCTTTTGGAACCAACTCGTATCTACGTCAAAGCAGCTTTGCCACTCATCAAAGAAGAATTGGTCAACGGAATCGCCCACATCACAGGTGGTGGTTTCATCGAAAATGTCCCACGGATGTTCGCGGATGACTTGGCTGCTGAAATTGACGAAAGCAAAGTCCCAGTCCTTCCAATTTTCAAAGCCCTTGAAAAATATGGCCAAATTAAACACGAAGAAATGTTTGAAATCTTTAACATGGGAATTGGTCTCATGCTTGCGGTGAAGCCAGAATATGTGAAACGTGTCAAAGAACTTCTCGACGAGCCTGTGTATGAAATCGGTCGAATTGTGAAGAAGACAGATGCTAGTGTGGTGATTAAATAATGGCTAAAAAAATTGCTGTTTTTGCCTCTGGTAACGGCTCAAACTTTCAGGTGATTGCGGAACAATTTCCAGTAGAATTTGTCTTTTCAGATCATCGCGATGCCTATGTACTTGAGCGTGCAGAGAATCTTGGGGTATTATCCTACGCTTTTGAACTCAAGGAGTTTGAAAACAAGGCAGACTATGAAGGAGCCATCGTCGAACTCTTGGATGAACACCAGATTGACCTCGTTTGTCTCGCAGGCTACATGAAAATCGTCGGGTCAACCTTGTTAGAAGCTTATGAAGGTCGTATCATCAATATTCATCCGGCATATCTCCCTGAATTTCCAGGCGCTCATGGTATTGAGGATGCTTGGAATGCAGGCGTTGACCAGTCTGGCGTGACTATTCATTGGGTGGATTCTGGCGTTGATACTGGCAAGGTTATCAAACAAGTCCGTGTGCCACGTCTAGAGAATGATACCCTTGATACTTTCGAGACTCGCATCCACGAAACAGAGTACAAGCTCTATCCAGAAGTCTTGGATAGTTTGGGAGTTGCACGCAAATAAGGAAGTGCTAGAGCTGAAAGAAAATTTTCGACTGTAGCAGAGAAAGAACTTTTTTAAAAAAGGAAAAGAAAGAAAATGACTAAACGAGCACTTATTTCAGTCTCAGACAAAGCGGGCATTGTTGAATTTGCCCAAGAACTCAAAAAACTTGGTTGGGATATCATCTCGACAGGTGGGACCAAGGTTGCCCTTGACAATGCTGGGGTGGAAACCATTGCTATTGACGATGTGACTGGTTTCCCAGAAATGATGGACGGTCGTGTTAAGACTCTCCACCCAAATATCCACGGTGGTCTCCTCGCTCGTCGTGATCTCGATAGTCACCTAGAGGCGGCTAAGGTCAATAATATTGAACTTATCGACCTTGTTGTGGTTAACCTTTACCCATTCAAGGAAACCATCCTCAAACCTGACGTGACATACGCTGACGCGGTTGAAAACATCGATATCGGTGGTCCATCAATGCTTCGTTCAGCGGCTAAAAACCACGCTAGCGTAACAGTTGTTGTAGATCCTGCTGACTATGCTCTTGTTCTTGACGAATTGTCAGTAAATGGTGAAACAACTTACGAAACTCGCCAACGTTTGGCAGCAAAGGTTTTCCGTCACACAGCGGGCTACGATGCCTTGATTGCAGAGTATTTCACAGCTCAAGTGGGAGAAACAAAACCTGAAAAACTCACTTTGACCTATGACCTTAAACAACCAATGCGTTACGGCGAAAACCCTCAACAGGATGCCGATTTCTATCAAAAAGCCTTACCAACGGATTATTCGATTGCTTCAGCTAAACAGCTTAACGGTAAAGAATTGTCATTCAACAATATCCGTGATGCGGATGCTGCCATTCGTATCATTCGTGATTTCAAAGAACGTCCAACCGTTGTGGCTCTCAAACACATGAATCCATGTGGAATCGGTCAGGCTGACGATATCGAAACAGCTTGGGACTATGCTTATGAGTCTGACCCAGTTTCTATCTTCGGTGGGATCGTTGTTCTTAACCGTGAGGTGGATGCTGCGACAGCTGAGAAGATGCACGGTGTTTTCCTTGAAATCATCATCGCACCAAGCTATACAGATGAAGCACTTGAAATTTTGACAACCAAGAAGAAAAACTTGCGTATCCTTGAGTTGCCATTTGATGCTCAAGACGCTAGCGAAGTAGAAGCAGAATACACAGGTGTTGTCGGTGGACTCCTCGTTCAAAACCAAGACGTGATCAAAGAACACCCAGCTGACTGGCAAGTGGTAACCAAACGCCAACCAACTGAGACAGAAGCGACTGCCCTTGAGTTTGCTTGGAAAGCTATCAAGTATGTCAAATCAAACGGAATCATAGTGACTAATGACCACATGACACTTGGCGTTGGCCCTGGTCAAACCAATCGTGTGGCTTCCGTCCGCATTGCCATTGGCCAAGCTAAAGACCGTCTTGACGGCGCTGTCCTTGCTTCGGATGCCTTCTTCCCATTTGCGGATAACGTGGAAGAAATCGCTAAAGCAGGTATTAAGGCTATCATCCAGCCAGGGGGGTCAGTCCGTGATCAAGAGTCTATCGAAGCTGCTGATAAATACGGCTTGACTATGGTCTTCACAGGCGTGAGACATTTTAGACATTAAGAAAATAAAAGGGAAGAAAACATTTTCTTTCCTTTTTTTGCTTTTAAAGCAAAACGAAACAAGATTAAAACGAACGTTTATGGTATAATATTAATAAATAATTCGCAAAAGAGGTTGAGAGATGAAACTGCTTGTTGTCGGTTCAGGTGGTCGTGAACATGCGATTGCTAAGAAGTTGCTGGAGTCTAAAGATATTGAACAGGTTTTTGTAGCTCCTGGAAATGACGGGATGACTCTGGATGGTTTAGAGTTGGTAAATATCTCCATTTCCGAACATTCTAAATTGATTGAATTTGCAAAAACCAACGATATTGCTTGGACCTTCATTGGCCCAGATGACGCCCTTGCAGCTGGGATTGTGGATGATTTCAATGCAGCTGGTCTCAAGGCTTTTGGTCCGACCAAGGCTGCGGCTGAGCTGGAATGGTCTAAGGATTTTGCTAAGGAAATCATGGTCAAATATGACGTTCCTACAGCAGCCTATGGAACCTTTTCAGATTTCGAGGAAGCTAAGGCCTACATCGAGGAGAAAGGTGCTCCGATCGTAGTCAAGGCAGACGGTTTAGCCCTTGGTAAAGGTGTCGTCGTTGCTGAAACGGTTGAGCAAGCAGTGGAAGCCGCTCACGAGATGCTTTTGGACAATAAATTTGGTGACTCAGGTGCGCGTGTGGTTATCGAGGAATTCCTTGACGGAGAAGAGTTCTCTCTCTTTGCTTTTGTCAATGGCGACAAGTTCTACATCATGCCAACAGCTCAGGACCACAAGCGTGCCTATGATGGTGACAAGGGGCCGAATACTGGTGGGATGGGGGCTTACGCGCCAGTTCCTCACTTGCCACAGAGCGTGGTTGACACAGCGGTTGACACTATTGTCAAGCCAGTTCTCGAAGGGATGATTCAGGAAGGACGATCTTATCTGGGTGTTCTTTACGCTGGTCTTATCTTGACAGCTGATGGACCCAAAGTCATCGAGTTCAACGCTCGATTTGGAGATCCTGAAACACAAATCATCTTGCCTCGTTTGACATCTGACTTTGCGCAAAATATCACGGATATTTTGGAGGGCAAGGAGCCAGCTATCACATGGACAGACAAGGGTGTGACACTTGGTGTGGTTGTAGCATCAAACGGCTACCCACTCGCTTATGAGAAGGGTGTCAAGCTTCCAGCCAAGACAGAGGGCGACATCATCACCTACTATGCCGGTGCCAAATTTGCTGAAAATAGCAGAGCACTGCTATCAAACGGTGGACGTGTCTATATGCTAGTCACCACAGCAGACACCGTCAAAGACGGCCAAAACATCATTTACAGCCAACTCAACAACCAAAACACAGAAGGCCTCTTCTGCCGAACCGATATCGGAAGCAAGGCCATAAAAGATTAACAGACATATTTGCCATGACGAGCGAAAGCGAGCCAAACTAAGGTAATGGTCGCTTAATTTGCGAGCGTTAGCGAGCTAGTATAGGATAATCGTCGCAGTAGTGGAACTCCTAGTAGCTTTGCTATTAGGAGTGGAAAACTGGAGACCCAGGCTCCAGTTTTAGTAATGGAACGCCATAGGTGGTCGCTTACGTCCGCACTACAATAGACGATTATTAAAAAAGGAGAAGTAATGAAACCAGTAATTTCCATCATAATGGGCTCAAAATCCGACTGGGCAACCATGCAAAAAACCGCCGAAGTCCTGGACCGTTTCAGTGTAGCCTACGAAAAGAAAGTTGTTTCCGCACACCGTACACCTGACCTCATGTTTAAACATGCCGAAGAAGCACGTAGCCGTGGCATCAAGGTCATCATCGCGGGTGCGGGTGGCGCAGCCCATTTGCCAGGCATGGTAGCTGCTAAGACTACCCTTCCAGTCATCGGGGTACCTGTCAAATCTCGTGCCCTGAGCGGTGTGGATTCTCTTTATTCTATCGTTCAGATGCCAGGTGGTGTGCCAGTCGCAACCATGGCTATCGGTGAAGCAGGTGCGACCAATGCAGCCCTCTTTGCCCTCCGTCTCCTGTCAGTAGAGGATCAGACTATCGCGACAGCTTTGGCAGATTTCACAGAAGAACAAGGGAAAATAGCAGAGGAGTCTACAAATGAGCTCATCTAAAACAATCGGAATTATCGGTGGTGGTCAGCTGGGTCAGATGATGGCCATTTCTGCTATCTACATGGGTCACAAGGTTATCGCGCTGGATCCTGCGGCGGATTGCCCAGCCTCTCGTGTGGCGGAAATCATCGTGGCGCCTTATAATGATGTGGACGCCCTCCGTCAGTTGGCGGAGCGTTGCGATGTCCTGACCTATGAGTTTGAAAATGTCGACGCTGACGGCCTTGACGCTGTTATCAAAGATGGTCAGCTTCCACAAGGGACAGACCTGCTTCGTATTTCACAAAACCGTATCTTTGAGAAGGACTTCCTCTCAAACAAGGCTCAAGTCACCGTTGCTCCTTACAAGGTTGTGACCTCAAGCCAAGATTTGGCAGCTATCGACCTGTCGAAAAACTATGTCCTTAAGACGGCGACCGGTGGCTACGATGGGCATGGACAAAAGGTTATTCGTTCAGAAGCAGATTTGGAAGAAGCCAAGGCACTAGCCGATTCAGCAGACTGCGTTTTGGAAGAATTTGTCAATTTCGACCTTGAGATTTCTGTCATCGTTTCTGGTAACGGCAAGGATGTGACAGTCTTCCCAGTTCAGGAAAATATCCACCGCAACAATATCCTGTCTAAAACCATTGTTCCAGCACGTATTTCAGCAAATTTAGCAGAAAAAGCCAGAGCTATGGCAGTGCGAATCGCTGAACAACTGAACCTCTCTGGTACCCTTTGTGTAGAAATGTTTGCGACAGCTGATGACATCATCGTCAACGAAATCGCCCCACGCCCACACAATTCTGGCCACTACTCGATTGAAGCCTGCGATTTTTCCCAGTTTGACACCCATATCTTGGGCGTTCTCGGAGCACCACTTCCAGCAATCCACCTCCATGCCCCTGCTGTCATGCTCAACGTTCTCGGTCAACACGTCGAAACAGCTGAGCGTTATGTTACAGAAAATCCAAGCGCCCACCTCCACTTATATGGTAAACTAGAAGCAAAGCACAACCGCAAAATGGGACATGTGACTTTGTTTAGTGATGTGCCGGATGAGGTTGAGGAGTTTGGGAAAGGGATTGATTTTTAAGTGAAAATAGCGATTCTAGGACTTGGAGTCATCGGGACCACCTATGCCTACGCCTTTCAAAAAGCAGGCCATCAAGTGGAACACGTACTTAGAGATAGTAAGAAAAACAATGCTCCCAAGGAGTTGTTGGTTGATCTGCTAGATGGCCGTTATCATTCCAAAGGTGAGAACAAACACGACACCTATGAGGTTCATGTGGCGGAAGCTGATTCGGAATATGATTTTATTTTTCTGAGTGTGCGTCATGGGTTTGTCAAAGAAGCTGTGGAAACCTTGCGAAAAAATAATATCAAAGGCACTCTCGTTTTCTTCTGCAATTTCTGGAATACTCGAAAAGAGGTCCAAGAGTGGGCAGGAGATTACGACTATATTCTGGCTTTCCCGACAGCGGGTGGTCATATGCAGGAGGACCATTTGGATGGTGTCTTATTTGACCATTTAATGCTAGAAGGTGAACAAAAAGCACAGATTTCTAACTATTCTGATCTGACGGATTTACTGACTTCTGCAGATTTGAAGTGGGAAGTGCCTCATGATATGGTCGAATGGATTTGGATTCACATGGCGATTAATGCGAGTGTCACTTCGACAGCTGCACGTTCAGGGAATCTGGAAAATCCAGAAGAATTGGCTCTGAACTTGATGAATAGTTCTTCGGAATTATCATTGGCCATTAAGGCCATTCGAGAGGCTTTGAAAGTCGTAGAAGCGCGTGGCGTGAATTTGAAGCTTTACAAAGCCGAACTCTTGCCCTACAAAATTCCCGCTTGGATAGCCGGCAAGGCCATGAAAGTCATGTTTGCGAAAAATGAGCTGACACGAAAAATCATGACCTTACACAATGATAAACAGGATATTTTCTACTGTTGTCAAAGTGTCTATCAGACCGGTCAGGAGTTAGGTGTGGACATGCCCATTCTAGAAGCAAACATGAAGGGGATTTCGCTTTAGGAGGTTTTATGATTCAACTCATTGTCAACGCATTTGTTGAAAAAGAAAAGACGGGAGCAGTCGTCGAAGTCTTGTATGCTAGTAGCGATCACGAAAAAGTGAAAGCGAAGTATGAAGAGCTAGTTGCACAATATCCTGAAAACTATTTGGCTATCTATGATGCCCCGCTGGATACGGATTTGAATACACTGGATCATTATCCATCAGTGTGGATTGGGAAAGAAGAATTTGAATAAAATGACTGTTTCACGCCGTAGGGAAAGCGTAAGCGACGGGAATCTTGAGACTCTAAAGGAAGTTGCTGACATCCGCCCCACATAAGTGAAACATCAAAAGAAAGGAACAAACAATGATCGAACGTTACTCTCGCCCTGAGATGGCGAACATTTGGACTGAAGAAAATAAATACCGTGCTTGGCTTGAGGTGGAAATCTTGGCTGACGAAGCATGGGCCGAGTTGGGAGAAATTCCTAAGGAAGATGTGGCTTTGATCCGTAAAAAAGCGGGCTTTGACATCGACCGTATTTTGGAGATCGAGCAACAAACGCGTCACGATGTGGTGGCTTTCACGCGTGCGGTTTCTGAGACTCTTGGTGAAGAGCGTAAGTGGGTTCACTATGGCTTGACTTCTACTGACGTAGTAGATACGGCATATGGTTACCTCTACAAACAAGCCAACGACATCATCCGCAAGGATCTTGAAAATTTCCTCAATATCATCGCTGACAAAGCCAAAGAACACAAGTTCACCATCATGATGGGGCGTACCCACGGTGTGCACGCTGAGCCGACAACTTTTGGTCTTAAATTGGCAACTTGGTACAGCGAAATGAAACGGAACATCGAGCGTTTTGAGCATGCGGCTGCTGGTGTGGAAGCTGGTAAGATTTCGGGTGCGGTCGGTAACTTTGCCAATATCCCACCATTCGTTGAGAAATACGTCTGTGACAAATTGGGTATCCGTGCTCAAGAAATCTCTACACAGGTGCTTCCTCGTGACCTTCACGCTGAGTATTTTGCAGTTCTTGCTAGTATCGCGACTTCCATCGAGCGTATGGCAACGGAAATCCGTGGTCTTCAAAAATCTGAGCAACGCGAAGTAGAAGAATTCTTTGCCAAAGGGCAAAAAGGCTCATCTGCGATGCCTCACAAGCGCAACCCTATCGGTTCTGAAAATATGACAGGTCTTGCGCGTGTGATCCGTGGTCACATGGTAACAGCTTATGAAAACGTAGCCCTTTGGCATGAACGTGATATCTCTCACTCATCAGCTGAGCGTATCATCGCACCAGACACAACAATCTTGATTGACTACATGCTCAACCGTTTCGGAAACATAGTTAAGAACTTGACAGTCTTCCCAGAAAACATGATCCGCAACATGAACTCTACATTTGGTTTGATCTTCAGCCAACGTGCCATGCTTGCTTTGATTGAAAAAGGCATGACACGTGAGCAAGCTTACGACCTTGTTCAACCAAAGACAGCCCAATCATGGGATAACCAAGTAGACTTCAAACCACTTCTTGAAGCTGATCCAGAAGTAACATCACGCCTCACTCAAGAAGAAATCGACGAAATCTTCAACCCAACCTACTACACCAAACGGGTGGATGAAATCTTCGAACGTATCGGTTTGGGTGACTAATGACAATAAAAAAAGCGAGATTGTATCTCGCTTTTTATTTGTGCTTAATCTTTTTTCTTGCTAAGTCCATAAGCTGTGAGTGCAGCCATCAAACCTGTAGCAATCAACCATTCTGAACCTTGGCTTCCTGTTTCAGGAAGTTTATTTTCTTTTGCCACAGGAGCTGGTCCTTGAGGAAGAGGTTTGTTTTCCTCAGCAGGAACAGTTGCTGGAGCTGGTTTACTTGGAATCTCTAATTTCGGTTTTTCTTCTGCAATAGGAGCTGGCACATTTGGAATTTCTAGTGCTGGTTTTTCTTCTGCAATAGAAGCCGGTATATTTGGAATCTCTAGTTTTGGTTTTTCTTCCGCTACAGGAGCTAGTCCTTTTTCGTCTCCCACATGTGTTACAGGAGTCCCAACTTCGATGATTTGAGTAACTGGTTCTTGAGCAACAACACTAGTAACCAATGTTTTCACTTCGCTTCCGTCAGCAGCAGTAGACACAGAATAGAAATGACTACGACGTCCCTTAACACCTTCAGTTACGACACGAGTTTCTCCCTTTGTCAATGCATCAGTTTCACGAGTGATAGTTGTAAACGGAATTTCTTCGTCCTCGATCACAACACGTGGTTTGGCATCTGCAACAGGAGCAACTCCTTCTTCGTCTCCGACGTGAGTGACAGGAGTTCCAACTTCAACCACTTGATTGACAGCTTCTTTTGTGACTTTTTCTTCAAGAACTGTTTCAGTTTCCTTACCATTTTCAGTAGTAACTGAGACGTAGATTGTACGTTCACCTTTGGCACCTTCAGTGACAACTTTTTCTTGTCCTGCTGGAAGGTTAGGATTTTCCTTCTTGACAGTCTCAAATGAAATTTCTTCCGTTCTTGTGATAAGCTCTGGTCGGTTTTCAACGTTGGCAGCAGTTTCATTCTCATCAAGGCTTCCTGAGTGAGTTGCAGCTGGTTTGAGACCAAGTCTTGCTGCTTTAAGGTTAGCTACAAGTGTATCCAACTCAGCTTGTTTATTACGGTTGAGATTGTAGTTTAGTGCTTCTTTAGCAGCCTTGAGAGCATCGAGACTTTCTGTGCTATATCCTTCTAAGTTTTCAGGGATTTGAGCAAGTTCCTCGCGTAGAGCCTTGTAATCGGCACGGAAGTAGTCTTTGTTGTGATCTGCAAAGGCAGTCATCAGTTCAAAAATTTCTTCTTCTTTGTACTCAGCTTGAGGTTTGTCCGCCCAGATGGCTAGCATACTACCAGTTGTTGGAAGGTCGACTTCAGGATATTTGGTTGAAGCTAGTTGCTTAAATGGTACTTTTTCAGTATTTTCAATTGCTTTTGATAGAGGGTAGGCTTCGTCATTTTTATGATTGCCTAGAACATAGTACCAATCTCCGTTGGTATTAAGGATTTTGTAACCCTTACTTGCTAGATATTGAGGAGATGCAAGGTTATAGCCCCACCAACCTTTAGACCAGTAAGAGATGATAACATCTTTATCAAACTCAACATCGTCATTATCATCGTAGTAGAAGCCGTCGTTAAAGGCCATTGGTTGAAGCCCTTTTTCTTTAGCCATGGCAGCTAGGCTATTAGAGTACTCAGCAAACTTACCATAGAGGCCATACCACTTGAGGTAGTACCAACCTTGAGCATTGGTAGCATCATTGGCATACTCATCTGTACCATAGTTAAAGATTTTAGTCTTGCCTGCAAAGAAGTCCATGTACTTGCCAATAAGGGCTTTTGTAAAGTTCATTGCTTCTTCGTTTTCAAGGTCCATAGTTGTTTTTGAAACCTTGTCAAAGTTAGCTTGTGGATTTGCGATGCCTAGTTTTTCCATAGCAACAAGCATAGCATCCATGTGGCCAGGACTGTTGATGGCAGGGATAATTCCAATGCCTCTATCTTTAGCATATTGGATTAGTTCAGTAATTTCAGCTTGGCTTAGAGTTGTTCCGTTTGGATCGTCGTAGTAAGCTTTTGTTCCTTCAATGATGGCATTTTTCACATCGTCACTTGCATAGGTTTTGCCGTTTGCAGTGATTGTCATGTCATCCAAGAGGAAGCGAAGTCCATCATTTCCAAGGAGGAGATGAAGGTCAGAGTAACCAAGTTCGCTAGCTTTATCGACGATACGTTTGAGTTGATCTAGAGTGAAGTACTTACGTCCAGCATCGATTGAGATAACCTTGTTTTTCTCAAGTTTTTCAACTTCACGTTTAGCATCTTCTTCTTTTTGAGCTTCTGGAGTGAAGGTCAAGTTGCTAACAGCTTCTTGGAGTTTTGCAATCGCTTGGTCAATGCTATCTTGTTGAGCACGGCTAAGGTTGCTATCAAGAGAGCGAATGGCTTTTTCAGCCTCTTTAACGGCAGCAACACTTTCTGCTGTATAGCGGCTAAGGTCGGTTGGCACTTCTTTCAGAGCTTGATCAGCAGACTCGTAGTCAGCGGCGAAATATTCAGCATTTGAGTTTGCGAATTGACGCATGAGCTTGAATAGACGAGATGGAGAGTAGCGGGCAGATGGAGTATCAGCCCAAGCGGCTACCATCCCACCGATAATAGGAACGTCAGCGCCTTCTGTTTTTGGAACAGAAGTAATCGGTGTACTCTTGATACCGTTCAATCCTTGATCGAGGTTGTACCAACCTTGTCCGTCAGCATTACGTCCAAGAACGTAGTACCAAGCATCATTAGTGTTGAGGATTTCGTGTCCTTTTTCAGCTAGTAACTTAGAAGAAGCGACATCGTAACCGCCCCAGCCACCAGTCCACATAGACACGATGATGTCTTTATCAAAGGTACCAAAAGTAGTATCACTATTATAGTAGATACCGTCATTGAAGGCCATTGGTTTAAGGCCGTGAGACTTGACGATACGAGCTAAATCGTTAGCGTAGGCGATGAATTTATCATACCCCTTGTCTGGGAATCCATCTTCTGGATACCATTTATAGGCTTGAAGAACGCTCCACCCTTTGGCATCCGTAGCATCGTTAGCATATTCATCCAAACCGATGTTAAAGATTTCAGACTTGCCCGCAAAGTAAGCTGCATACTTATCAATCAAGGCTTTTGTAAAAGCAACAGCCTTTTCGTTGTCAAGGTCAACCGTACGTGCTGATTCTTTACCAAAATAGTTAAAGTTAGGCTTTTCAATACCCAATTCTTTCATGGCGTTGAGGATGGCATCCATGTGACCAGGACTGTTAACTGTTGGGATAAGTCCAATTCCTTTATCCTTAGCATAACTAATCAAGTCAGTCATTTGGCTTTCAGTCAGATGATTACCATTTGGATCGTTGTAGTAGGCATTGGTTCCATTTTCAACAGCACGTTTGACATCATCGCTGGCATAAGTTTTGTCACCTACAGTTAGAGACATGTCATCAAGCATAAAGCGCAAGCCGTCATTTCCGACTAAAAGGTGAAGATCAGTGTAGCCATAGTGTTTAGCTTTGTCGATGATTTCTTTTAGTTGGTCAGGAGAGAAGTATTTACGTCCAGCGTCAATTGATACAATTTTCTTTTTAGCCAGTTTTTCATTGACTTGAGTTGCTCTTTCTGTAGCGACTGCAGGTGCTTCAACTTTAGCAACTTCTTTCTTTTCTTCTTGTTTTTCAGATTCTGTCTTCTTAGCCTCTTCAGTTACTGCTGGCTTAGCTGGAGCTTCTTCAGATGTAACAGGGTTTGCTACGGCAGGTGCAGGAGCAACTTCAACTTTTGGTGCTTCAGAGTTTGTTGCAGGAGCAGCTGGGGTAGCTTTTTCTGTTGAAGGAGTAGTTGGAGTAGTATTTTCTGTTGAAGGAGCAGTCTCGACTTTTTCTTCACTCGTTGGTGGAGTGACTTCTCCAGTGGTTTGGACAGCAGGCTGATTCTCTGTTGTAGCAGGAACGACTCCGTCAGCAGCAACGGCCTGAGCCTGAAAGGCAAAGCCAATCAATACAGAAGCTGCTCCGATTGCATATTTACGAATAGAGAAGCGCTGTTTATTTTCTGGTTTCATTAAAAAACCTCCCTTTTGAATTTTTGATAGCGTTTTCACATACTAATCCTATTGTATGTTCTAACTAACATAAAGTCAAGCTTTTGAGGAAATTACTATAAAAAATAGAATAATTTATAAATTAAGATATATTTTTCTGCTTTTGACTATTTTTTAGTAAAAAGGTTACTAATTATAGAATTGCTTGAAATGCTATTCTCTTGAAAGAGAGGCGGTGATATAATGGGTATATAAAAAACCTGAGACAGTTGCCTCAGGTTTTTTAAGATTAGTGACCACGGTCACAAGAAATGAATTTAATTTTGTAGAAATCAGAACGTTTATAAGTTTCGATGTATTCCAAAACTTGACCAGTTGCTTCAAGCTGAGTTGTCTTCGTTTGGAAAACAGTTGGGAATTTAGTGTCGATTCCTAGGATAGAAGCGGCATGTTTTGGAGTTGGAAATACAATTTCATTAATTTCTTCAAAATGCTCGTCATTCATGTGAATGTGGTAGTCCAATTTGAAACGATTATAGATAGAACTATAATATTCGAGATTTGGATAGTTGGCATTGATGTATTGTTCAGGAATATACGAATTGTGATAGATATAGGTAACGCCATTTGTTTCACGAATACGTTCAATCTTGTAATAGAATTGATCGCCGCGTAGGCCGAGTTTTTCTAGGTATTTAAGATCATTCCCGCGTTCAATAGAAAGAACAGTTACTTTATCATCTTTTGTTTCGAAGATTTCTACATCAGAAAATTCAACGAGTTTGTGTTTACGTGCACGAGCTACGAAAGTTCCTTTCCCTTGTTGGCGGACGATATATCCGTCTTTGGCAAGGTCGTTCAAGGCGCGGACTACTGTGATTGAACTAACATCATACATGGAAATCAATTCTGCTTCAGTGTAGAACTTGTCTCCACTAGCGAATTGACCAGAAATAATCTTATTTTTCAATTCATCTTTAATATATTGATATTTTGGAATTGCCATATTTTCACCTCATTTTTTCCTTCTCCACATATGATTTTAACATAAAATCGAAAAAAATAGTAGAAAAGCATTTTAAAAAATTAAAATATCGGAATAAGAATTTAGGATAGATATAAATAATTCGTGTTTTGCCTCGTATTTTTGCTCTTCAGTCAGAATGTTGATTTTATAGGATTTGAGATGATTTTTAGAAAAGATTCAGTAAAAAAATAGAAAAATTTTAAAGAAAATTTCAAAAAGTATTGACATTATTCTCCGATTGGTTTATAGTTGATATAACAATAAATGAAAGCGCAAACTTTTCGCTTTTAGAGGAGGAAGAATGGCAAGATTTGAAATTAAAGATGATTTCTATCTGAATGGGAAACCATTCAAGATTTTGTCTGGCGCCATTCACTATTTTAGAGTTCCTGCGGAAGATTGGCATCATTCATTGTATAACCTCAAGGCATTAGGATTCAATACAGTTGAGACCTATGTTGCTTGGAACATGCATGAACCTGCTGAAGGGAAATTTAACTTTGAAGGTGATCTTAATTTAGAAAGATTTCTTCAAACTGCACAAGATTTGGGCTTATATGCAATTGTACGTCCTTCTCCATTTATCTGTGCAGAGTGGGAATTTGGTGGTTTACCGGCATGGCTCTTAACCAAGGATATGAGAATTCGGTCGTCGGACCCAGCTTTCATTGACATGGTTGGTCGTTACTATGATCAGTTGCTTCCACGTTTAGTTCCGAGATTATTGGAAAACGGTGGCAACATTCTCATGATGCAAGTCGAAAATGAGTATGGATCGTATGGTGAAGACAAGGCATACTTGAGGGCAATCCGACGCTTGATGGAAGAACGGTCAGTTACTTGTCCGCTGTTCACATCAGATGGTCCGTGGCGAGCGACTCTCAAGGCTGGGACCTTGATTGAGGATGATCTCTTTGTGACGGGGAACTTTGGTTCCAAAGCTGCTTATAATTTCTCACAGATGCAAGAGTTTCTAGATGAGCACGGCAAGAAATGGCCACTCATGTGTATGGAATTCTGGGATGGCTGGTTCAATCGATGGAAAGAACCAATCATCAAGCGTGAACCTGAGGAATTAGCAGAAGCTGTTCATGAAGTTCTAGAGCTAGGATCTATCAACCTATATATGTTCCACGGTGGAACCAACTTTGGTTTTATGAATGGTTGTTCAGCTCGAGGAACTATTGATTTACCACAAGTAACATCTTATGATTACGACGCTCTTCTTGATGAAGCTGGTAACCCGACTGCTAAATATTTTGCAGTCAAATACATGATGGCGACTTACTATCCTGAGTATCCACAATCTGAACCGCTTCGCAAGGAAAGTATGGAAGTAGAAAACATTCCACTGGTCGAGAAAGTTTCTCTTTTCGAAACCTTGGATAGTCTGACAAGTCCGATTGAAAGTCTCTACCCTAAGAAAATGGAAGAGCTAGGACAAGGTTACGGCTACCTACTCTATCGTACGGAAGCAAGTTGGGATGCAGATGAAGAACGCATTCGAATCATTGACGGACGAGATAGAGCCCAACTCTTTATCGATGGTAAACGAGTGGCGACACAGTACCAAACAGAAATCGGTGAAGATATTTTTTATCAAGGCAAAAAGAAAACGCTATCCAATATTGATATACTTATTGAAAATATGGGGCGTGTCAACTATGGACACAAATTCTTAGCAGACACACAACGAAAAGGAATTCGCACAGGTGTTTGTAAAGATTTGCATTTCTTGCTCAACTGGAAGCAATATCCACTTCCACTTGATAATCCTGAGAAGATTGATTTCTCTAAAGGATGGACAGAAGGGCAACCCGCCTTTTACGCCTTTGACTTTGAGATCAAGGAGCCGAAAGATACCTACTTAGATTGTTCTGAGTTTGGTAAAGGGATTGCTTATATCAACGGGCATCATCTAGGTCGTTTCTGGAATGTCGGTCCAACCTTATCTCTTTATATTCCACATAGCTATCTCAAGGAAGGTGCCAACCGCATCATTATCTTTGAAACCGAAGGGGAGTATAAGGAACACATACACTTAACTTGTAAACCTACACTAAAACTTATAAAGGGGGAAAACTTATGACAATTGTAGGATGCCGTATCGATGGGCGCTTAATTCACGGACAAGTCGCAAACCTTTGGTCTGCTAAACTTAATGTTTCACGTATCATGGTCGTTGACAATGAAGTTGTGAACAACGACGTTGAAAAAAGTGGCTTGAAACTTGCAACACCACCAGGTGTAAAACTTAGTATTTTGCCAGTTGATAAAGCAGCAGCGAATATCCTTGCTGGTAAATATGATAGCCAACGTCTGTTGATTGTAGCACGCAAACCTGACCGTTTCCTCGGTTTGGTAGAAGCAGGTGTGCCACTTGAAACTGTCAATGTCGGCAACATGTCTCAAACACCAGAAACACGTGCAATCACACGTTCTATCAACGTTGTGGATAAAGACGTGGAAGACTTCCGTAAATTAGCGGAAAAAGGTGTTAAACTCACTGCTCAAATGGTTCCAAATGATCCAGTTTCAGACTTTTTGAGCTTATTAAAATAGGAAAAAATTTTTAGGAGGTCATTGTTATGATACAATGGTGGCAAATTTTACTTCTCACTTTGTACTCAGCTTATCAAATCTGTGATGAGTTGACGATCGTTTCTTCTGCAGGTTCCCCTGTATTCGCTGGTTTCATTACTGGTTTAGTCATGGGAGATTTGACAACTGGTTTGTTTATCGGTGGTAGCTTGCAGTTGTTCGTACTTGGGGTAGGTACCTTCGGTGGTGCTTCTCGTATCGACGCAACTTCTGGTGCGGTACTTGCGACAGCTTTCTCAGTTGCACAAGGTATCGAAACAGACCTTGCGATTACTACAATCGCTGTACCAGTAGCGGCACTCTTGACTTACTTCGACGTACTTGGTCGTATGACTACAACATTCTTCGCTCACCGTATTGATGCTGCGATCGAACGCTTTGACTACAAAGGAATCGAACGCAACTACCTTCTTGGTGCGCTTCCTTGGGCTCTATCTCGTGCCCTTCCAGTATTCTTCGCCCTTGCTTTCGGTGGAGAATTCGTTACAGGTGTTGTAAACCTTGTTAAAGAATACCAATGGGTTGCAGACGGTTTGACTCTTGCAGGTCGTATGCTTCCAGGTCTTGGATTCGCTATCTTGCTTCGTTACCTTCCAGTTAAACGTAACCTTCACTACCTTGCTATGGGATTCGGTTTGACAGCTATGTTGACTGTACTTTACTCATATGTAACAAGTCTTGGTGGAGCAGTTGCTGGTATCGTTGGCATGCTTCCAGCTGAAGTTGCTGAAAAAATTGGCTTTGCAAACAACTTCAAAGGTTTGTCTATGATCGGTATCTCTATCGTAGGTATTTTCCTTGCAGTGCTTCACTTCAAAAATAGCCAAAAAGTAGCTGTAGCAGCACCTTCTACACCATCAGAAAGTGGGGAAATTGAAGATGACGAATTCTAATTACAAATTAACAAAAGAAGATTTTAATCAAATTAACAAACGTAGCTTGTTCACTTTCCAATTGGGATGGAACTACGAACGTATGCAAGCATCAGGTTACCTTTACATGATCTTGCCACAATTGCGTAAAATGTATGGAGATGGAACTCCTGAGTTGAAAGAAATGATGAAAGTTCATACTCAATTCTTCAACACTTCACCATTCTTCCACACAATCATCGCTGGTTTTGACCTTGCCATGGAAGAAAAAGATGGTGTAGTCTCAAAAGACGCGGTTAACGGTATCAAGACAGGTTTGATGGGACCATTCGCTCCTCTTGGAGATACTATCTTTGGTTCACTTGTACCTGCTATCATGGGATCTATCGCTGCAACAATGGCTATCGCTGGCCAACCTTGGGGGATCTTCCTTTGGATCGCAGTTGCGGTAGCGTATGACATCTTCCGTTGGAAACAGTTGGAATTTGCCTACAAAGAAGGGGTTAACCTTATCAACAACATGCAAAGCACTTTGACAGCTTTGATTGAAGCTGCATCTGTACTTGGTGTATTCATGATGGGTGCTCTTGTAGCAACAATGATCAACTTTGAAATTTCATACAAATTGCCAATCGGTGAAAAGATGATTGACTTCCAAGACATCTTGAACTCAATCTTCCCACGTTTGCTTCCAGCAATCTTCACTGCCTTCATCTTCTGGTTGCTTGGTAAGAAAGGTATGAACTCTACAAAAGCTATCGGTATCATTATCGTGCTTGCCTTGGCTCTTTCTGCTCTTGGTAAATTTGCACTTGGAATGGGCGCATAATTTATGACTAAATCATTGATTTTAGTGAGTCACGGTCGTTTCTGTGAAGAACTTAAAGGTAGCACAGAAATGATTATGGGGCCACAAGATAACATTCATGCGGTGGCTCTTCTTCCAGAAGATGGACCAGAAGAATTTACTACTAAATTTGAAGCTGCTGTTGAAGGTTTAGATGATTTCCTAGTCTTTGCAGATCTTCTTGGTGGAACACCATGTAACGTGGTGAGTCGTCTGATTATGGAAGGTCGCGACATTGAACTGTATGCAGGGATGAATCTTCCAATGGTTATTGAATTTATCAATGCAAGCCTAACAGGCATGGATGCGGACTATAAGAGTCGTGCTTCAGAAAGCATTGTGAAAGTTAATGATTTATTGGCTAGCTTCGATGACGATGAAGATGAATAATACTCTTCAAAAATCAAATTCAAACCACGTCAGCTTTGCCTTGCCGTACTTGAGTACAGCCTTCGGCTAGCTTCCTAGTTTGCTCTTTGATTTTCATTGAGTATAAGATGTGATTGCGTTAAAACGTTAAATCATCTTATAGAAAATATACATGGGAATGGGAGCGACTCCCATTCCCATGTTTTCAATCATGAAACAATATTAGATTAGAGGTTTTCAATGCTAGATTATACAAAAGAAGATTTGCTTGAGTTGGGAGCAGAGATCACCACACGCGAAATTTACCAACAACCAGATGTTTGGAAGGAAGCTTTTGAATCCTATCAAGCACGACGCGATGAAATTGCAGCTTTCTTGCAAGGCATTGCAGATAAACATGACTACATCAAGGTTATCTTGACTGGTGCTGGGACTTCTGCTTATGTAGGTGATACCTTGGTTCCTTACTTCAAGGAAGTCTATGATGAACGTAAATGGAATTTTAATGCTATTGCGACAACAGATATCGTTGCAAACCCACAAACTTATTTGAAAAAAGATGTGGCAACTGTTTTGGTATCATTCGCACGTAGCGGAAACTCGCCTGAAAGTGTAGCAACAGTTGAGCTGGCTAAGGCATTGGTTGATGAACTTTATCAAGTGACTATCACATGTGCGGCTGAAGGGGAATTAGCTCTTCAAGCCCATGGTGATGACCGCAACCTTTTGCTCTTGCAACCTGCAGCTTCTAACGATGCTGGCTTTGCGATGACATCAAGCTTTACTTCTATGATGTTGACAGCACTCTTGGTCTTTGATCCAACCGAATTTGCCGTTAAAGCTGAACGATTTGAAGTGCTTTCTAGTCTTGCTCGCAAAGTTCTTGACAATGTAGCAGATGTCAAAGAGTTGGTTGACCTAGAATTTAACCGTGTCATCTACTTGGGTGCAGGTCCATTCTTCGGACTTGCTCATGAAGCACAGCTGAAAATTTTGGAATTGACTGCTGGTCAAGTGGCGACTATGTATGAAAGTCCAGTTGGCTTCCGTCATGGTCCAAAATCTCTTATCAACGAAGATACTGTCGTCATAGTATTTGGTACTACAACAGACTATACTCGCAAGTATGACTTGGACTTGGTTCGTGAAGTTGCAGGGGATCAAATTGCTCGTCGTGTCGTGCTTTTAAGCGATCAAGTCTTTGGACTTGAGAATGTGAAGGAAGTAGCGCTTGGCTGCGGTGGCGTTTTAAATGATGTTTATCGCGTATTCCCTTATATTGTTTACGGTCAATTGTTTGCTCTCTTGACTTCGCTTAAGGTTGGAAATAGACCGGATACACCATCACCAACAGGTACCGTAAACCGTGTTGTTCAAGGTGTCATTATTCACGAATTCAAATAATAAGGAGATAGGGATGAAAGCATACACAGAACGTGTATTTGGAAAAGTTGATGGCAAGGATGTTGTCGCTTATTGCTTTGAAACAGAAGCAGGCTACCAACTAGAAATCATGACCTATGGTGCAACGATTCTACGCTATGTAACTCCAGATAAGGCTGGTAATTTTGCCAATGTTATCCTAGGATTTGATGATTTTGACAGCTATGTGGGAAATAGCCCTAAACATGGAGCGAGTGTAGGTCCAGTGGCAGGTCGTATCGCAGGTGCAACATTCGAACTCAATGGCCAGACCTATGAACTCGAAGTCAACAATGCTAGCAACTGCAACCACAGTGGTTCAACAGGTTGGGATTCTAGCTTATTTGAACTAGTCGAAGTAAGTGACCATGGCTTGACTCTTTACACGGAAAGAAAAGACGGGACAGGAGGTTTCCCTGGAAATCTTAAAATCTGGATTAGCTACTACTTGGAAGAAACGGGTGCCTATGAAATCAGCTACAAGGTAACGACAGATCAAGATACCTTGGTTAATCCAACCAATCACAGCTACTTTAACTTGTCAGGCGATTTTACTCAGACGGTTGATCGTCATGTCTTCCAATTAAATACAGAAGGTATTTATCCAATCGCTCCGGACGGTGTTCCAGCTAAGATCCCAGATGCTAATCGTGATGTGGTTAAACACATCTACAATGGCGCCTTGTTGAAAGATATCTTTGCAGACCAAGATGAGCAAATCCAACTCGTATCTGGTTTGGATCACCCATTTGCTCTTCCGGAAGGACATGACAATGCTGGTTTCTTGTATGACCAAGGTTCAGGTCGTTTCTTACTCTTTAAGACAGAAGCTCCTTGCTTTGTAGTTTATACAGCGAACTTTGTGGATGAGAGTGTCATCATCGCTGGTCAACCAATGATCCAGCACAATGGAATTGCTCTTGAAGCACAGGCTTTGCCAGATGCTATTCACAGTGACCTTAAAAATCAAGTCATTCTCAAAGCAGGTGAAACTTTCACCAGCAAAACTCGTTACGATCTTGTTGTTAAATAAGAAAAACTCTCTGAAGCCTTTAAGCTTCAGAGAGTTTTGTATTATTCTTCTTCATCTGGTGTGAGAATCATCGGAATGATGATTGGTTCACGCTCAGTATTTTCGTAAAGGAATGGTCGAATAGCGTTTACGATAGCGCCATTGACTGATTGGATGCTGGCATCCTTGTTTTTCAAAGCGATACGAATAGCATTGAAAAGGATGCGTTGACTTTGACGGATCAAGTCACCAGATTCGCGCATGTAGACGAATCCACGACTGAGGATATCTGGGCCAGAAATAATCATCTGAGACTTGAAGTCTACTGTTGCGACAGCAAGTACGACACCATCTTCGGATAGATCTCGGCGGTCTTTTAGGACTGCTGCTCCGATTTCACCGATACGATTTCCATCGACGTAGATGTCTTGGGCATTGAAGTGACCTGCGATACGAGCAGAGTCTGCAGTGAGGGCAAGCACATCACCATTGCTCATGATAAAGATATTGTCCTTCTCTACTCCAGTGTCTACAGCTAGTCCAGCGTGGACCTTTTGCATGCGGTATTCACCATGGACAGGCATGAAGTATTTTGGCTTGATGAGGCGGAGCATGAGTTTTTGCTCTTGCTGGCCACCATGTCCAGATGTATGGATGTTGTTAATCTTACCATGGATGACTTCAACTCCAGCTTCAGAAATGATGTTAATCAGCTTATTAACGCTAGTGGTGTTTCCTGGGATTGGACTGGATGAGAAGATAACCGTATCGCCAGGTTGGAGTTGCACTTGACGGTGAGTTCCGTTAGCGATACGAGAGAGGGCTGCCATAGGTTCACCCTGGCTACCTGTACAGAGGATAAGAATCTCGCCTGCAGGGTAGTCTTTGATTTCGTTTGGTTCGATGAAGGTTCCTTTTGGTGCCTTAATGTAGCCTAGTTCAATCCCGTTGACAATAGCTTTCTCCATAGAACGTCCAAAGACAGCAATCTTACGCCCTGTTTTAACAGCGGCATCAGTCGCTTGCTGTAGACGGAAGATATTTGAGGCAAAGGATGCAAAGATGATACGTCCCTCGATACCTTGGATAATCTTCATAATAGACTGACCAACGACCTTTTCAGAGTTTGTAAAGGTTGGCACTTCAGCATTTGTCGAGTCAGAAAGTAAGCAAAGCACTCCGTCTTCACCTAGGGCTGCCATACGGTGCAAGTCTGCAGGTTCACCAACTGGTGTAAAGTCAAACTTGAAGTCACCGGTACAGACGATTTTTCCTTGAGGTGTATGGATAACAATTCCCAAAGGCTCTGGGATCGAGTGAGTTGTTCTAAAGAAAGTTGCTTTAAGATTTTTAAAAGTCAACTCAGTGTTGTGGTTGATTTCGTGAAGTGTAGCATTGCGCAAAAGGCCATGCTCTTCGAGTTTTCCACGGATCAAAGCGAGAGCTAGTGGACCTGCATAGATAGGGATATTTGCTTGCTTGAGCAAGAAAGGAATCCCACCAATATGATCCTCGTGTCCGTGTGTAATCAAGAGAGCCTTGACGCGGTCGATATTTTCGACAATGTAAGAGTAATCAGGGATAACGTAGTCGATACCAAGCAAGTCATCCTCGGGGAATTTAATCCCTGCATCAACGATGATGATTTCGTCTTGGTATTCGATTCCGTATGTGTTTTTACCGATTTCTCCTAGACCACCAATGGCAAAAACGCCCACTTCTTCTGGTTTAAGAGTATAGGCCATATTAGAACTCCGTTATTTCGAATGCGCCAGTTTCTTTTTCGTAGTCTAGCAATTTGTTTGACAAGAGCTCGATATACTCAACATTGAATTCTGGACGGTTTTTTTCAACAAGTTCACGGGCAATGATACGTCCCTCAAGTTCTGAGCTGGCATCAATGTCTAAGTAAAGTGAGCGTGTTGTTTCACGACGTGGGCTACGGTCTTTTGTTTCTTGATAAAAAACTTTGTAAATCATGTGTTTCCTTTCTGTTTTCAGGTCAGCTGTATTCAAAAAATTACCAGCTTGAAGCTGTTTGTTTCTATTTCATTTTCTGCCTGTATTGACCTTGATTCGTTACAATTATCTCAATTATAACATAAAAAGGGGAATTAGTAAAAGCAGGAAACATGAAAGTAAGGAGCTTGAAATGTGTTTCATTTTGCCCGATACAAGTATTTGAAGACTTTAGAATCACGTGCTATAATAAAGTTAGAAAAGAGGTTTTTCCTTATGAAGGAGGGCAGGATATGTTTCAACTAGCTATTATCATTCGTCTTCTGGCCTTTGCGGCATTTGTTGTCTGTGTTTACGGAGGAAATGTTTTGTATACTCGGCTAGAGTATCGGAAAGCCAAACTCCTGTGGAAGATTGGCTTCGTGACTCTGTATTCGTTTTTCCTTCTTCTTGTGACCTATGTGGTCTGGTTTGTATTTTACTTTGGCTTGAATACTTAAGTGCTGAGGCTGGGACAAAAGTCCTAGCCTCTCAATTGTCTTTGGATTGTCGAGCAAGACGCAGTGGTTGAGTGGGCTCTACTAGGCTGATTTCATCAGCTTTTACAGCCCTACTCAACTGTGCGGAGGTGGGACGACGAAATCGAATTCTAACGAATGACCGATTTCTGTCCCACTCTCATTTTCGTTTCAAGACAAAGAAAATTCCCATGCGAGGGCTTTTGTAGTATAATAGTAAACAGACAATAAGATAGGAATGTGTTATGAAAGTATTAGCTTTTGATACGTCCAGCAAGGCTCTTTCTCTAGCTATTTTAGAGGACAAGCAGCTTCTTGCCGAGACCACGATTAATATCAAGAAAAATCACAGTATTACCCTCATGCCTGCTATTGATTTTTTGATGACCAATCTAGATTTGACACCCAAGGATTTGGATCGAATCGTCGTAGCAGAGGGGCCGGGTAGCTATACAGGTTTGCGGATCGCAGTGGCGACCGCCAAGACCTTGGCTCATACCCTAAACATTGAGTTGGTGGGCATGTCAAGTCTCTTGTCTCTGGTGCCATGCCAACAAGAAGGGTTGCTTGTACCTTTGATGGATGCACGCCGTAACAATGTATACGCAGGATTTTATGAACATGCTCAACCTGTCTTTCCAGAAGCGCATCTGTCCTTTGCGGAAGTCCTTGAGCAAGTCAAGGATGCTGACCAGGTAACCTTTGTCGGTGAAGTGGGTCCCTTTGTCGAACAGATTCAAGAGCAATTACCACAGGCTAACTATCAAGAAACCTTACCAAATGCAGCGAATCTAGCTCTTTGGGCTTGGGATAAGGAAGCAGACTCTTTGCATGACTTTGTGCCAAATTACCTTAAGCGTGTAGAAGCTGAGGAAAACTGGCTCAAGAATCACACCGAGTCTGGAGAATCTTACATCAAACGCCTATGATTGAAATCAAACGAATCCAACAGCAGCCTGATGAGGCACAAGCTATCTACGAAGTGATGACAGATGTTTATCCCGTCAGTCCTTGGACGTTGGAACAAATTCAAGCAGACCTGTCTCAAGACCAGACTTGGTATGCTCTAGCTTATGATGGGGAAGAAGTGATAGGTTTTCTAGCAATTCAGGAGAATCTTTTTGAAGCAGAAGTCCTGCAAATTGCTGTCAAAAAAGCCTATCAAGGTCAGGGGATAGCCTCAGTCTTGTTTGCAACATTGCCGACAGATAAAGAGATTTTCCTCGAAGTTAGAAAGTCCAACCACCGAGCGCAAGCATTTTACAAGAAAGAAAAAATGGCAGTCATCGCTGAGAGAGTGGCCTACTACCATGATCCGGTTGAGGACGCTATTATCATGAAGAGAGAAATAGATGAAGGATAGATATATTTTAGCATTTGAGACATCCTGCGATGAGACTAGTGTCGCCGTCTTGAAAAACGATAACGAGCTCTTGTCCAATGTCATTGCTAGTCAAATTGAGAGTCACAAACGTTTTGGGGGCGTAGTGCCAGAAGTAGCTAGTCGTCACCATGTCGAGGTCATTACAGCCTGTATCGAGGAGGCGCTAGCAGAAGCAGGAATTACCGAAAACGATGTGACAGCTGTGGCGGTTACCTATGGACCAGGATTAGTAGGAGCCTTGCTTGTTGGTTTATCAGCTGCCAAAGCCTTTGCTTGGGCGCATGGACTACCTCTAATCCCTGTGAATCACATGGCCGGTCATCTCATGGCAGCTCAAAGTGTCGAGCCTTTGGAATTCCCCTTGTTAGCTTTATTGGTTAGCGGTGGACACACAGAGTTGGTTTATGTTTCTGAGGCTGGTGATTATAAGATTGTTGGGGAAACTCGTGATGATGCGGTTGGTGAGGCCTATGATAAGGTAGGCCGAGTCATGGGTTTGACCTATCCAGCAGGTCGGGAGATAGACGAATTGGCTCATCAAGGTCAGGATGTTTATGGCTTTCCTCGTGCCATGATTAAGGAAGACAATCTAGAGTTTTCATTTTCAGGTTTGAAGTCTGCCTTTATCAATCTTCACCACAATGCCGAGCAAAAGGGAGAAAGCCTGTCTACAGAGGACTTGTGTGCTTCCTTCCAAGCAGCAGTTATGGATATTCTCATGGCAAAGACCAAGAAGGCCTTGGAGAAATATCCTGTTAAAACCCTCGTTGTGGCTGGTGGTGTGGCAGCTAACAAAGGACTTAGAGAACGCCTAGCAGCTGAAATCACAGACGTCAAGGTCATCATTCCACCTCTGCGACTTTGCGGAGACAATGCGGGTATGATTGCCTATGCCAGCGTCAGCGAGTGGAACAAAGAAAACTTTGCAGACTTGGAGCTAAATGCCAAACCAAGTCTTGCTTTTGATACCATAGAATAAAGAGTCAGCTTGTGGCTGGCTTTTT
The DNA here is from genome assembly GCF_058200335.1 of Streptococcus sp. SCPM-O-B-15277 (M60). Lineage (NCBI taxonomy): Bacteria > Bacillati > Bacillota > Bacilli > Lactobacillales > Streptococcaceae > Streptococcus > Streptococcus sp. SCPM-O-B-15277 (M60). The sequence goes on from NZ_JBYQGR010000002.1 coordinate 50,409, forward strand.
TGTTTGGACAAATGCCAGAGTTTTTTAGTATAGTAGAAATATGAGATTTAAAAAAACAATCAGTATGGCGTTTGCCCTAGTGGTATTATTGCTGTCTCTAATGGTTTTTCAGCTGTTTCAAAAGACACAACTGGTCATGTTTGAATCTATTTCATTTAACATGCCCCTCAAATCTTTTGAAAAAGTGTTTGGAAAACCTAATGAAATAGTAGAAGAGACAGAAACAGGCTATCACAATCCTTGGCATGCAAAAGATCCCTATCTCTATAAAACCGGGCGCCTTTTCTACGACTATGAAAGTTTTAAATGGAAAGGTTATAGTGGTCGCGTGACCTTTACCTTCTCAAAATCGCATCGTTTACAAGGGGCTACGGTTTATTTCCCTGTGGCGTCCAAGGCTCAACAGAAGGAAGTGCTTTATAAGATAACCCAAGATATGAAAGCAGAAATTGAAGCTCTTCCAGATTATCAGTCCATGACCACTGATACGGTAGGGCTCTATGATGACGGTTATCGCTACAAGGTTAAACTGAAAGGGCAAAAGAGAGAGCTCTGGATTGATGTCTATCCTACAGAATATGAGGATGATGACAATCCTGGGAATAATCAATATAATATTCGTATTGATCAATCTCGATGGTACTCGCCCTAGGGTTCTTGTTTTGAACGCTTTGTGACAATAGAATGATGTATTTGTAAGAATGAGGAGGTTTATGAAAGAAAAAGGATTTTGGGAGGGTGTACAAGCAGCTGTGCCGACGGCTTTAGGTTATATTAGCATTGGTCTTGCTTGTGGCATTATCGGCTCCCCTTATGTAACCCCTGTAGAGATGGGCTTGATGAGCCTCTTTGTCTATGCTGGGAGCGCCCAGTTTGCCATGATAGCCTTGATAGCAGTTCAAGCACCTGTGGCAGCCATTGCTATGACGGTCTTTTTGATTAATCTGCGTCTCTTCTTGCTGAGTTTGCATGCGTCGACCTATTTCCGCCACACTAGTCTCTGGCATAATATCGGAATGTCTAGTCTCTTGACCGATGAGACTTACGGGGTCTTGATGAGAGAACTGGTTCATACGGATAAGGTCAACCCTATGTGGATGCATGGAAACAATCTCAATAGCTATGTAGCCTGGTTTGTTGGGACAGTAGTTGGGACAACCCTTGGTGGCCTTTTGCCAAATCCAGAAGTTTTTGGGTTAGATTTTGCTCTAGTGGGGATGTTTATCGGGATTTTCACTTCCCAGTTTCAGATTATGCAGAAACGGATTCCCTTACGCAATCTCTTCATCATTCTTGGAGTTGTTGCTGTTTCCTTTTTTGTACTCTTGACAGTAGTATCTCAGTCGTTAGCTGTCCTGTTTGCGACCTTGCTAGGTTGTACCATGGGGGTGATTTTGGATGGTCAGTAAGTATATTTTAATGGCAATCGTCTTTTCTGGTTTGGTGACTTGGGTTCCAAGAACTATTCCGTTTATCCTTGCCAAGTATAAGGGTTTGCCACCTATCGTAGAGCGCTTTTTGAAATTTCTCCCAGTTTCTATTATCTTTGCCTTGATTCTTTCAAGTGTGGTGACAGGAAAGATCGGGAGCTTTCCACAGATAAAATGGTTAGACTTTCTAGCAGTCTTCCCAACAGCCTTTGTGGCCTTTCGTTACCGCAATCTGGTGGGGACGGTTCTCTTTGGAGTAGTCTTGATAGCAGTCCTACGTTTGGTCTTTTAATCAGCCATAAAGAAAACCTATCACAAATATAGAAATCATATAATGGCGCAATCCTAATTTTTCTGTTAAGATAAGACTGTATTTTATTTTGGAGGAATTATCATGAAAAAAATCGTTAAGTATTCATCACTTGCTGCCCTAGGGATTGTTGCCGCAGGTGTATTAGCAGCTTGCTCAGGTGGTGAGAAGAAAGATGCTACAACTAGTGAAGCAACATCTGGTAAGAAAGAAATTATCGTTGCAACTAACGCTTCACCAAAACCATTTAACTATGAAGATAATGGTGAGTTGACTGGTTACGAAATCGAAGTTATTCGTGCTATCTTTAAAGACTCTGACAAATATGATGTCAAGTTTGAAAAGACAGAATGGTCAGGGATCTTTGCAGGTCTTGACGCAGATCGTTACCAAATGGCAGTTAACAACATTAGCTACACTAAAGAACGTGCAGAAAAATATCTTTATGCAGCACCAACTGCTAAAAACCCTAACGTTCTCGTAGTTAAAAAGGATGACAACAGCATCAAATCACTTGATGATATCGGTGGAAAATCTACTGAAGTCGTTCAGGGAACAACATCCGCTAAACAGTTGGAAGAATACAACAAACAACACCCAGATAACCCAACTATCCTTAACTATACGAAGGCAGATTTCCAACAAATCATGTCTCGTTTGAGCGATGGACAATTTGACTACAAGATTTTTGACAAGATCGGTGTAGAAACAGTTATCAAAAACCAAGGTTTGGATAACTTGAAAGTCATCGAACTTCCAAGCGACCAACAACCTTACGTATATCCACTTCTTGCAAAAGGTCAAGATGAGTTGAAGGTATTTGTGGATAAACGTATCCAAGAACTATACAAAGACGGAACTCTTGAAAAACTGTCTCAACAGTTCTTTGGTGGTTCTTACCTCCCAGCAGAAGCTGATATTAAATAATTTAAAAATACCTCTGTTAGTGACAGAGGTATTTTTATGTAAGCACATTCAAAAAAGCGACTGGATTGCCCCATATTCTTTGACAAAGCCCGTCGGAATGGGTTATAATAATAAATAATACATTTAAAGGAGATTGTTATGAAACATAAAAAGTTTCTATCCTCATTTACATTAGCTGCGGCTTTGTTAGCAGCGGGCGCAATGAATCATGAGGTTCAAGCTAATGAAAAGCCTGTAGATGCTAAGGAAAAAGCTGTTGCGCCATCATCATCTGAAAAACAGATTACAGATGCGCAAAAGGAAGTTAAGAAAGCTCAAGCGTCTGTAGATGAAAAAGCTTCAAAAGAAGCGGAGGCTAAAAAGGACTTAGCAAAGGCTGATAAAAAGGTTGCTGAGACAAAAGAAGCTATCAATATCGCTAAAAATGCTGATGCTATCATCGAAGAAGAATCAAAAGTAGCATCTGAGAAGAGCGCTGAAAAAACAGAAGCTGACAAAGCTTTGGCAAATGCAGAATCTACAGCAACAGCAGCTCAATCTGCAGAAACTGCTGCTAAAGAAGCTAGCCAATCTGCCAATGAAAAGCGTGACGCTAAAGCAGCAGAGGTAAAAGAAAAGCAAGCTGAACTAGATGGCATGACTGATGCAAGTCTTAAAAATCAAATCTCTAATGCTGAAAGCGAGGTTAAAAAAGCCGATCAGTCTCTTCAAGAACAAACGAAAGCAGCGAATGAAGTAGCGAATAAGATAGCAGAAAAACAAAAGGAACTTGACAATTACAAACCAACAGTCTTGAAAAAGGTCTTGAATCCAGAAGAACAAGGACATAAAGCTCCAGCATCTGAGGATGATTATGACTATAACAAAAAAAATCGCCCTAGAGACGCCGCAGGCAAACCTTTGATGGAAAATGTTGACTTTCAAGGTGTTCGTGAAGTTGAAGAGGAAGCAACTGAAGAAATGAAACGCTTCACTAAGGCTTTAGCTGATTATAATGCAAACCCATATGATGCAGTTAATCACAAATATAAAACAAGACCAGTCTTTAAGTTTGTTGTGGATAATCGCAAATTGACAGAAGCTTTCATCGAGTTAGCAAATGAACTCCGTCGTGCTAATGGTGTTACACAAGACTTAGCTCTAGACGAAGCCTACATTAAACATGCAGAAGAACGTTCAAATGAAATGGCTACCACTGGAGTCTTAAGCCATGATACCAAGTTCTCACACCCAGATGGAGAAGATGTTCGTGTAGAAAATATTGGAATGAATTATGCAATTCCTGGAACAGATGGTGGACCAAACTTTGTGGAAGTTAAAAATGGTCAAACGATTTATAATTACGATAAGATTATGAGTTATAAACAGTTTGCTTATGAATCCCTTTTAGCTTGGTATGCAGACTTTAATAATATAAAAGGAATCGACTACGGACACCGCAGAGCCCTTCTTACACCGGTTGGAGGAAAAGTAGGTGTAGCCCAAGGAACGATTGAAGGAAAAAATCCTAATAATATTTATTATACATATACAAGTAATGCCTATACACCTGAAACAGTGAAGGAATACAGTTCTAATTTCTATGCCTTTAATGAAGACGATAAATTGCATCCGACCTTCTATGGTAAACGCATGAAGTTCTTGCCTGAGCATCACTTTGTATATGTTGAGAAAACAGTTGTTGACAAATCTGCTGATCTTAAGTCTGAACTTGCATCATTGAAAGCAGAAAAAGCTGATAAAGATGCTAAAAAATCAGCTGCTGAAACTAAAAAAGCTGACTTGTTAGTAACATTGGACAAATTAAATAAACAAGCTAATAATCTAGTCAATGCGCGTGAACAAGTTAAAAAGGATTTGGAACAAGCTAAATCTGATTTGGCAACGTTAACTGCTGATGCGAAAGCAAAAGCTGAATTAGTTGCTACAAAATCACAAGAGGCAACTAAAGCAAGTCAAAATCTAAAAGCCTTGCAAGCCAAGGTAGCAGAATTGGCTACAGCTATTAAGAATGCAGAAGAAAAACGCGATAAAGCAATGGCCTTGAAAGGTCAAGCATCAGCCTTAGAAACAACATTGAAGCAAGCAGAAACTGATAAAGCAAATGCACAGAAAGTTAGTGACCAAGCGGAAGCTGAATTGAAATTGGCTCAAGCAGCCCTAGCAGAAGCCAAAGCGAAGCTACAAGCTTTATTAGATGTACTTGAAGCAGAAAATATGCTGAAATTGGCAGAAAAAGACGGAATGATTATTGGTCTACCAAAAAATGCTCCAGTTCAAGACACACTTCCAGAATTTGATCTTCGTAAACTTGCTGATAAACCTCAAGGTGCAGAAGCTAATAAACCTGTAGAAAAAGCTTCTACGAAAGCATTACCAAATACAGGAACAAACTCAGGAGTAGATGGGCAAACGACTCTATTCGGAGTTTACGGTTTACTTGCGAGCCTCGGCTTAGCAGGCATCGCAACACGACGCAGAAGACAAGGTAAATAATTCTTAAAAAGCTATCTAGCAATCAGCTAGCTAGCTTTTTTTATGCAGAGCTACAGAAGTGAATGTAGATTAATATTCGCTTAATATGTATAGTTTCAAACTATAGCCTTACCTATCTAATAACAATTTGCGAAATCAAATAAAGTATGAGATACTATTACGGTATTATTTTTAAAGGAGAAAGAATCATGAAAATCAAAAAATGGTTAAGCGTAGCAGCGATTGCTACAGTAGCAGGCCTTACACTTGCAGCTTGCGGAAATTCAGACAAGAAAGCAGACAATACAACTACAGTTAAAATTGCGACTGTTAACCGTAGCGGTTCAGAAGAAGCACGCTGGGACAAAGTCCAAGAATTAGTTGAAAAAGATGGCATCAAATTGGAATTCACAGAGTTTACAGACTACTCACAACCAAACAAAGCAACTGCCGATGGTGAAGTAGACTTGAACGCTTTCCAACACTACAACTTCTTGAACAACTGGAACAAAGAAAACGGAAAAGATCTTGTAGCGATTGCAGATACTTATATCTCACCAATCCGTCTTTACTCAGGTAAAAACGGAGAAGAAAACAAGTACACTAAAGTAGAAGAAATCCCAGATAACGGTGAAATCGCAGTACCAAACGATGCTACTAACGAAAGCCGTGCTCTTTACCTTCTTCAATCTGCTGGTTTGATCAAGTTGGATGTTTCAGGAACTGAACTTGCTACAATCGCAAACATCAAAGAAAATCCAAAGAACTTGAAAATCACTGAATTGGACGCTAGCCAGACAGCTCGTTCATTGACATCAGTTGATGCAGCTGTTGTCAACAACACTTTTGTTACAGAAGCAAAATTGGACTACAAGAAAGCACTCTTTAAAGAGCAAGCTGACGAAAATTCAAAACAATGGTACAACATCATCGTTGCGAAGAAAGATTGGGAATCATCACCTAAAGCTGATGCAATCAAGAAAATTATCGCAGCTTACCACACTGATGAAGTGAAAAAAGTTATCGAAGAAACTTCAGACGGCTTGGATCAACCAGTTTGGTAATAAACATAGGGAGGTGGGAGAGATTTTTTCCACCTCTTGCTTTTATATAGAGCCTCAAGCAAATGAAATCCACTTGTATTGATTCCAAAGGTACAAGTCCTAGTAGAAAGGTAGAGAAAAAATGGTTTTTCCTAGCCAAGAAGAACAAATTGAAAAATTTGAAAAGGATCATGTAGCGCAACATTACTTTGAAGTTTTGCGTACCTTGATTTCTAAAAAATCAGTCTTTGCCCAACAAGTCGGGCTGAAAGAGGTGGCTCGTTATCTAGGTGAAATTTTTAAACGTGTTGGCGCAGAAGTTGAGATTGATGAAAGTTATACGGCGCCTTTTGTCATGGCACATTTCAAAAGTTCGAGACCAGATGCTAAAACCATCATTTTCTACAACCACTACGATACAGTACCGGCAGATGGTGACCAAGTCTGGACAGAGGATCCTTTCACGCTTTCTGTGCGTGATGGTATTATGTATGGGCGTGGGGTGGATGATGACAAAGGTCATATCACTGCTCGTTTGAGTGCTCTTAGAAAGTATATGCAGCACCACGATGATCTCCCTGTCAATATCAGCTTCATCATGGAAGGGGCAGAGGAATCGGCCTCTATGGATTTGGATAAATATCTAGAAAAACATGCGGACAAACTCCGAGGTGCAGATCTATTAGTCTGGGAACAAGGGACCAAAAATGCCTTAGAGCAGTTAGAAATCTCAGGTGGAAATAAGGGAATTGTAACCTTTGATGCCAAGGTCAAGAGTGCAGACGTCGATATCCATTCTAGCTATGGTGGAGTCATCGAGTCGGCTCCATGGTATCTTATACAAGCTTTGACTAGTCTTCGGGCTGCAGATGGCCGTATCTTGGTAGAAGGTTTGTACGATGATGTGCAGGAGCCGAACGAACGCGAGTTGGCCTTGGTTGAAACCTATGCTCAACGTAATCCAGAGGAAATCAGCCAGATTTATGGCTTGGAATTACCACTGTTACAAGAGGAACGTACTGCCTTTCTAAAACGTTTTTTCTTTGAACCAGCTCTCAATATCGAAGGAATCCAATCAGGATATCAAGGGCAGGGAGTCAAAACAATCTTGCCAGCAGAAGCTAGTGCCAAGCTAGAAGTTCGCTTGGTTCCTGGTCTCGAACCTTATGATGTTTTGGAGAAAATCCGAAAACAACTAGACAAAAACGGCTTTGATAAGGTAGAATTGTACTATACTTTGGGTGAGATGAGCTATCGAAGTGACATGAGTGCGCCAGCTATTCTCAATGTCATTGAACTGGCCAAGAAATTCTATCCACAGGGCGTATCTGTTTTGCCGACAACAGCTGGAACAGGTCCTATGCATACCGTATTCGATGCCTTGGAAGTACCTATGGTTGCTTTTGGTCTAGGAAATGCCAACAGCCGAGACCACGGTGGAGATGAAAACGTACGAATCGCAGACTATTACACCCATATTGAATTAGTAGAGGAGCTGATTAAAAGCTATGAGTAGAGATATTATCAAGTTAGATCAAATCGATGTGACTTTTCATCAAAAGAAAAGAACCATCACAGCGGTTAAAGATGTGACCATTCACATCCAAGAAGGGGATATCTACGGAATCGTTGGATATTCTGGAGCAGGGAAGTCAACCTTGGTTCGTGTGATCAACCTTTTGCAAAAACCATCTGCAGGTAGAATTACTGTTGATGATGATGTGATTTTTGATGGGAAAGAAACCTTAACTGCTGGACAATTACGTCGCAAACGTCAAGATATTGGGATGATTTTCCAACACTTTAACCTTATGAGCCAAAAAACGGCCGAGGAAAATGTAGCCTTTGCCCTCAAACATTCTGGACTTAGTGAGAAAGATAAGAAGGCTAAAGTGGCTGAATTATTAGACTTAGTCGGATTGGCTGACCGTGCCGAAAACTACCCTTCACAACTTTCTGGTGGTCAAAAACAACGTGTAGCTATTGCGCGTGCCTTGGCCAATGATCCGAAGATTTTGATTTCAGACGAGTCAACTTCAGCTCTTGATCCGAAGACAACCAAACAAATCTTGTCACTCTTGCAAGAATTAAACCGTAAACTAGGTTTGACCATTGTCTTGATCACACATGAGATGCAAATTGTCAAAGATATCGCCAACCGTGTGGCAGTGATGCAGGATGGCCGCTTGATTGAAGAAGGTAGCGTTCTTGAGATCTTCTCAAATCCTAAGCAACCATTGACTCAGGATTTTATCTCAACTGCGACAGGTATCGATGAAGCTATGGTTAAGATTGAGAAGCAAGAAATCGTGGAACACTTATCTGACAATAGCATTCTGGTACAACTCAAGTATGCAGGGGCATCTACAGATGAACCGCTTTTGAATGAATTGTACAAGCACTACCAAGTAACAGCCAATATTCTTTATGGAAACATTGAAATTTTGGATGGTACTCCGGTGGGTGAGCTGGTAGTTGTTTTATCTGGAGAAAAAGAAGCGCTGGCGAATGCTCAAGACGCTATTCGTCAGGCTGGTGTGCAACTAAAAGTATTGAAGGGAGGACAGTAAGATGGCAGAGTTAATTCAAACATATTTACCAAACGTCTATAAGATGGGCTGGTTAGGCCAAGCAGGCTGGGGAACAGCTATTTACTTAACGCTTTATATGACAGTTCTTTCCTTTATCATTGGAGGGTTCTTAGGACTTGTTGCAGGACTGTTCCTTGTCTTGACGGCTCCTGGGGGTGTCTTAGAAGATAAATTTGTCTTTTGGGTTTTGGATAAGATTACTTCAATCTTCCGTGCGGTACCATTTATCATTCTCTTGGCGGTCTTGTCGCCCTTCTCTCATCTAATTGTCGGGACAAGCATTGGTCCAAATGCGGCTATCGTACCGCTATCTTTTGCAGTCTTTGCCTTCTTTGCACGTCAGGTTCAAGTGGTTTTATCAGAGCTTGATAATGGTGTGATTGAGGCGGCTCAAGCCAGTGGTGCTACATTCTGGGATATTGTAGGGGTTTACCTATCAGAAGGGCTACCAGACTTGATCCGCGTGACGACTGTAACCTTGATTTCCCTCGTTGGTGAGACAGCTATGGCGGGAGCAGTAGGTGCCGGTGGTATTGGTAACGTAGCCATCGCCTATGGATTTAACCGTTTCAATCATGATGTGACAGTCCTTGCGACACTCATCATTATCCTAATTATCTTTTCTATCCAATTCTTGGGGGACTTCTTGATCAAGAAATTAAGTCATAAATAAAAAAGAGCCCGAGGCTCTTTTTTTATTTAACTTTTCTGCACAACCTTCTTACTAAGTGCTTGTCCAATAAGGGCACCAAGAAAAGCGCCGATGAGAACACTTGTGATAAAGAGGAGGATATTAGCAGGATTCGGTGCAACCATGATGCGATCGATATAGTCCTGAGATTTTCCACGAGCGACTAGAGTTGCGAGATAGGCTTGAGGGGTCAACCACATGAGTAGGATGGGACCAGTAGTACCAAAAGCAAAAACTAGGAAGGAAAGAAGGTTCTTGACCTTGTCTTTGTAGTGACCTAGGTGAGCGATGCCGTCTGCTCCAAGACCACAGATAATTCCTGGGAGAAAGGCTCCAGCACCATGCTTGCTCCCGAGGAAAAAGAGAGAAATCACAAGCCCAATCGTTGTAATTGCTCCGAAACGAGGTACTTTTGCTAAAAGGATCATATAGACGCTACCACCCACTAGGGCAGCAAAAGCAGGGGCGTAAAACATATTTCCAGTGTGGTCGACAAGGCTTCCTAGTAAAACTCCCACTCCGATACAGAGAAAGTAGACCAGGGCGGCTACAAGGGTTGTCAAAATATTCTTTTTCATAAGTTCTCCTTCGTATATCTGATGTTATTCATTGTATCATGCCTGTGGAAGATTGTAAATGCTGGCTAGGGACTAGTATTTACTAGGAATTATGATAAAATAGGAAAAAATAAAAGACGAGTGGCAAGAGTATGAAAAATTTAGGTAAAGTTTTTAAAGAGTTGCGGGAATCAAGAAAAATTTCCTTGAGAAAAGCAACGGGGGATGATTTTTCAGCATCCCTATTATCACGTTTTGAAAATGGGAAGAGTGAAATATCTGCTCAAAAGTTATTTGTTGCTTTAGAGAATATTCATGCTAACGTAGAAGAACTCTTATTTTTAGCGAGAGGTTTTCACCAGGATGCTAATTCTGAATTCAGAAATCAATTGTTTAAAGCCGTAAACCCAAAAGATTTAACATCTTTGCATACCCTCTATCAGAGAGAATACCAACAAATCCCTTTTTCAAAGGATAAACAAGAACATATTCTCAATGCTATTTTGATAAAATCCTATATGAAAGCTATTGATGAGACGATTACATTGACCTCTGAGGAAGAAAGAGTTCTACATGATTATCTATTTTCTGTTGAAATTTGGGGACTCTATGAACTTTCGTTCTTTTCTTCCTGCTCTCCTCTTTTATCAGTCCAGCTTTTGACAAAGTATACTCGGGAAATGTTGCGGAAGTCAGATTTTTTGCAAGGAGTTGGGAAAAATCGAAACATGATGCACACCTTGCTCCTCAATGGCTTTATGACCTGTATTGAAGCTGATGATTTTACCAACGCCCTCTATTTCAAAAAACAAATTGAAAAGAACTTCTTTGAAGAAAATGAAACCTATTTTCGAATAGTCTACCTATGGGCAGAAGGTTTGCTTGATAGTAAGCAAGGAAGAGTGGAGGATGGGCAGAGAAAAATGGAGGATGCTGTCCGTATTTTTGAGATGATTGGTTGTAGCAAATCTGCAGATTATTATAGAAGCGCCATAGAGTGTTAAATATTTGCAACTGGATAAATTAAATTGAAACGATAGGACTGTGAAGATACTTATTAGTATTAGCAAGTTCTATCGTTTTCGTTATGAGTTTAGTTTGTTGCATATATTCAAAAAATTTTTCCCAAAGGATTCTTGATGCTATACTAGAACTACCATAAAAGTAGTATGTGAGAAAGGAATCTATATGAAACTATTACTAAGAAATCAAGCTTATCGAATCTTGAGTTTATCACGATTTTTCAATGCTTTTGGAGCTTCAATTTTTAATTTAGTATTTGTGGTCTATGCCTCGACTTTACCAGAGGCTTCTGTTGCCGTTGCCGTGGCTAATGTTGTGATGATGCTTCCAACTCTTTTTACAGTTTTTGTTGGAATTCGGGCAGATTATACCAAGGACAAGGTCAAATGGATGACCTATGTCGGTTTATTTCAGGCGGTTTTATTTTTTCTAGCAGCCCTAGTTGTTCAGCAAGCTAGTTTCTTTGCCTTTTCGACCCTTTGCCTCATCAATGTCATTAGTGATGTAGCCAGTGATTTTGCTGGTGGATTGCGAATGCCTCTCGTTAAAGAAAAAGTAGCAGAGTCAGATTTGATGGAGGCCTATTCCTTTTCGCAGTTTATTACCTACATCTCTGCGATTGGCGGGCAGGCTTTCGGAGTTTGGCTATTAGGGGTGTCGACACAGAACTTTTCGCTCGTAGCTGGAATCAATGCCATATTTTTCCTAGTGTCAGCTCTCATTCTCTTTTTAGGAAGGGCTGAATTAAGCTTATCAACTCCATTTGCTGATAGTAAATCAATGAAAAATGAGAAGCTTTCTATCAAAGATCAGTTTTTAACGATTTACCGAAACCTACGTCTCGTTTTTCTTCAAAGTGGACAGAAAAACTTTGGATTTATGCTCTTTGCTATCTTACTTATCAATGCTTTGGGAGGTGCTTTAGGTGGTATCTATAACATCTTCCTTTTAAATCATTCCTTACTGGATTTTTCCTACAAGGATGCCTTGTTTATCTTACAATTGATTACCTTATTAGCGGTTATCATCAGTAGTCTTACGGGCAATGATTATTTTGGGAAGCAATCTCTGCCTAGATTGATGATGTGGGTTACATTAGGAGCCAGTCTAGTTGGTCTATCTAATTTGTTAAACCAAGTCTTGCTCGGGATGTTTTTCGTCTTTTTTACCATGTACGTCTCTGGTAAAATCTCTCCAAAGATTAGTGCTCTGCTTATGAAAAATCTTGCTCCAGAGGTTCTCTCTCGTACCAGTAATTTTTTAGGTTTGTTGTTTACTCTATCTATACCAGTGGGGACGGCCTGTTTTTCACTGGTGGCAGTATGGAATATGCAGTTGACTTGGATGCTTTTTGTAGGTCTTTCTTTGTTAGCTATTCTTCTGACAAGTCTCAATCTCAAAAATAATCTTTAAATCCATGCTTTCTTCATACTGTCCCAATCCCTTCATTTATGGTAAAATAGGACTATTAAGTTAGAAAGAGGATTCTCTATGAAATTACAAAAACCAAAAGGAACGCAGGACATTTTACCTGCAGAGTCTGCCAAATGGCAGTACGTTGAAGGCTTTGCGCGTGAAATTTTCAAACGCTACAACTATGCAGAAGTACGTACCCCTATTTTTGAGCATTACGAAGTCATCAGTCGTTCCGTTGGGGACACAACTGATATCGTAACAAAGGAAATGTACGATTTTTACGACAAGGGCGACCGTCATATCACTCTACGTCCAGAAGGGACTGCGCCAGTTGTCCGTTCTTATGTGGAAAATAAACTCTTCGCACCAGAAGTTCAAAAACCAAGCAAGTTCTACTACATGGGCCCAATGTTCCGCTATGAGCGTCCACAAGCAGGTCGATTGCGCCAATTCCACCAGATTGGTGTGGAGTGCTTTGGCTCTAGTAATCCTGCTACCGATGTAGAAACAATTGCGATGGCAGCCCACTTTTTGAAAGCAATCGGGATTCAAGGTGTCAAACTACACCTCAACACTCTTGGAAATCCTGAAAGCCGTACGGCCTATCGTCAAGCCTTGATTGATTACTTAACACCACTCAAAGATAGTTTGTCTAAGGATAGTCAGCGTCGTTTGGAGGAAAATCCTCTTCGTGTTTTGGACTCGAAGGAAAAAGAAGACAAGGTGGTAGTGGAGAATGCACCATCTATCTTGGATTACCTAGATGAAGAAAGCCAAGCTCACTTTGATGCTGTTCGTCAGATGTTGGAAAGCCTTGGAGTAGACTACATCATCGATACCAATATGGTACGTGGTCTGGACTATTACAACCATACGATTTTTGAGTTTATCACAGAAATCGAGGGCAATGATTTGACAGTCTGTGCAGGTGGTCGCTACGATGGCTTAGTTGCCTACTTCGGTGGTCCTGAAACTGCTGGATTTGGTTTTGGACTTGGTGTCGAGCGCCTGCTTCTCATCCTTGAAAAGCAAGGTGTAGCTCTCCCTATCGAAAACGCTCTAGATGTCTATATTGCGGTTCTAGGGGAGGGAGCTAATCTCAAGGCCTTGGAATTGGTACAAGCTCTTCGTCAGCAAGGTTTCAAAGCAGAACGTGATTACCTCAACCGCAAGCTAAAAGCTCAATTTAAGTCAGCCGATGTCTTTGCGGCTAAAACTCTTATCACTCTCGGAGAGAGCGAAGTTGAAAGCGGACAAGTGAAAGTTAAGAACAATCAAACTCGAGAAGAAGTAGAAGTTTCGCTTGATGCTATCAGTCAAAATTACTCAGAAATCTTTAAAAAACTAGGCTTTTAATAGTTATATAATGAACCAGGAATTTATTCCTGGTTTTTTTACTTTATATTAAAAAGACGACTATTGAGGTCTCTTTTTGTATAAAAGGATGAGAAAAACTGAACGTTTTTGGAAGGACAAGTGGAATATTATAAAATCACTTGTAAACGAATTCAAAAAATGCTATGATATATTTGATTAATAAAAAGGAGTTAACCATGAATCATTTTAAAAAGAACGCGATACGTATGTTTGCCTTTTTAGGTGTAATTGTGTTATCTTTGACAGTACTGACGACAGTATTTGCGGCTAATGTTACAGACTATACAAATAAAACAACAATCACTGTTGATGGTCAACCACTGACAGATGAAACTCAAATCAGTACAGGTAAAGTTTTGGAAGCGACCAATACCATTTCTTTCCCTGACACTCAACAAATTAACGAAGGCGATATACTGGTGCTTGACCTTCCTAAAGAGTTGGGTTTGATTACGAAACTAGAGTTCCCAATTACACATAGTAGTGGTGAAGTGATTGGAAATGCAGTGACAGATCCAAGTACTCAAAAAGTAACGATTACTTTTACAGATTATTTCTCTAAGAATTACAAAGATAAGGTAATGTCTTTAAAATATTCTGTTCGTCCAAACGTAACGAACTTACCAGAAACAGGTAAATATACATTCCAATTCGGTACAGAAAACTATACACTTAATTACAATAAAACAGACGGTGAAGCTGGTGACTATGAAATGAAATATGGTTACCAAGATTCAGAAAATCCTAACCGAATCAAGTGGCGTATTGTTTTGAATGCTGTTCAGGACAAATTGAACAACATGGTCATTAAAGATGACTTTAGCGATAGTGGACAAGTCTTGGTGGAAAGCTCTTTCCGTGCAGTTCGTTATGCAACGCAACCAGAGAAAATTCCAAATGAAGCAGCACTTCTTAAACTAGAACCAATCGATAACTTTAGCAAAAAAGCTGAATTTACTCGAAATGCAGATGGTAAAATCACAGGATTCACCATTAACTTTGGTGATAACTGGAACTGGGCAATGTACATTGAGTACACAACAGAATTGACTTCACCACTTCCAGAAGGTACTAAAGTTGCCAATGTTTTGGAATGGTCAGCAAGCAACTTCCAAAAATCTCGTTCAGTCAGTGCATTGACGCGTTTAGAAACAGCTTCAGGTGAGGGTAGTGGAGATAAGACAACCACCACAACTACAACCACCACCACAACAACCGAAGCGCCAACGACGACTACAACAACGACGACAGAAGCGCCAACGACCACTTCGACCACCACAACAACCGAAGAGTCAACGACCACTTCGACCACCACAACAACCGAAGAGTCAACGACCACTTCGACCACCACAACAACCGAAGAGTCAACGACCACTTCGACCACTACAACAACAGAAGGGCCAACGACTACTTCAACTACAACGACAGAAGCACCAACGACTACTTCGACTACAACAACAACCGAAGCGCCAACGACTACTTCAACTACAACGACAGAAGCACCAACGACTACTTCGACTACAACAACAGAAGGGCCAACGACCGCTTCAACCACAACTTCGACAACGACAACTACAACCTCAAAACCAGATGTTCCAGGAACGACGACTACAGAGGAAAAACCAAAACTTCCTAAAACTGGAGAAGCCGTAGGAACTGGCTTGGTATTTGCAGGAATCGTCATCTTATCAGGCACAGTTGTATTGAAACGTAAATATTCTAATAAGTAATAGTTGAGTTTCTTTAGATAGGGGAGAGCATGGCTCTCTCCCTTTTTTAAAAAAGTAGATATTATGGAGTATTTAGATGAAACTATCAATTCTTATCACTCTTTTAAATGAAGAATTAGTTCTCGCTCAAACACATAAAGCCATCTCTGAGCAGTTAGAGAGTATGATTTTATCGGAAGAACTATCTGACTACGAAATTCTCTATGTGGATGACGGCAGTAGCGATAGCACACTAGAATTAATCGATGCTATTGCCAATGAAAACCCACGGGTCAAGTATATCAGCTTTAGTAGAAACTTTGGACGCGAGAGTGGAATTCTTGCTGGTTTTAAGTATGCGACTGGTGATGCAGTTATGGTGATGGATGGTGATTTGCAACATCCGCCCTACCTTATCCCTCTCTTTGTAGAAGCTTATAAAGAAGGATATGACATTGTCAGCGGTCAGAGAACTCGAGAAGGGGAGTCATTTGTAGGAAGCTTCTTTGCTCGTAGTTTTTATAAATTCTCAAACCACTCTATGGACGTCAAATTGACAGACGGGAAATCTGAATTACGACTCCTCAGCAAGAGAGCTGTGGATGTGTTTGTTTCGCTGCCTGAGTACAACCGATTTAACAAAGGGCTTTATGAGTGGATCGGTTTTAAAGAGAAGGTTATCCCTTATAAAAACGAAGTTCGTAAAGCAGGAAAAAGCAAATTCGGCTTTAAGAAGTCTATGAACTATGCTTTCCAGGGGATTATCTCATTTAATGATCGCCCTCTTAGAATTTGTATTCAATTTGGATTTGTCAGTATGGCTCTGTCTCTTCTCTATATTGTTTATGAATTTTGTAAATTTATCTTCTCTTCCGACTATACGAGTGGTTATTTCACGACAATAGCGGCGATTATCTTGTTTAGCAGTGTGCAACTGATTTTCATCGGTGTGCTTGGAGAGTATATCGGGAAGATTTACTACGAGGTGAAGCAACGTCCTCACTTTATTATTGCGAAAAGTAATATTGACCAAGCTGAAAAAGACAAGATTGGTTAAGATGACATAGGAGAAATCAATCATGAATAAGTGGTTAATGCAATTGCAAGAGTTGAAGGGAAAACACCCTAAAGCCTTGCTTTATACGATGAGTGCCTTACTACCGATGACCATCATGTTGGTTGTTTGGTTCTTTATGGGTAGCTATCCCTTTGGGAACAAAAGTCTGATGGCAGTTGACTTTGGTCAGCAGTATATCAGCTTTTTTGGCTTGCTTAAAAATGCGGTACTTACAGGTGATTTGAGTAGCCTGACTTATTCCTTTACCAAATCGCTCGGTGGAGACATGATAGGGGTTTTAGGCTATTACTTGATGAGCCCTTTTAATATTTTTTATATTCTTATCCCTTTCAAACACTATGGTTTAGCAGTATTTCTGACTATTTGGCTCAGATATGGAGCCATCGGCCTTTCTTTCTCTCACTTCCTTATCAAGCGTTATAAGGGAGCAGAGTCACGTTTGTGGTTAGTACCCTTATTTTCAACAGCCTATGCTCTTTCGGGGATGCTCGTTTCCTATCAGATGAACGTTATTTTCTATGACGCGATGATTATGTTACCGCTCGTCATCGTTTATCTGGAAGAGCTCTTGGATGGTGGAAGACCCTATCGTTACGCTTTTATTCTAGGGCTAACAGTCTTTCTACAGTTCTATATGGGCTATATGATTTCGATTTTTATCGTCCTATACTCTTGCTATTATAGTTCACCACGCCTCTCTATTCAGGGAACTCTGAAACAGAAGCTGAAATACTTCTTGAGTCCTCTGGTAAAAACATTTGCCTTTTCTGTCATTGGAGTCGCTACGGCTTCGGTATTGATTGTGCCGGTCTTTTATAATCTCCTTGAGAGTAAGGGGCAGGTTGGAGATGCCATGAAGTTCTCCTTCGCCTTTCAGATCAATCCCGTAGATATCTTATCGAAGTTGGCTATCGGTGGCTTTGATACTGCTTCAGGCTGGTCAGCTGGGCCGAATCTTCCAAATATCTACATCGGTGCTTTAGGATTTTTAGGTTTTATCCTTTACTTCACATCGAAACAGGTAGCCAAGGAAAAACGTTGGGCTGCAGGTGCGGTCACCCTTGTCTTCTTCATTTCCTTTGTCAATGAATTTGTAAGTAAAATCTGGCATATGGGGCAAAATCCAGCTGGATTCTTCTTCCGTTTCTCATGGCTTTTCTCTTTCTTTATGCTCGTTTTAGCCTATCAGGTAGTTAAGGGACAAGTAGAAATTTCTCGCAGAGGGAAGTTGCTTTCAGCTGTGTTACTAGTTTTATCAGCAATTTATCTCTATACAAAGAAATTCACCTATCTTCCAAAAACACAGCCAGAAGCATTGACTCAATTTCTAACAAAGAATGTTATTGTATTTTGGATTTTACTATTAGCTATCACTGCAGCTTGCTCTTATCTCTATTGGAGTCGTTCTCGTAAAGATCCTAAAGTGAAAAAAATGGTGCTATTGATAGCTGGGGCTGTCGTCCTTCTTTTAGGCATTCTTCTCCAAACAGGTTATCTCTTATCTCAGGTTGTATTAACCTTGTTGGTTTACTTGGCGGTTATCTTCTTACTGCGCTCAAGAATGACAAGATTAGCCATTCTTGCCTTATCTACCCTAACAATCTTTGAGTTGGGTTGCAACGCTTATCTATCTCAAGCAACCTTTGGGTATGCGGATGTAGATAAGTTTGTAGATGCAACGGTATCTGTAAAACAAGTGACAGATGATGTTCAGAAACAAGCAGACCAACCATTCTATCGAATCGCCTCCACCTTTGCCTATTCAAAAACAGTGCCATCGCTTGTTTCCTACCCAGGTTTAAGTACCTTTAGTTCTAGCTTAGAGCGTACGACCATGGATCAATTCGCCTACATGGGTGATCAAGGGATTAATGCGGCGACAGAGTATGAAAATGGGACCCTGTTAACCGATGCCCTATACGGTGTTCGCTACTATATGGATGTCAAGGATCTGGATCCTACAGAGAAAGAAGCTCATCCTGAGAGAATGTATTTCACTCGTTTTGCAAGTCGTTTTGATATGCAACGTTATTTCACGCGTAAGGTATATGAAGATGAGCGTTATATTGTGTACGAAAACCCAAATTCTTTCCCATTAGCTTATGGAACAAATGATTTGGTAAGAAATATCAACTTCGGTAAAAACAACGCTATTCAAAATCAAAATATCATTCTCAACTCTATGGAAGGTGCGAAAAAAGACGAAGAAAATTATCTCGATTATTTCAAGCCCCTAGCCTATGGAGATGTCGAAACAGAAAATCTTACTGAGGAAAATGTCGACAAAGAAAAAGGAACCGCAATTTACAAGCGGGTGGACTCTTCTAAGGATGCAGTGGTTCGCTACCGAATTACTCCGCGAACAGACTTGACTTATTACTTCTTCGTACCTGCAGGTCTAAATACAGAGAAAGATTATTCCGTCCTTCTGAACGGCAAGTGGTTTACTCATTCTAAGAGAAATACGCAACGTCAACTCTGGCAAATTGCAGACAAGGCGGAGAATCAAGAATCTGTGCTTGAGTTCCGCTTTAAAACAGATAAGGTTGACCTTTCAAATGCAGGTGTTTATCGTGCAGAAATCAGTCAAATTCAAAGTGCTTTAGAAAAACGGAAGGAACAAGGTCTACAAGTTGAGAAATTCTCGAATACTCATATCGTCGGTTCAGTGAATATTACTGATGACAGTAAATACATGATGACCTCTATCCCTTATAGTGAGGGTTGGAAGGTGAAAGTAGATGGCAAGGATGTCCCTGTGACAAAAGCATGGAACAGCTTTATTTCCTTCCCGATTACTTCCGGACAACACAAAGTAGAATTTGTCTTCTCCCAAAAAGGAAGGTTTACAGGTGCTGTATTGACTCTCATCAGTCTAACAACGCTTTATATCGTCAGAAGAGATTACAAGAAGGATGATAAAAACCAGCTGAAAGAAAATCAAAACGCTCCATCAGCTGAGTAAGCAATTTTTTATCAACTATAAAAAAATACGGTCAGGATACCATTCCTGACCGTTTTCTTTTACAAAATGACAAAAATCTTAAACTTTTTGACAAATATGCTTGTCAAAAATAAAAAGATGTGTTACAATGAAATCAAGATAAGAACAAAGGAGAAAAAAGACATGCTAAAAAATCGTCTAAAAGAGCTTCGGGCTCGCGATGGCCTGAATCAAACAGAGCTGGCCAAACTAGCTGGCGTGTCCAGGCAAACCATCAGCTTGCTTGAGCGAGATGAGTATACCCCATCCATCGTCATTGCCCTGAAGATTGCTCAGATATTCAATGAGCCAGTCGAGTCAGTCTTTCGCTTAGAGGAGGATGAGTGATGAACAAGTATAAAGTGATTTATTATCTATCTATAGTTGTGTTTATCGTAAATCTTTTGGCTATGATTGGAAGCCTATTTGGTTGGTTTTCTATCGTCGAAAGTAAATATCTCTTCTGGATTAACATAGTTTTACTATTAGTCTTTAGATGGGTAGAGAGAAAGATAAAGTTTAAAGAAATCGTAAAAGGAGAAAAGTTATGAAAGAGTTTTTAGCGGGTTTTCAAGTCGATACTGAGAACAAAGAACTTGCCGGTGTTTGTGCAGGTTTAGGAAATTATTTTAACATTCAAGCCGACATTGTTCGTTTGGTGACAGTCTTCTTGTTTCTCTCTTCGACGGAGATTGGGATTATAACAGTTACAGCCTATGCTTATCTAGCAGGTTGGCTTGGCAATGAACCCTTGGGATATGGAGCGAAGAAAGCAAGAAACCAAGCTGTTCTCGTACTTGTTGTTTGTTTGCTTTTGGTAACGCTTGGAGCAGATGGCCTGACAGCTATTTTTGAATCAGGTAAAGCCTTTGGTCAATGGTTGTCTGGCTTGTTTTAGAAAGAGGTTGAAATATGGAAAAGAAACATATCATTTTTGCACTGAAGATTTTTCTTGCAAGTGCTTTATTAGGAATATTTGCTGGTTTCCTTGATCTTAATCCTTTAGGCATCACTCAAGCTCAAGTAGTCGTTGCATTGAAATCATTCTTTCTTGGTTTAGGGATGCTTACGGTGATTCTAACTTTTTATTTCACTAGAAAAAGCCATCAGGCCTATCAGAGTTATCAAAGAGAAGAGGAGGACGAAGAAAACGAACAAGACTATCTTGCCATGTATCGTTTCTTAGATTATGGTACAGTAGCTTGGAATGTTTGCCAAATTAGTATGCTATCCTGCCTACTTTTAGATTTGGGAGGTTTAGGACCATCAGCAACATTCTTACTTTTGATAGTTTTAGGTATCTGGTCGGGTGTTTACTGCCTCAAAATCACCAGCAAGATTCGTAACTACAAACTTTCTATTATGGCGACTCCTAAGGAAGTTTTAGACTACCTTGACACTTATGATGAGGGAGAAAAACAGGCTGAAATGGAAGAAGCTTACTTGATCTTGTTCAAGGTTAATCAACTCCTCATTCCTGGGATCTAGGTTGTCTTAGTAGTTCTATCTGTAGTATTAGGTCAAGTACAGTTAGTTGCTCTACTCGTAGCAGTTGTCATCCATATGTACACGAATGTTGCACAGTTGCGTAAAACAAAACGTTATTTCAAATAGGAGAATCTTATGAAAACACTTAAAAATATTGGTTGGTATAGCCTTACTTTCTTATCATTTATTATGGTCTATAGTTTTATTCAGGGCGTAGGTTTAGTGGCTATGAAAATGGGTGCGCCTGAATATGTTGCTGTCCCAATTTATGTCTTATTGGCAGGAATTTTCACCTTCGTTACTTACAAGTGGTATAAGACAGGAACCGTTACGATTGAAAAAACAGCCCTTAACAAATACATCTGGTTGCCTGCCTTGGTATTGGTTCTTGTCATAGCAGCACAAAATTTCTTACCAAATGATCCATCAGTCAATCAACAGATGTTAGAACAAATGACTCATAATCAACCTCTTTTCTCTTTCTTTATGATAGTGGTCTTTGCGCCTCTTACAGAAGAATTGACCTTTAGAGGAATGTTAGCTCGCTATGTCTTTCCTCAACAAGATAACGTCAAGCAGACAGTTCTCTTTCTTCTTGTAAGCACCATCATTTTTGCACTTGTTCATTTCCCTGGGACTCCTCAACAGTTCCTGGTCTATGCTTCACTCGGCTTTAGTTTGGGACTGGCTTACATCAGCAAGGGTGGTCTGGCCTATAGTATAGCTCTACATGCCTTGAATAATTTAATCGGATTTTTAATGATTATCATGCTATAATAGACTCAGGAGGAAGTCATGAAACGAGTGATATTATTAGCAGTGATTCAGGCAGTTGTTCTCTTCCTTATTATTGGAGCGCTTGCCTATGCTTTTAAAGGGGATTTCTTTTATAATCATCTAGCAGTTATCTTTGCACCAATTGCAGGTATTATGCGATTTGCGACAGCCTATGCAACGGAGATTGTTCTCCCTAAAAAGGCAGGGGAGATTGCTGAAAAGCGAAAAAAATAAAGAAATACCAAATCCAGCGAAAGACTTTGCTGGATTTTTTCATTTATCGCAGGAAACTCTCAACTTTTCTGATGATTTTCATGAAGAGCCTGCGCTTTTATGGTAAAATAGTAACAGAATACAAGAGGAGAGAAGAAATGAAACGCAGTATGTATGCTGGTCGTGTTCGTGAGGAACACATCGGACAAGAAATTACCTTGAAGGGTTGGGTTGCCCGTCGTCGTGACCTGGGTGGCTTGATCTTTATCGACCTTCGTGACCGTGAAGGGATTATGCAGTTGGTTATCAACCCTGAAAAAGTATCAGCAGAGGTGATGGCAACAGCTGAGAGCCTTCGTAGTGAATATGTCATCGAGGTGACTGGTCAAGTTGCTGCACGTGAGCAAGCAAATGACAAGTTGGCGACTGGAGCGGTTGAACTGAATGTAACAGCTCTTGCTGTACTCAATACAGCTAAGACAACACCATTTGAAATCAAGGATGGCATTGAAGCAAACGATGATACGCGTCTACGTTACCGTTACCTTGATCTTCGTCGTCCAGAGATGTTGGAAAACCTTAAACTTCGTGCCAAAGTAACACATTCTATCCGCAACTACTTGGATGAGTTGGAATTTATCGATGTGGAAACGCCATTCCTTTCTAAATCAACACCAGAAGGAGCGCGTGACTATTTGGTGCCTTCTCGTGTCAATAAAGGGCATTTTTACGCACTTCCTCAAAGTCCGCAGATTACAAAACAGTTGCTGATGAATGCGGGATTTGACCGTTACTACCAAATCGTCAAATGTTTCCGTGATGAAGACTTGCGTGGTGACCGCCAGCCTGAATTTACCCAGGTCGACTTGGAAACTTCATTCCTGACTGAGCAAGAAATCCAAGATATCACAGAAGGATTGATTGCGCGCGTGATGAAGGAAACCAAAGGAATCGAAGTAACACTGCCATTCCCTCGTATGAAGTACGATGACGCGATGGCTCTTTATGGCTCTGACAAGCCTGATACTCGTTTTGAGATGTTGCTTCAGGACTTGACAGAAGTTGTCAAGGGAGTAGACTTCAAAGTCTTTTCAGAAGCTCCTGCTGTTAAAGCCATCGTCGTCAAAGGAGCTGCAGATAACTACTCACGTAAAGACATCGACAAGATGACAGAAGTAGCCAAGCAGTATGGCGCTAAGGGTCTTGCTTGGGTTAAGGTTGTTGATGGAGAATTGAACGGACCAGTTGCTAAGTTCTTGACTGCCATTCAAGGCGATTTGGCAAGTGCACTTGGTCTTGAAGATAAAGACTTGGTTCTCTTTGTGGCTGATACGCTTGAGGTAGCTAATGCAACACTTGGTGCCCTTCGTGGACGTATTGCCAAAGAACTTGGCTTGATTGATAACGATAAATTTAACTTCCTCTGGGTTGTTGACTGGCCAATGTTTGAATGGTCTGAAGAAGAAGGACGTTATATGAGCGCCCACCATCCATTTACGCTTCCTCAGGCAGAGACTGCTCATGAACTCGAAGGGAATTTGGCTAAGGTTCGTGCTATTGCCTATGACATCGTCTTGAACGGTTATGAACTTGGTGGTGGTAGCCTTCGTATCAATCAAAAAGACCTTCAAGAACGTATGTTCAAGGCTCTTGGCTTCTCGGCTGAAGAAGCCAATGACCAATTTGGTTTCCTTTTGGAAGCGATGGACTATGGATTCCCACCACACGGGGGCTTGGCTATCGGACTTGACCGTTTTGTAATGCTCTTAGCAGGAGAAGAAAATATTCGTGAAGTCATTGCCTTTCCGAAGAACAACAAAGCGACTGATCCGATGACGCAGGCGCCATCAACAGTAGCTCTTAAACAACTAGAAGAACTCAATCTACAAGTAGAACAAGATGAAACAAACGAAACAAACTAAGAAGTGGCACTATTATTTGCGTCGCTTTGCTCATCGCGTAAAAATCTTACGTGTCTTACAAGGAATTTCTAAAGAAAAATACGATGAAAAAATCTCAGCTTCTCTGGTATATGGTTTTTTATCAGCTGTAGCTGTCAATTTCTTTTTCCAACCAGGACACGTTTATTCAAGTGGTGCAACAGGTTTAGCACAGATTATCTCAAGCCTTAGTAACTACTGGTTTCATTTCCACATCCCAATCTCTGTCGCTTTCTATTGTATCAATGTTCCGCTCATGATTTTAGCTTGGCGACAGATTGGCCATAAGTTTACGATTTTTACTTTTATCACGGTATCCATGAGCTCGCTCTTTATCCAGTTTGTGCCAGTGGTGGTCTTGACAGAAGATCCTATCATCAATGCCCTGTTTGGGGGTGTCGTTATGGGATTGGGAATTGGCTTTGCTCTACGCCATAATATCTCCAGCGGTGGAACAGATATTGTCAGCCTGACCATTCGTAAGAAAACAGGTCGAAACGTCGGTAGTATCTCCTTCTTAGTGAACGGTACAATTATGCTGATTGCAGGATTGACCTTTGGTTGGAAATATGCTCTCTATTCTATGATTACTATCTTTGTCTCAAGTCGTGTAACAGATGCAGTTTTCACCAAACAAAAACGCATGCAGGCCATGATTGTCACTAGTAATCCAGATGCAGTCATTGAGAAAATCCATAACAAATTGCACCGTGGTGCGACTATGATTCATGATGCTGAAGGGACTTATAACCACGAGCGTAAGGCAGTTTTGATAACGGTTATCACTCGTGCAGAGTTTAATGATTTTAAACTAATCATGAAACAAGTTGATCCGACAGCCTTTGTATCTGTCTCAGAGAATGTCCATATTCTAGGACGATTTGTCGAAGTTGAAAACTAGTTGTTCAGGTAAATAGTATACAAAAAAACCAACTCAAAATAGAGAGTTGGTTTTTTATTTTTCAACGATTTTGTGCGCAATCACTTGTCTATAGCAGATTTGACGATTTTCTTTGACATCATTGATGATTTGAAGAATGGTTTCAAATGAAGTTCGGCCAAGAGCAAGGCTATTGATATCAACATAGGCAGCTAGATTCAATCTTGGATTTACTGAGTCAAAGCTGAGGACTGGAACATCAAGCTGATGTTCGTTGAGGTAGTTACAGACACCTTCAGCTAAGAGACTATCTGTTGTGATAATTGCATCGGTCTGAGGGTCATGTTTAAAAAGTTGTTTACTAAAGTTATAGCCCTTTTCTTCTAGGAACTCGTCGGCAAAGAAGGTACGGTGGCTATCAAGAGCTAGATGATGTTCTTGAAGAGCTTGCTCGTAACCTGTCAGACGGTCTTGAGTAACAAAGAGTTTCTTGGTACCACCAATGAAAGCAATTCGACTACATCCTTTTTTGATGAAATATTCGGTCGCATCAAATCCAGCTTGAATATTATCATTGTCAACAAGCGGAATAAAAGGGGAAAGTGATTTTCCAAGAATGAGGAAGGGAAATTGCTCATCGACAACTAGTTGTACCAAGGGGTCATTTTCTTGAGCATACAAGAAAATAAGCCCGTCCACACGTTTTCCGTAGACCATTTGTGAAATAGCGTTTAAACGCTCTTTTTCGTCCTTACCGGTCGCAATCTGAATGGCATAGTGATTCTCTGAGGCAACCTGTGCAATCCCCCTAAAAACAGAAGGGAAGAAAGGGTTTTGGTAGAAAACGTCTGAATCATCTGGAAGAACCAAGCCAATAACTTGTGTATAACTGCTAACGAGACTTCGAGCATTAAGATTAGGATGATAATTGAGTTCTTTCATTGCCTTTCGAACTCGTTTTTTAGTCTCGTCACTAATCGTAGATTTGTTTTGAATAACACGGGTTACGGTTGAGGGAGAAACCCCTGCAGCCTTGGCCACGTCTTTAATCGTAACAGGCATAATAATCTCCTACTTTTGGTAGTCTGGATCACGATAATGAGTCTTGTAAAAGATAGTGACCAGGTATAGAACAAATAAAATGTTTTGAACAGTAATCAAAGTCGCCATATTTTGACCCAAGAGACCTAGAATCAAGGTAATGAAAGTTGGTAAACCTAAACAGTTCAAAATAAAATGATAACACTCTTTGTAGGTCTTAAATGAGAAGAGACGTGATTTTTTCGTAAAGTAGAGCAAAAGGCTAGCGCCTAAAGCGACAATGAAAAAATTAAGTCCAAAGAGGAAGCTGGCGCCTAAGACCAGAAAGAGGCTAATATAGACACGATTCTGTTGATACCAGTCTTTGGAAATAGCCTGAGTCAAGCTTTCCTTGTTTTGGAAGCTCTCAGTTGTAATAGCGTGATAGCGGATACTGGTTAACTCTTTTCCTTGCTTACTGATGACGAGTTGCTCGGGTTCAAAGCTAAGAAGTAATTCTTCAGGGAAACTTGAAGGAGCAGTAGCGCCGATTTGTACAGAAGCTTGATGGGGAGTTGTCCCCGTATAACTTAGTTTACCATTGACAATCTGGGCATTGGTAGCCAAATCTTGAACCACACTATCCGTCAAAGGTGCGTAGACATCATCAATAAAGGTTTCCAAAGGATAGGTTTCCTGAGAACTGTTCTGAATAGCAATTGGCACCATCGACAAGCTAATCAAGAAAATACTGGTAAAAATCAGTTGAAACCAATTTAGGCCGAAACGATGAGATAGGGGCTTACGGAATCCCCAAATACTATTAAAATAAGAAAATGGATATGGTAACATAAATCTCTTTCTATAGACATTTTTCTATACGAGTATTATCGAGTATTATATAGAGAAATGTTTTTTATTTCAAGCGGGGATAGTAGAATCCTTGGTAAAAGTGAATGTTTGTTAGGATTCGTCCACTAACTAACAAGGTAATCTCTGCAAGCTCTTCTTTCTCACCAGACAATCGATGTACAAGTTCAAAATGAAAAAGGGTGGCGAGGGTATATTACCCCTTGTCGCCACCGCTTGTAAGTCCTGAAACGAAGTTCTTTTGCAAGAAGAAGAAAAGTGTACAGATTGGAAGAGCGATGAGGATAGCACCTGCTGAGAAGTAGGCGATCTTCAAGTTCTTCGCATTGTTAACGAAGGTTTGTAGACCAACGGCAACTGTAAAGTATTCTTTTTCACGAAGCAAGAAACTAGAGAGGATATAGTCTCCGAAAGGTCCCATGAAGGCCCAGAGTGCTTGTACTGCAACCATTGGGCGAACAAGAGGGAGAACGATTTGCCAGAAGCGGCGGAAGTGTCCTGCACCATCAAGTTTTGCAGACTCATCAAGAGACATTGGCACGGTGTCAAAGTAACCTTTCATCAACCAAGCATTCATCGGGATACCACCACCGACGTAAAGGAAGATGAGGAACCAGCTATGGTTGAGGGCGTTCAACATGAGGGCCATAACGAAGAAGGCAGTCAAAGCGGCCATTGTTGGAACCATTTGGATGATCAAGAAGAAGACCAAACTTTGTTTACGAGCAAAGAAATTGTAACGACTGTAGGCATAACCAGCAAGGACGATAATACTTGTTTGAACGACCATAGTGATCAAAGCGATGATCAAAGTGTTGAGGTACCATGTTCCGTACAAGGTTTCAGTGAAGAGTCCTTTGAAGTTGTCAAAACTAAAGTTGACATTGCTGTCGAGTTTAAAGGCTACGACGTTACCAGACTTGAAGGCAGACATAATCGTAATTAAAAGAGGATAGATAATAACGATTGAAAGACCAATCAAGTAGAGGTAAGTAAGGCTTTGAGTCAGTCTACGTTTGAGTTTAATTGAGTTATTCATCTTAGACGTCCTCCATATCAAATGCGTGTAGTTTCTTGAATGCAATCATAGAAATAGAGATGACGATGATTGAAATAATCAATGTAACGGCAGCAGCCATAGAGTATTGAGGAGCTGTACCAGTTGTCAAACGATAAATCCATGAGATCAAGATATCGGTTGAACCAGCTCCACCACCTACACTACCAGGACCTCCGCCATTGAAGAGGTACATAATAGAGAAGTTGTTAAAGTTGAAGGTGTATTGGCTGATCAAAGTAGGTGCCGCAACGGCCAAGATCATTGGGAAAGTGATGTTGCGGAATTTTTGCCAAGCATTTGCACCGTCAATGTAAGCTGCTTCGTACAAGTCATTTGGAATAGATTGTAGGATACCGAGTGTCAAGACATAAATATAAGGGAAGCCAAGCCATCCTTGCATCATAATCAAGGCAACCTTAGTCCAAGTAGGGTTTGTTTTCCAAGGGATTAGTGCTCCATCGAGGAATGGAAGAACCTTAGCAAAGAGAGGGATTACTTGAGTATTGATAGCACCAACACTATCGTTGAACATATTTGAGAAAGTCAAGATAGTGATAAAGGCTGGTACTGCCCAAGGAAGAAGGAAGATAACACCAAAGATACGTTTACCCTTGATAAATGGTTGGTTCGCAATGATAGCAGTGAAAATACCAATAACAATCTGCAAAGTAGAAGCAGACAAAGCCCAGATAATGGTCCAAGAAAGAACGGAACCAAAGGCTGAACGAAAGGTACTCAAGCTCCAGATGTTTGTGAAGTTTGTCAATCCAACCCAGTCCAACAATTTATTTGGTGGTAAATGTTGGAAGTCATAGTTGGTAAAGGCAATCATCAAGGTTACGATAACAGGGAAGATAATCGCAAATGTCATCGCTACATATGATGGGATGATTAAGAGGTATGGGAATCCATTCTCATAAATACCTTTGATCATATCCTTGAAGGTACGAGCCACAGGAATACCGTTATTGATACGTTTTGCAATAGTGTGAGCATCTTTAATGTTGAAAATATAAAATGCTAAATAAACAATTACAAAAATAGAGTGGAAAGCACCACGAATCAGCATGAAAAGAGAGTTGTCACGGCCCGGTTTTGTACCGAGTGTGATCAAGTTACTCAATTCAGGAGCTGCAAGCGTTAGAAAATACAGAACAAATAGAACAGTCACACCAAGGAAAATAAAACCTTTAGCTTTTTGCTTGTTATAGATTTGTCCTAAACCAGGAATGATTGACAGCAAGGCTGCTTTGCGAGGCTGTTGTTTTTCCATGATTACTCCTTTCATAGGATGCGAGTTTAAACTCGGATTTATTCGTAAGATAGGTACATCAGATAAGAAGCATATCTATAAATTCAAAGGGGGGATTTTGCTTCCACCCCCCTTGAACAAATCAATTAGTTACCAAATTTTTGTTGGATTGTTTCCTTAATCAATGTTACAGCATCGTTAGCAGCTGTTTTCGCATCTTTCTTACCGCTTACAGTATCAAAGAGCATAGTTTTCGCTGGGTCCCAAACTGTTGACATTTGTGAGATGTTTGGCATTGGTTGAGCGTTCTTGAACTGTTTGATAACAGCTGTAGTCAACTCATCGTTTTTACCTTCAGCGTAAGCACGAGCTTCAGTGTTTGCTGGGATTTCGTTCGTTGCATCGTAGAATGCTTTTTGTTGTTCAGTTGAAACAAGGAAGTCTACAAATTTTTGAGCGCCTTCAAGGTTTTTAGTGCTTGATGGGATGATCCAAGCTTTACCTCCACCAAAGGCTTCGTAGTTTTTACCGTTTGGAAGAGTTGGGATAGTTGCAACACCGTAGTTTACTTTAGCATCTTTGAATGCTTGAGCTTTCCAAGGACCATCGATGATAGCAGCTGTTTTACCTTCTTGGAATTGAGTTTGGATCAAGTTTCCAGCACCTTCAGTATCTTGCATACCTTTAGGCCATTTGTCGTACCAAGTTTTAGCGTATTCGAGACCTTTGATTGCTCCGTCGTTAGCAAGACCGATATCTTTAGGATTTTTACCGTTATCACCAAATACGTAAGCTCCGTTACCAGCAAGAAGTCCGTATGCGTAGTAGAAGTTAGTCCAGTCAGCTAGGAAAGCAGTAGTTTTTCCGTCTTCTCCAGCGAAAGCGTATTTGCTATCTTTAGCAAGCTCTTCTAATTCAGCAAATGTTTTCGGAGCTTCTTTAATCAAGTCTTTATTGTAGTACATAACAAGTGACTCGATAACAGCAGGAGCACCGTAAACTTTACCACCAACAGTTACAAGAGATTTAGTAGTATCGTCTGTTTTAGCACCGTCGCTCAAAGTAACTTCTGAAAGTTGTCCGTCAGTACCAAGGCTACCTACACGGTCGTATGGAGCCATCATAACGTCAGCAGCTTTACCTGATTGGTTATCAAGTGAAAGGTTGTCAAGTCCACCTAATTGGTCACCAGTTTTAATAGTAACTTTTACACCAGATTCTTTTTCGTAAGCTTTTGCAGCTGATTCTGCGAATGCTTTATATTGGTCTTCAACGTAGAAAGTGATTTCTTGACTTCCTGATGCAGAAGAATCAGCAGCTTTATCAGCAGTTTTACTTCCACAAGCTACCAAAAGCAAGCTAGCAAGAGTAGCAGTACCAAGTACAGCAGCGCTCTTCATGAATTTAGTTGACATAATGTATTCCTCCTAAAGAATAACAAATTTTAATTTCGAGGAAACGCAAACGTTTTCCCTTATGACCATAGTATAGCACAAACGGAAAACGGTTGCAAGCACTTTTTTTAAAAATTTTTAAAAAGTTTAAAATTCGGCAGAAGGGGGGAATGTCGCTATAAAATGTTCTATAATAGGAAGAAAAAGTAAAAAATCAAGAAAAATGTTCGGAAAATAGAAGAATGGAAACGATTGCGCACTTTTTTTAAAAAAATTATCAAGGTCAGAGAATAGGATATAGTAAATTTTATTTTTAAGAATATCAATAAATCAAAAAAAGTTTTTTTAAAAACGCTTGCATTTCTTTTTGAAATGGGTTATACTTAAAGTAGCGCAAACGTTTGCGCAAAAATTGAAGTAATTAACAATATAAACACTTGAGGTGCTAATATGAAAAAACGTCAAAGTGGTGTGTTGATGCACATCTCATCACTCCCAGGAGCCTACGGAATCGGATCATTTGGTCAAAGCGCCTATGATTTCGTTGACTTCTTGGTTCGCACGAAGCAACGCTACTGGCAAATCCTTCCTTTGGGAACAACTAGCTATGGAGATTCTCCTTACCAATCTTTCTCAGCCTTTGCTGGAAACACTCATTTTATCGACCTTGACATCTTGGTTGAGCAAGGTCTCTTGGAAGCAAGTGATCTTGAGGGAGTTGACTTCGGTAGCAATCCAACTGAAGTTGACTACGCTAAAATCTACTATGCACGTCGTCCACTTTTAGAGAAAGCTGTCAAACGTTTCCTTGAAGTTGGAGATGTCAAAGATTTTGAAAAATTTGCTCAGGGAAACCAATCATGGCTTGAACTCTTTGCAGAGTATATGGCTATCAAAGAGCATTTTGACAATCTTGCTTGGACAGAATGGCCAGATGCAGATGCACGTGCTCGCAAAGCCTCAACTCTTGAAAGTTACCGTGAACAATTAGCAGATAAACTTGTTTACCACCGCGTAACGCAATACCTTTTCTTCCAACAATGGTTGAAATTGAAAGCATATGCTAACGAAAACCACATTGAAATCATCGGAGATATGCCTATCTACGTGGCTGAGGACTCAAGCGATATGTGGGCAAATCCACATCTCTTTAAAACAGATGAAAACGGAAAAGCGACTCACATTGCAGGATGCCCTCCAGATGAGTTCTCTGCAGATGGTCAACTTTGGGGGAACCCAATCTATGACTGGGAAGCAATGGACAAAGATGGTTACAAATGGTGGATTGAACGCTTGCGTGAAAGCTTTAAAATCTACGATATCGTTCGTATCGACCACTTCCGCGGTTTCGAGTCTTACTGGGAAATCCCTGCTGGTTCTGAAACAGCGGCACCTGGTAAATGGGTGAAAGGACCTGATTACAAACTCTTTGCAGCGGTTAAAGAGGAACTTGGTGATTTGAACATCATCGCAGAAGACCTTGGATTCATGACTGACGAAGTTATTGAACTACGTGAACGCACTGGCTTCCCAGGAATGAAAGTCCTTCAATTTGCCTTCAACCCAGAGCACGAAAGTATTGACAGCCCTCACTTGGCGCCAAATAACTCTGTCATGTATACAGGAACACACGATAATAACACTGTTCTAGGTTGGTACCGTGATGAGATTGATGATCCAACTCGTGAGTACATGGCTCGTTACACGAACCGTAAAGAGTATGAAACAGTGCCACACGCAATGCTTCGCACAGTATTTTCATCCGTTAGCTTCATGGCTATTGCAACTATGCAAGACTTGCTAGAATTGGATGGTTCAGCTCGTATGAACTTCCCATCTACTCTTGGTGGAAACTGGTCATGGCGTATGACAGCAGATCAACTAACTCCTGCTGTCGAAGAAACTTTGCTTGATCTGACTACAATTTATCGCAGAATTAATAAAAATTTGGTAGAATTAAAGAAATAAGACATTATCAGGAGATACAAAAATGTTACCATTAAAAGAATTTGTACAAAATCGTTACAATAAATCGATCGCAGAATGTAGTAACGAAGAGCTTTACCTTGCTCTTCTTAACTACAGCAAGCTTGCAAGTAGCCAAAAACCAGTCAACACTGGCAAGAAAAAAGTTTACTATATCTCAGCTGAGTTCTTGATCGGTAAACTCCTGTCTAACAACTTGATTAACCTTGGTCTTTATGACGAAGTTAAGAAAGAACTTGCTGACGCAGGTAAAGAGTTGATCGAAATCGAAGAAGTAGAATTGGAGCCATCACTTGGTAATGGTGGTTTGGGACGTTTGGCAGCCTGCTTTATCGACTCAATCGCTACACTTGGTTTGAACGGTGATGGGGTTGGTTTGAACTACCACTTCGGTCTTTTCCAACAAGTTCTTAAAAACAACCAACAAGAAACCATTCCTAACGCTTGGTTGACTGACCAAAACTGGTTGGTTCGTTCAAGCCGTAGCTACCAAGTGCCATTTGCACACTTTACATTGACATCTACTCTTTACGATATCGATGTACCTGGTTACAAAACAGCTACTAAAAACCGTTTGCGTTTGTTTGATTTGGACTCAGTTGATTCTTCAATCATCAAAGATGGTATCAACTTTGACAAGACAGACATCGCTCGCAACTTGACTCTTTTCCTTTACCCAGATGATAGTGACCGTCAAGGTGAATTGCTCCGTATTTTCCAACAATACTTCATGGTTTCAAACGGTGCTCAATTGATCATCGACGAAGCAATCGAAAAAGGAAGCAACTTGCACGACCTTGCTGACTACGCAGTTGTACAAATCAACGATACTCACCCATCAATGGTGATTCCTGAGTTGATCCGTCTTTTGACTGAACGTGGTATCGAACTTGATGAGGCAATCTCTATCGTTCGCAACATGACAGCTTATACCAACCACACAATTCTTGCGGAAGCCCTTGAAAAATGGCCTCTTGAATTCTTGGAAGAAGTGGTTCCTCACTTGGTACCAATCATCAAAGAATTGGATCGTCGTGTGAAAGCAGAATACAAAGACCCAGCTGTTCAAATCATTGATGAAAACGACCGTGTACACATGGCTCACATGGATATCCACTACGGATACAGTGTTAACGGGGTAGCAGCACTCCACACTGAAATCTTGAAGAACTCTGAGTTGAAAGCTTTCTACGACATCTACCCAGAAAAATTCAACAACAAAACAAACGGTATCACATTCCGCCGTTGGCTCATGCATGCCAACCCAAGCTTGTCTCACTACTTGGATGAGATTCTTGGACGCGATTGGCACCACGATGCTTCTAAGTTGGAAGACCTTCTCTCATATGAAGACAAGGCTGCTGTCAAAGAAAAATTGGAAAGCATCAAAGCTCACAACAAACGTAAATTGGCTCGTCACTTGAAAGAACACCAAGGTGTGGAAATCAATACAAACTCTATCTTTGATATCCAAATCAAACGTCTTCACGAGTACAAACGCCAACAAATGAACGCATTGTATGTGATTCATAAATACCTTGACATCAAGGCTGGGAACATCCCTGCTCGTCCAATCACAGTATTCTTTGGTGGTAAAGCAGCTCCTGCCTACACAATAGCTCAAGACATCATCCACTTGATCCTTTGCTTGTCAGAAGTGATTGCAAACGACCCAGCAGTAGCTCCACACTTGCAAGTTGTCATGGTTGAAAACTACAACGTTACTGCAGCAAGCTTCTTGATCCCAGCATGTGACATCTCAGAACAAATCTCACTTGCTTCTAAAGAAGCATCAGGTACTGGTAACATGAAATTCATGTTGAACGGAGCTTTGACTCTTGGTACTATGGACGGAGCAAACGTGGAAATCGCTGAGTTGGTTGGAGACGAAAATATCTACATCTTCGGTGAAGATTCAGAAACTGTTATCGACCTTTACGCAAAAGAAGCTTACAAATCAAGCGAATTCTACGCTCGTAAAGCGATCAAACCATTGGTTGACTTTATCGTGAGCGACGCTGTTCTTGCAGTTGGTAAGAAAGAACGTTTGGAACGTCTTTACAACGAATTGATCAACAAAGACTGGTTCATGACTCTTCTTGACTTGGAAGACTACATCAAAGTGAAAGAGCAAATGCTTGCTGATTACGAAAACCGTGACGCATGGTTGGATAAAGTCATCGTCAACATTGCTAAAGCAGGATTCTTCTCATCTGACCGTACAATCGCTCAGTACAACGAAGATATCTGGCACTTGAACTAAAATGAAACAAAAAACGCATCTTGAATAGATGCGTTTTTATTTTATTGGATTTAATTGCATTGTCTTCCCAACAAGAATCTCTGCTTCGATGGTAATTTCTGTCAGTTGACTCCAGTCAATCTTAGTCTGGTCAACGTGAAAGAGTAGGGGAGTCATACTGAGCAGGGCTTGGCGTTGCTCTGCGGTGATGGGCTTGGTCAGGGAAGCTATCTGACTCGATTGGATGCTGAAGTGTTCTTGAAAATGTTCCTTGATATCTTGGTTAGAGTAGCCCTTTTTTGTCAGCTGGTCCTGTATCATTTGACGGATTTCTTTAAGGTGATTTTCAGTTGGGATGATCTTGATTAAGATGCCGTCCTTTGATAAGACTCGTCGGAATTCTCCGTAGTTGGCAGGCGAGAAGATATCAAGTAGGATATCCATGCTAGCGTCTTTTATAGGAAGGCGAGCCAGGTCACCAACGAACCAGTTGACCGCCCAGTTGGGCTCGCTCTTGGCAGCGATTTGGACCGAGTCTTTTGAAATGTCAAAGGCATAAAAGGTTTTATCAGAGTGACTTTCTTGGAGTTTGCGAGAGTAGAAACCTTCGCCACAACCGATGTCCAAGACAGTTTTTGCGGATAGCTTCGTTGCTAGTAAGTCCGAGATGGTTTCTAAGATAGCCTGGTAAAATCCAGCTTCTAGGATTTGCTGGCGGTTCTGAAAGTTTTCCTTGTCGTAGTTGGCAGATTGCTTGATTTGAGGAGCCAAATTGACATAGCCGAATTTTGCTAGGTCAAAAGAATGGCGATGTTCACACTTGAGACTAGACTCTACCAAGGTCAGATTTTCTTGGCAGATAGGGCAGGCAAAGGCACTAGCAGAAGCAAAGCGCTGGAGTTTGGGTTTGAGGTTTGTATTCATAATAGTAGTGTAACAAAAGAGCTTCTATATAGCAAACAATCTGGCGAATTTGAATTCCTTTAATTGCACTAATTTATCAAATTTATTTACTTCCATAGAATTGATTGGTTAGTATAGTTTTCAATTCAAGACAATATTTACTTGCCTCAAATTCAATAATATCATATTGGGCAATCTTATTTTTGTAGAATGGGTCTTGCATGATGATTTCTTGGACAACTTCCTTATTCTTACCTTGCATAAGAATAATTCCTCCAGTTCTTGGATTTTTTCTACCAGATGCAATAAACAAACCTTCTGCATAATAATGGTTCAGAAAATTTATGTGTTCTTGTAAATATTTTTCAACTGCCTCAAGTGGCTCAATATAGGTAAGGTTTATAATAAACATAAATAACTCCTTTAAAATAAATGATAAAAAGATTATAATACTTTATAAATAAGTTGTGTAGTAGGCACATTTTTGTAAGGAGAAAAAATGTTAACAAATAAAAATTGGAACTGTAGTATGTCTCGTGTCTTAGATGTGGTTGGTGGAAAATGGAGGATGAATATATTATGGGTTATAAACAAGCATAAGAAAGTCCGCTTCAATCAATTGAGAAGAGAAGTTGAAGGGATTACAACTATCAGTCTAACACGTGGACTAGATGTTTTAATAGAGAACCAATTGGTTGAGAAATTTGATTTTGAGACTATGCCACTCCATACAGAATATCAGCTAACAGAAAAAGGTAAATCACTGATGCCGATTTTAAAGGATTTAAATCAATGGGGAAAAGAATGGCTGTAATAACTTTTTAGCTGGGGAGTGACCTTACATAATTCTAGGGAAAAGTATATAAGAAAACCACGAAGTTTCGTATTAACTTCGTGGTTTTACTTTCTTAATAAGTCAAAACAAAGTATTTTTTCTTACCACGGCGGATAACAGTCAGTTCGTTCTCTAACTTATCAGCATCACTCAAGACATAGTCAAGGTCTTGGATGCGGTCGCCGTTGATATAGATAGCTCCATTTTGAATATCTTCACGGGCTTGACGTTTTGAGTTAACCACACCAGAAGATACAAGGAGTTCAACGATGTTGTGGTTTTCGTCTGCTTGTACTTGGTAGTTTGGCACACCACGAAGTCCTTGTTTGAGTTCTTTGACAGAAAGGTTTTTGATATTCCCTGCAAAGAGTTGCTCAGTGATGTTAAGAGCTTCTTTGTAGGCTTCTTCTCCGTGAACAAGTGTAACGACTTCACGAGCCAAGACTTTTTGAGCCAAGCGTTCGTGTGGCGCCGCTTCAAATTGTTTACGGATGTCTTCAATCTCGTCAAGTGACAAGAAAGTAAAGATTTTCAAGAAGCGAACAGCGTCAGCGTCCATGACATTCATCCAGAATTGGTACATTTCGTATGGAGAAGTCTTTTCAGGGTTGAGCCAAACTGCATTTCCTTCTGATTTACCAAATTTCTTACCAGTTGCGTCTGTGATGAGTGGAACAGTGATGACGTGACCTGTCTTATCAGCCTTACGACGAAGCAACTCTGTACCGGCAGTCATATTTCCCCACTGGTCAGAACCACCGATTTGAAGGGTTACATTGTGCTCTTGGTTAAGAACGAAGAAGTCATATCCCTGCATGATTTGGTAGGCAAACTCAGTGTAAGAAATCCCTGTTTCAATGCGTTTCTTCACAGACTCCTTGCTCATCATGTAGTTGACAGTGAAGTATTTTCCGATATCACGGAGGAAATCAATGAAGCTGATGCTGCCAAACCAGTCGTAGTTGTTGACCATGACAGCTTTATTTTCACCATTTTCAAAGTCAAGAAAGCGAGAAAGTTGTCCTTGGATAGACTTGACCCAGCCATCCACTGTGTCTTTTGTTTGGAGACTACGCTCAGCATCTTTGAAGGACGGATCTCCGATGAGACCTGTAGCACCGCCAACGAGCGCATAAGGTTTGTGACCTGCTAACTGCAAACGACGACTTGTCAAGATTGCGACAAGGTGACCTAGGTGAAGGCTGTCAGCAGTTGGATCGTAGCCAGTATAATAAGAAACTTGACCTTCTTCTAGGGCTTTGAGCAAAGCTTCTTCATCAGTCGTTTGAAAAATCAAACCACGCTCTTTTAGCTCATCAAAAATGTGCATGTGTCTTTTCTCCTTTTTAAAATATTGTTTCTACCTATTTTACCACAAACTTGGCAAATAACCTAGTAAAATCGGGAAGAAAGTTGCTGCTTGGACTTTTTTGGAAACGAATGAAATATGGTATAATAGCACTAGCTTATTTTCAGAGAAATAGATAAAAATCGTTAAGAAAGGGGCTGAAAGATGTCTCATATTATTGAATTGCCAGAAGTCTTGGCCAACCAGATTGCAGCAGGAGAAGTTATTGAACGTCCTGCGAGCGTAGTTAAAGAGTTGGTTGAAAATGCTATCGACGCTGGCTCAAGCCAGATTATCGTTGAGATTGAAGAAGCTGGACTTAAGAAGATCCAAATCACCGATAATGGTCACGGGATTGCCCACGATGAAGTCGAGTTAGCTCTCCGCCGTCATGCGACCAGTAAGATTAAAAATCAAGCGGATCTCTTTCGGATTCGGACCCTCGGTTTTCGTGGTGAAGCTTTGCCTTCTATCGCATCTGTTAGTGTGCTGACTCTTTTGACAGCAGTGGATGGAGCAAGTCACGGAACCAAGTTAGTTGCTCGTGGGGGAGAAGTTGAAGAAATCATCCCTGCGACCAGTCCTGTGGGGACCAAGGTTTGTGTGGAGGATCTTTTTTTCAACACACCAGCTCGTCTCAAGTATATGAAGAGCCAGCAGGCGGAGTTGTCTCACATCATTGATATTGTCAACCGTTTGGGGCTAGCCCATCCTGAGATTTCCTTTAGCCTGATTAGCGATGGCAAGGAGATGACACGAACAGCTGGTACGGGTCAACTGCGTCAAGCCATTGCTGGGATTTATGGTTTAGCCAGTGCCAAAAAGATGGTTGAAATTGAGAATTCTGACCTAGACTTTGAAATTTCAGGTTTTGTTTCATTGCCGGAGTTGACACGTGCTAATCGTAACTATATTAGTCTTTTTATAAATGGTCGTTATATCAAAAACTTCTTGCTCAATCGTGCCATTTTAGATGGTTACGGGAGCAAGCTCATGGTGGGGCGTTTTCCACTAGCCGTTATTCACATTCATATCGATCCTTATCTAGCAGATGTCAATGTGCATCCAACCAAGCAAGAGGTACGAATTTCCAAGGAAAGAGAGCTGATGGCGCTAGTTTCAGAAGCTATCGCAAAGAGTCTCAAGGAACAGACTTTGATTCCAGACGCCTTGGAAAATCTTGCCAAATCTACCGTTCGCAATCGTGAAAAAGTAGAGCAAACGACTTTGCCGCTGAGAGAAAATACGCTCTACTATGAAAAAAATGAACCGACAAGACCGACTCAAGCTGAGGTAGCAGACCATCAAGTAAACCTGACAGAAGACAGACAGGATTTGAACTTATTTGCTAAGGAAACCTTGGATCAGCTGACTAAGCCAGCCAAACTGCATTTTGCAGAGAGAAAGCCTGCCAGCTATGACCAACTGGATCATCCAGAGTTAGATATGGCTAGTTTAGATAAGGCTTATGATAAGTTGGAGCGGGAAGAATCTTCAAGCTTCCCAGAGTTGGAATTTTTCGGTCAGATGCATGGAACCTATCTCTTTGCCCAAGGTCGAGATGGGCTCTACATCATAGATCAGCACGCGGCTCAGGAACGGGTTAAGTATGAGGAGTACCGTGAGAGCATTGGCAATGTTGACCAGAGCCAGCAGCAACTCCTAGTGCCCTATATCTTTGAATTTCCTGCGGATGATGCCCTTCGTCTCAAGGAAAGAAAGCCTCTCTTAGAGGAAGTTGGCGTCTTTCTAGCAGAGTACGGGGAGAATCAATTTATCTTGCGCGAACATCCCATTTGGATGGCAGAGGAGGAAATCGAGTCTGGGATCTATGAAATGTGCGACATGCTCCTCTTGACCAAGGAAGTTTCGATAAAGAAATATCGAGCAGAGCTAGCCATTATGATGTCCTGCAAGCGGTCCATCAAGGCCAACCATCGTATTGATGATCACTCTGCTAGACAACTCCTCTACCAACTCTCCCAATGTGACAATCCATACAACTGTCCCCACGGACGTCCTGTTTTGGTCCACTTTACCAAGTCAGATATGGAAAAGATGTTCCGTCGCATTCAGGAAAATCATACTAGCCTCAGAGAGCTAGGAAAATACTAATACTCTTCGAAAATCTCTTTAAACTGCGTCAGCCTTACCTTGTCTAACTTAAGTTATGCCTACGGTTAGCTTCCTAGTTTACTCTTTGATTTTCATTGAGTATAAATTGAAGGGAAAATTATGTACGAATATCTAAAAGGTATCATTACCAAAATTACTGCTAAATACATCGTTCTAGAAGCTAACGGGATCGGCTATATCTTACACGTAGCCAATCCTTATGCTTACTCAGGACAAGTCAATCAAGAAGCGCAAATCTATGTGCATCAAGTTGTTCGCGAAGACGCTCATCTCCTTTACGGCTTTCGTTCAGAAGACGAGAAAAAACTCTTTCTCAGCTTGATTTCGGTGTCAGGCATTGGCCCTGTTTCTGCTC
This sequence comes from Streptococcus sp. SCPM-O-B-15277 (M60), assembly GCF_058200335.1. Taxonomy (NCBI): domain Bacteria; kingdom Bacillati; phylum Bacillota; class Bacilli; order Lactobacillales; family Streptococcaceae; genus Streptococcus; species Streptococcus sp. SCPM-O-B-15277 (M60). The sequence goes on from NZ_JBYQGR010000002.1 coordinate 90,718, forward strand.
TTGCTATTATCGCAGCAGATGACAATGCAGGTCTCGTTCAAGCCATCGAGACCAAGAACATTACCTACTTGACCAAATTTCCAAAAATCGGGAAGAAAACAGCCCAACAGATGGTCTTGGACCTAGAAGGTAAGGTGGTTGTGGCCGGTGATGACCTTCCTGCTAAGGTTGCCGCTCCATCTAGCAGTGATAACCAAGAATTGGAAGAAGCTATGGAAGCCATGTTGGCCTTGGGCTACAAGGCGACTGAGCTTAAAAAGATCAAGAAATTCTTTGAAGGAACTTCTGATACAGCTGAAAACTACATCAAATCTGCCCTTAAGATGTTGGTGAAATAGGAGATTTCTATGCCAAAACGTTGTGGCTGGGTTAAAATGAATAACCCGCTATATATAGCCTACCACGATGAGGAATGGGGTCAACCCCTACATGATGACCAGGCTCTTTTTGAGTTGCTCTGTCTGGAAACCTATCAGGCGGGACTTTCTTGGGAGACGGTGCTCAATAAACGGCAGGCTTTCCATGAGGCTTTTCATAGCTACCACCTTCAAGATGTTGCAGACATGGCGGATGAGGAGCTGGAAGCTTTGTTAGACAATCCAGCCATCATCCGCAATCGTGCCAAGATATTTGCGACACGGGCCAATGCTCAAGCCTTTTTACAAGTCCAGGCAGAATTTGGCTCTTTTGATGCCTATCTTTGGTCTTTTGTAGATGGGAAAACCATTGTCAATGATGTTCCAGATTACCGTCAAGCACCAGCTAAGACGCCTTTATCTGAGAAATTATCCAAGGATCTCAAAAAACGTGGTTTTAAGTTTACGGGTCCTGTTGCAGTTTTGTCATTTCTACAAGCTGCAGGTTTGGTTGATGACCATGAGAATGATTGTGAATGGAAGGGTCTTAAATGATGTCTACCAAATATAAGGGAGTTCTGATTTTTGGGTTCCTCTATACAGTTCTCTTTGTGTTTGATGGCATACGAGTATTTGATGCTCCATTGCCTTCTTCTGCAGGGACTTATTTACTCTATACCATCATGTTTGTGTATGGTTGCTTCTTATTTAAGTCACTATTGCTCCAAAAGTGGGAAGAGGTTAGAACTTCTAAAAGGAAATTTATCTTTGGGGTTTTAAAAGGCTGGGCCTTGCTTTTCATTTTAACCATTCTCTTTGGGCTCCTATCGGAAATGTTGAGACAGATGTTGGGATTAAGCGGACAGGGACTAAACGAGGCTAATATACAAACTGCCTTTAAAGAACAACCACTACTGATAGCGGTTTTTGCCTGTGTCATAGGCCCTTTAGTGGAAGAGCTCTTTTTCCGTCAAATTTTATTGAGATATTTAAGGAAAAGTCTACCAACTTGGCTGAGTGTCTTTTTGGTCGGTCTTGCCTTTTCACTTACTCATATGCACAGTTTGTCTTTATCAGAGTGGGTCGGTGCAGTCGGATACCTAGGTGGTGGCCTTGCCTTTTCTATTATTTATGTGAAAGAAAAGGAGAATATCTACTATCCCTTACTTGTTCACATGTTAGGCAATAGCCTCTCCTTTATTATTTTAGCCATCGGTAGTATATGATGAAAATGCTAGTAACGATAATGAGAAAAAGAGGCTGGGACAAAAGTCCTAGCCTCTCAATTGTCTATGGATTGTCGAGCAAGACGCAGTGGTTGAGTGGGCTCTACTACGCTGATTTCATCAGCTTTTACAGCCCTACTCAACTGTGCGGAGGTGGGATGACGAAATCGAATTCTAACGAATTACCAATTTCTGTCCCACTCTCTTTCTTTGTTATAGTCAAAGCGAATGACTTGCTCCTGTGCATTCACATAAGCGTGAACGCCAAAGGGCACAATGGCTCTTGGTGTCGCATGGCCGACATTCAGATTATAGACAATCGGGATATTACTGTCAATGATGTCCAGTAGTGCTTCCTTATAGTCGTCATAGAAGGTTTCATCCATAGGTTTCCCGACCAAGAGTCCACTGACGACCTCAAATATCCCAGTTTCTTTTAAAGCCTGCAACATTTTTTTAAAATCATCAGGTTCAGGCTTTTCTTGACTTGTTTCTAGCAATAGAATCTTTCCTTCCCAGTCGGATAAGTCAGGGAAAAGTTTGTATTTTTGGCAGAGGTCTGTGCTATCTGCGTGTAGAGAGTTGTCAAAAATATCATAGAGAGACTCAAGACAACCACCGAGGATTTCTCCTTCAAACTGAGCATTACCTTGTAACAAGTCAAAACCTGTATTTGCATGGCTGACACGAGGTGTTCCCAAGGCTTTGGGACTAAAATCAGTCCGTTCCTCATACCAAACGTCACTAGGTCGAATTTCTGAGATTCTTCCCGTCTCAATCAATTCTTTGAAGTAGTGGAGGCTATATGGCAACATTTCTTTGTCTAACTCACAAATGTCTGCTAAAAATGATTGGCCGTAAAAAGTCTTGATGCCTAGTTTATGCAACATGAGATGGTTCATGGTCGTATCCGAGAAACCGAGAAAAATCTTTGGTTTGATAACCTTTTGTAGTTGGTCATTTTCAAAAAGATAAGGTAGCAAGCGATAGGTATCGTTTCCGCCAATGGCGCATAGGATCATGTCGATGCTATCACCAGAAAAGGCATGAATCAAATCCTCTGCACGAGCTTCAGGATGTTCTTTGATAAAATCTAAGCCTTTTAGCGAATGAGGTAAAAAGATAGGATTGAGTCCGAGGTCCTTGAGACGTTGAATACCCAAGTCCACTTCGTGCTTGACAAAGTCTTCACCCATAGTCCCACTAGATAAACTTATAATACCAATAGTAGAAGTCATATACTATCCTCCTAGAAAAAAATTGATGCTATTGTATCACAAAAGATGAGGGAAAACAACAAGAATTAGAGTCAGAAGAAGACTTTTAGATCAAGAAAGTAGTAAAAAAGCAACCGCTCGATGTGGTTGCTTTTTATAGTAGTTGCATTCTTATAGAGCAGTAAGGAAGGTCAGTCCGCCAAGGATAACCCCAGCCGAGTTTGGAATGATTAGAATCCAGTCTTTCTTAGGCTCTTTTGTCCATCCATAAATAACCCAGATTAAGCAAGAGACTGCTGCTGATAAAGGTTGAAATGGTTGAGCTTTATTTCCTTGTAAATTAGCAAAAATTTGGGGGATATAGGCTATAAATACAATAATCCCGATAAAGGCACCAATTGAACCGACAATTTGATTAATTCTCTGTTTAGTCATATATATTTCTCCTTATTATTTTATTAGTATAACAGAAAAACAACTTGAATTCAAGGACAAAACCTCGGGATTCTAAGGAAAGACTTTACATTAGAACGTTTTTAGAAAATGTAGCTACTTTTCTTTGGAGAATAAAAAAAAGCTTTGGAGCCATAATAAAAGTAGTCTGTCTGTAAAACACACTACTTTTATTGTTTATCTTAATATCTAGCAGGTCCAGCACTTGCGCTCTTGATGTTGAAACGTTTTTTGAGGTAGAAACGTAGGGCAAGGAGAGCTCCTCCGATAACCAATAAAACAAGAGGAGGTAAGCTGATATTGATGGCTTGTGGAAGGAAGTTACTCAAGAAGAGGATGAAGACCCAGGCAAACATGGTTGCTAGCATGACCAAAAGTGATTTCCAGAATGGTGGGCGTTGGCTACGGTCAGTATCTGGTCCGTAGTAGCGGTAGATGAAGTGATAGAGCAGGTAAAAGGCAACTCCACCAAAGGCCCCTACACTGATAAGTGTTACCAATCCGTAGGCCACAGGTTGGTTTGAGAAGAAACTCATCAAGGCGCTAACTACTGCAAATAATCCTGTGATGAAAAGAGCTGAATCTAACATCATCAATTTTGGATCGTCGTTTTCTTTTGGATGTTCTTTTTCGTACTGCTCTTTTTCGCTGAAACTATGAGCCCAGTGAGTTGGTGCTCCGTAGATAGAACGTGCTGTCACTCCCTTTGGTTGTTCTTCAAGGATATGAGGAATGACTTCTTCAAGGATAGCCTTGATTTCAGCATCTGTTTTTCCGTCCTTGAGAAATTGCTGGGTTGCAATATGGATAAATTCCTGGTTTTTCTTTGTTAATTCTTTTAAATCAATCTGTGACATAATAACTCCTGTTTAGAACCATTTTTTATGGATGAGGTAAAGAGTGAGAGAAACACTCATAGCAAAGGCGATAAAGACGATGAGCCAGAAAGCATGCGGTTCTCCGTTTAAAGGAATTTCATTATCCTTAAAGTTCATTCCGTAGGCTGAGAAAATCATGGTCGGGATAGACATAACGATGGTCACGAGGGCCAAGGTTTTCATGATATTGTTCTGGTTGTTTGAAATGATAGAGGCAAAGGTCTCTGTCATAGAGTGAAGGACGTTTCCATAGATATCCGCCATCTCGATGGCCTGTTGCGTTTCAATCAAGGTGTCTTCGAGTAAGTCCTCGTCTTCAAGGTATTTCTTAATATTGCTCGTTGCGCTGGTCAATTTTTTAATCACGCGCTCGTTTGTCTTAAGAGAGGCCTTGAAGTAGACGATGGTCTTTTCCAACTCCATGAGTTCAATCAATTCTTCATTTCGAGTAGATTTGTGAAGTTGGGTTTCGATTTGCTCACTCTTACGCTCAATTGAACGAAGGGCTGTCAGATAAATTTCAGCGTTGCGGTAGAGGATTTGAAAGATAAAGCGTGAACGCATGAAGGTATAGAAATTCCGAAGTCTACGATTGATAAAGACATCAAGAAGTGGGAGAGGCTCCAAGCAGGTGGTGATGATAGCCTCTTCTGTGATAATAATCCCCAAGGGAATAGTCACATAGTAGGTTTGATTATTTCTTTCTTCTGTGATTGGGACGTCCACGATAATCAAGGTGTACTCATCTTCGATAGTAATACGAGACATCTCTTCCGCATCGAGTGGTGCACGGAGGTCAGCTATATCAATATCAAAGGCAGAGGCGATTTCCATCGATTCGCTTTGAGTAGGATTGACGAGATTGATCCAAGTGCCCGGCTGGAGCGTATCGATCTCTTTAAATTCAGTTGTAGTTGAGAGAAAGACTTGCTTCATATCTCCTATCCTTTCCTAATCTAATCCGTGTTTCAGTGATTTTTAGCACCGTACTATTATACTACAAAATCGGCTTTTTTGGTAATAGAATTTCACTTTTTTTGGTATAATGGAAAGCAACAATGGACTAGAAAGAAGTAATATGCAAGATAAGATTGTCATCCATGGGGCACGCGCCCATAATTTAAAAAATATTGATGTGGAAATTCCACGAGACAAGCTAGTTGTGGTGACGGGACTATCTGGATCTGGAAAGTCTAGTTTAGCCTTTGATACCCTTTATGCAGAAGGGCAACGTCGCTACGTCGAAAGTCTGTCAGCCTACGCTCGTCAGTTTTTGGGCAATATGGAAAAGCCAGATGTGGACTCTATCGATGGTCTCAGCCCTGCCATTTCCATTGACCAGAAAACGACCAGTAAAAATCCTCGTTCGACGGTTGGGACAACGACGGAAATCAACGATTATCTACGTCTTCTCTATGCACGTGTAGGGACACCCTACTGTATCAATGGACATGGGGCTATCAAGGCTTCGTCTGTAGAGCAGATTGTAGACAAGGTCTTGGAATTACCTGAACGCCAGCGTCTGCAGATTTTGGCTCCTGTTATTCGTAAGAAAAAAGGGCAGCATAAGACGCTGATCGAAAAGATTCAAAAGGATGGTTACGTCCGTGTCCGTGTCGATGGAGTTGTTTACGATGTGACCGAAGTTCCTGAACTCGAAAAGAATAAACAACACAATATTGACGTGGTGGTAGACCGTATCATCATCAAGGAAGGTATCCGTAGTCGTCTCTTTGACTCCATCGAAGCAGCTCTTCGTATCGCTGAAGGCTATGTCGTTATCGATACCATGGATGATTCAGAGTTGCTCTTTTCAGAACACTATGCTTGTCCAGTATGTGGATTTACGGTTCCAGAGTTAGAACCACGTCTCTTCTCCTTCAATGCACCATTTGGTTCATGTAGTGAGTGTGATGGTTTGGGGATCAAGCTAGAGGTTGATACGGACTTAGTAGTGCCAGATGCTAGCAAGACTCTTCGCGAGGGAGCCTTAGCGCCTTGGAACCCTATCTCTTCTAACTATTATCCAAATATGCTGGAACAAGCCATGACAGCCTTTGGAGTGGATATGGATACGCCTTTTGAGGACTTGTCTGAGACAGATAAACACCTCATTTTCAATGGTTCAGATGGGAAAGAATTCCATTTCCACTATGAGAATGAATTCGGTGGAGTTCGTGACATCGACATTCCTTTTGAAGGTGTTATTGGTAATATCAAGCGTCGCTATCATGAAACAAATAGCGACTACACTCGTACACAGATGCGTCTCTATATGAATGAGCTAACATGTGGTACTTGTCACGGTTATCGTCTCAATAATCAGGCCTTATCTGTTCGTGTAGGAGGAGAGAAAGGTCCTCATATCGGAGAAATTTCAGACCTCTCCATTGCAGACCACTTAGAAGCTATTGATCAGTTGAGGCTATCTGAAAATGAAGCCATCATCGCTCGTCCGATTCTTAAGGAAATCAAGGATCGCTTGACTTTCCTCAATAACGTGGGCCTTAACTATTTAACGTTATCCCGTTCTGCAGGAACATTATCAGGTGGGGAGAGTCAACGTATTCGCTTGGCGACCCAGATTGGTTCCAACCTCTCAGGAGTTCTCTATATCCTTGATGAGCCGTCTATAGGTCTTCACCAGAGGGACAATGACCGTTTAATTGCCAGTCTGAAAAAGATGCGTGATTTGGGGAACACCTTGATCGTGGTAGAACACGATGAAGATACCATGCGAGAAGCTGATTATCTGATTGACGTCGGTCCTGGAGCGGGTGTCTTTGGTGGAGAAATTGTTGCTGCAGGAACGCCCAAGCAAGTGGCTCGCAACAGCAAATCCATTACAGGGCAATATCTGTCAGGGAAACGTGCCATTCCAGTGCCGTCAGAACGCCGTGTAGGAAATGGTCGCTTTATTGAGGTGACTGGAGCGCGTGAAAACAATCTACAAAATATCACTGCTCGCTTCCCACTCGGGAAATTCATTGCGGTGACAGGGGTCTCTGGCTCAGGGAAGTCGACACTTATTAACAGCATCCTCAAAAAAGCCATTGCTCAAAAGCTTAATCGCAATTCAGATAAACCTGGAAAGTTTAAGACTATCTCAGGGATTGAGCATATCGATCGTCTGATAGACATTGACCAGAGTCCAATTGGACGAACACCGAGGTCTAACCCTGCTACCTATACAGGTGTATTTGACGATATTCGTGACCTCTTCGCTCAGACAAATGAAGCCAAGATTCGTGGCTATAAGAAGGGTCGTTTTAGTTTTAATGTCAAGGGCGGTCGCTGTGAGGCCTGCTCGGGTGATGGTATTATCAAGATTGAAATGCACTTCTTGCCAGATGTATACGTAGCTTGTGAAGTCTGCCATGGAACTCGTTACAATAGCGAAACCCTGGAAGTTCACTACAAGGAAAAGAATATCTCGCAAGTCTTGGATATGACCGTCAACGATGCGGTGGAATTTTTCAAACACATTCCGAAAATTCAACGCAAACTCCAGACGATCAAGGATGTAGGTCTAGGCTATGTGACCTTGGGACAACCTGCCACAACTCTTTCTGGTGGAGAAGCGCAGCGTATGAAGCTGGCTAGCGAGCTCCACAAGCGTTCGACAGGCAAGTCTTTCTATATCTTAGACGAACCAACAACAGGTCTCCATACCGAGGATATCGCTCGTCTACTTACTGTTTTGTCTCGCTTTGTCGATGATGGCAATACAGTTCTCGTGATTGAGCACAATCTAGATGTCATCAAGACAGCAGACCATATTATCGACTTAGGACCAGAAGGTGGTGTTGGTGGTGGTACCATCATTGCAACAGGAACCCCAGAAGAAGTAGCGGCCAATGAAGCTAGCTATACAGGACAGTATTTGAAAGGAAAGTTACATCATGAATAAACGTGTGCAAGCATTTCTCGATAAAATGCAAGAAAAAGAACTAGATGGAATCATTATCAATAACCTTAAAAATGTCTACTATTTGACAGGATTTTGGGGTTCAAATGGAACAGTCTTTATCAGTCGTGACCGTCAGGTCTTGGTGACAGATGCCCGCTATATTATCGCTGCTAAGCAGGAAGTTACTGGTTTTGAGATTTTTGCAGAACGTGACGAGTTGGCTACTATCGCAAAAATTACTAAAGACATGGGTCTTTCTCGTATCGGGTTTGAAGATGAAATCTCGGTTTCTTATTACCACCGTATGAAAGCCGCTTTTGAAGGTTTGGAACTAGTTCCACAAACTCAGTTTGTTGAAGCGCTTCGCATGATTAAGGATGAAACAGAGATTGCGACGATTCGCAAGGCTTGTTCTATTTCTGACCAAGCTTTCCACGATGCCCTTGACTTTATCAAGCCAGGGAAGACTGAAATTGAAATTGCCAACTTCCTTGATTTCCGTATGCGTGAGCTGGGAGCGGCAGGTTTGTCTTTTGACACAATCTTAGCGAGTGGCATCAACTCTTCTAAACCCCATGCCCACCCAATGCACAAGCCAGTAGAACTAGGCGAAGCTATCACTATGGACTTTGGGTGCCTTTATGAGCATTATGTGAGTGATATGACTCGTACCATCTACCTAGGCCATATCAGCGACGAACAAGCAGAAATCTACAACACTGTTTTAAAGGCTAACCAAGCATTGATTGACCAAGCTAAGGATGGCTTAGGTTTCCGTGACTTTGACAAAATCCCTCGTGATATCATTGTGGAAGCAGGCTATGGACAATACTTTACACACGGTATCGGACACGGTATCGGACTTGATATCCACGAAGAACCTTACTTTAGCCAAACTTCCAAAGAAGTTATCAAAACTGGTATGGTCTTGACTGATGAACCTGGTATTTATATTGAAGGTAAATACGGAGTTCGTATTGAAGATGATATCTTGATTACAGATACAGGTTGTGAGTTATTAACCCTTGCTCCAAAAGAATTAATCGTAATCTAAGAAAAATGAGATAAATCGTTGACTTTTACTAGTTAAAGGTTTATACTGAAAGGCGAAAACGGTAGGTGAGGCTACCATAGGGATACGGATGACTACCGCAAAGCAGTGGAGACACTACTCGTTGGTCAACAGTCCTGGTCGCGAAGGTCAAGACTAAGCTCATTACATCGCCCTATGGAGTTAAAGCTTGAACGAAAACAGATAATAAGTTTTTAGTCCTGCCATTTTATGGCAGGGCTTTCTGCTATTTTAAAACAAAGAAAGGAGAAAAACGATGCAAATTGACGATCATCCAGAACCGCACATACACAGCCAATCGCTAATTTGTGTCGTTTTGTCCTTATAAAGTGATTGGACTCTGTGTATGAAATCACCATTCATACAGATAGGAGAAACCAATGAAAACTACAAAAGAAAGACTAGCAGCAGCTATTCAAACTCCATTTAAAGAGAGTCTAGCTTTTTACCATACAAGTCTAAAGGGCTTAGATTCTGAACAGGTCGAAGAAAACCGTGACCTATATGGTGAAAACACCATCACCAAGGGCCAAGAGGATTCCATCTTTAAAAAGATTTATGAGTCCATTATCAATCCTTTCACAATCATTTTGCTTGTGATTGCCTTTATCTCTCTCGTTACAAACGTCTGGCTTGCCAAACCTGGTCAAGAGGATCCAACGACTTCTATCATTATCGTTGTCTTGGTTTTGATTTCAGGAGGTATCCGTTTTGTCCAAGAATTGCGGAGCGACAAGGCAACAACCAATCTTTCAAAAATGATTGTCAACACAGCAACTGTTATTCGTGATGGTCTTGAACAAGAGTTACCCATCGATGACTTGGTTGTGGGAGATCTCGTGAAATTAAGTGCGGGAGATATGATTCCAGCAGATGTTATCTTATTCGAATCCCGCGACTTTTTTGTTCAACAGTCAGGTTTGACTGGAGAAAGTGATGCAGTTGAAAAACTTGCTTTAAATAAAGCTACGAATCAAAATGTAGAGAGTCTTTTAGAAGCAGAATCTTTAGCATTCATGGGGACAAACGTTATCTCAGGAAGTGCTACAGCTATGGTTTTAGCTGTTGGTGATGACACCATGATGGGAGCCATCGAGCAAACTCTCAACACCTACGATGAACCAACTTCTTTTGAACGTGAAATGAACAGCATTTCTTGGCTCTTGATCCGTTTGATGCTTGTCATGGTTCCGATTGTGTTTTTCGCAAATGGTTTGACCGATGGAGACTGGCTAGAGGCTGGAGTCTTTGCCTTGAGTGTTGGTGTCGGACTCACACCAGAAATGCTTCCAATGATTATTACAGCTAGCTTGGCCAAAGGTTCCATTATCATGGCCAAGGAAAAGGTGGTTATCAAAAAACTCAATGCTATCCAGGACTTAGGAGCAATCGATATCCTATGTACGGACAAAACTGGAACTTTAACGCAGGATGAGATTGTTTTAGAATATCCTTTGGATATTCACGGTGATTTGGATATGGCGGTCTTAAGAAGAGCTTATCTAAATTCACATTTTCAAACTGGTTTGAAAAACTTGATGGACCGTGCCATTATCAGTAGAACTGAAAAAGAAGCTAAAGAACACGCTATCCTACAAAATTTAGATACTAGTTTCCAAAAAATCGACGAGCTTCCATTTGACTTTGAGCGCAGACGCATGAGTGTCATTGTCAAAGACGATAGCAATGTTGTTAGTATGGTTACCAAGGGTGCTTTAGAAGAAATGTTGAACATTTCGACACACGTGGAGTACCGCGGAGATATCATTCCCCTAACCGAAGACATTCGCCAAGAAGTACTAGCAGAAGTAGCGCAATTAAACCGTCAAGGTTTGCGTGTATTAGGTGTTGGTTACAAGTCAGGTCTACGTGAAGACTATGCCTATACCGTGACTGATGAAAGCGACATGATTCTTACTGGTTATCTTGCCTTCTTGGATCCACCAAAACCATCTGCAGCACCCGCTATTCAAGCTCTACTTGAGCATGGTGTCAAAACAAAAATTTTAACTGGGGATAATGAAAAAGTAACCCAAGCTATCTGTGAAAAGGTTGGTTTGGATGTTGAACATATCCTTTTGGGAGCTGATATCGACCAAATGACAGACCAAGAATTGGCAGAAGTTGTTGAAAAAGTGACAGTCTTTGCTAAATTGTCACCTGACCAAAAAGCGCGTATCATTCTACAGTTAAAGAGAAATGGTCACGGTGTTGGTTATATGGGAGATGGTATTAACGATGCTCCATCCATGAAGGTGGCGGATGTTGGTATTTCTGTGGATACAGCAGTCGATATCGCCAAAGAAACTGCGGATGTTATTTTGCTAGATAAGGATCTCATGGTCCTTGAAACTGGTATCGTTGAAGGTCGTAAGGTCTACGCCAACATGACCAAGTACATCAAGATGACCGTCAGTTCAAACTTTGGGAATATCTTCTCACTCCTTGTTGCGAGTATCTTCTTGCCATTTTTACCAATGGCTCCTGTTCATCTCATTGTCCTAAATCTAGTCTATGATTTGTCTTGTGTGGCATTGCCATTTGATAATGTGGATCAAGACTTCCTCAAACAACCCCATACATGGGAAGCAAAATCCATTACTCGATTTATGGTTTGGATGGGGCCAATCTCATCTATCTTTGATATTTTGACCTTTATCTTCCTCTACTTTATCATTGTTCCTTTGGTGACAGGCCATCATTATGTTCATGGATCAGAATCTGCCCTTCAGTTTATTATCTTGTTCCAAACAGGTTGGTTCATCGAATCTATGTGGTCTCAAACCATGGTTATCCATATGCTTCGTACCGCAAAAGTTCCTTTTGTACAAAGCAGACCAGCTTGGCTTGTGATTTTTACAACTTTGGTTGCAGCTTTCTTTGTAACTAGTTTACCTTATGGACCACTAGTAAATATCCTTCGTTTAGCTCCATTGGGACTGCCATACTTCTTGTTTTTGGTCGGTATTATTTTCTTGTACATGTTTAGCGTCACTGTTATTAAAAAATTATACATTAAGAAGTACAAAGAATGGTTATAGTTCGTGTTTTGTCAAGAAAAAAGGGAAAAAACTGGGGAAAAAGTTAAATTTTTTTAAAAATAGGTCGCAAGTCGGATGTTTTTTATGGTATAATAGAATAAACTGATAGTAACATGTAGCGAAAGGGGTAGGTACATGATCAAAATTTATACAGTCTCAAGTTGTACTAGCTGTAAAAAAGCTAAGACCTGGCTCAATGCCCACCAGTTAAGTTATAAAGAACAAAACCTCGGTAAAGAGGGGATTTCTAGAGAAGAACTATTAGATATTCTAACGAAAACAGACAATGGAATTGCGAGCATTGTATCATCAAAGAATCGCTACGCTAAAGCTCTTGGAGTTGATATCGAAGATTTGAGTGTCAATGAAGTGCTTAATTTAATCATGGAAACACCACGCATCCTAAAAAGTCCAATTCTTGTCGACGAGAAACGTTTGCAAGTTGGCTATAAAGAAGACGACATTCGTGCCTTCTTGCCACGCTCTGTCCGCAATGTAGAAAATGCAGAAGCACGTTTACGTGCAGCACTATAAAACATCAAGGCTGGGAGTGACTCCTGGCCTTATTTGATAGATAAATAAGGAAAAATAAATATGAAGAAGATAGTTATCGGTACAGTTGCGCTTCTATTTTTGCTAGCTGGCTGTGGACAAAAAAAAGAGTCTGCGGAACCTTCTAAAGATACAACGACAGAAGCTCTTCAATCAACTTTACCTGTTCTAGAAAATGCCAATAACAATACAGTTGTAACCAAGACTCTTGTTCTACCTGTTGACGAAAATGGTGTACAGCAAACCCAAATTATTACCTATAAGGGTAAACAGTTCTTGACTCTAACGATTCAGCAAAAACGGCAAGTTTCAGATGAACTTAAGAGCTACATTGCCGAGCATGGATTAGAGCAGGCAAAGAGTGCTTTGAAAGAAGAGGAAGACAAAGATGAGTCAGTTCAAGCAGCTCGAAAAATTCCTGGTTTTAGTCTTGAAACCAATCTTTTAAGTGAGACAGAGATTGAAACGAAGACAAGTTATGATTTTCAAGTCCTAGATGTTAAAAAGGCAAGTGAAAGCGAATATTTAAAAAATGTTGGCTTGGAAAATCTAATAAAAAACGAACCAGAAGAGTATATCGCAAATCGAGTAGCAAGTGGCGCGACTGTCCAGTAAGGACGTTACAGAAAAACAACAAATTCAGACTGTGTTATTTGTAGAAAGGTTGTGAATGTGCTATAATAGTACTATTCTAAGGAAAGAGGGTGTTAGAATGGGATTTACTGAAGAAACCGTACGTTTTAAATTGGACGATTCCAATAAAAAAGAGATCAGTGAAACATTGACAGAAGTCTATGCTTCATTGAACGAGAAGGGGTATAACCCTATTAATCAAATTGTGGGCTATGTTCTCAGTGGAGACCCAGCTTACGTTCCTCGTTACAATAACGCAAGAAATCAAATCCGTAAATACGAACGCGATGAGATTGTTGAAGAATTGGTCCGCTACTACCTTAAGGGACAAGGAGTCGATCTATAACCAATGAGAATTATGGGGTTGGACGTTGGTTCCAAAACAGTAGGAGTAGCGATTAGCGATCCGTTAGGGTTTACAGCACAAGGATTCGAAATCATCCAAATCAATGAAGACCAGGGAGAGTTCGGTTTTGAACGACTCAAGGAATTGGTTGATAGCTATAAGGTGGAGCGCTTTGTTGTTGGTTTGCCTAAAAATATGAACAATACCAGCGGACCGCGGGTTGAAGCGAGTCAAGCATATGGGGCAAAACTGGAAGAACTCTTTGGTTTGCCAGTGGAGTACCAGGATGAACGCCTAACTACGGTTGCTGCAGAGCGCATGTTGATTGAGCAAGCAGACGTTAGTCGTAATAAGCGTAAAAAAGTTATTGATAAATTAGCAGCTCAATTGATTTTGCAAAATTATTTAGATAGAAAATTTTAAGACAGAGGAGAAACTATGTCACACGATCACAACCACGATCACGAAGAACGTGAACTTATTACACTTGTAGACGAGCAAGGAAACGAAACTTTATTTGAAATTCTTTTGACTATTGATGGAAAAGAAGAATTTGGTAAAAACTATGTCCTTCTTGTACCAGTTAATGCAGAAGAAGATGAAAACGGAGAAGTTGAAATCCAAGCTTACTCATTCACTGAAAATGAAGACGGAACAGAAGGCGAATTGCAACCAATTCCTGAAGATTCAGAAGATGAATGGAACATGATTGAAGAAGTCTTCAACAGCTTTATGGAGGAGTAAAAACGTTCGGGGAACGTTTTTAGCCCAACTCCTAGAAACTAGAAAGAGTTGGAACATCCGGTGGATGTTTTTAGCCCTGCGCTAGAAAATAGAAACGCAGGCAGTCTGGGAGACTGTATCACCCCAACTCCCAGAAACTGGAAAGAGTTGGAACATCCGGAGGACGTTTTTAGCCTGACGCTAAAAATAAAATTTAGCTAGTATCTAGCAAAATGAGTAAAAAGCGAAGAGAATCTTCGCTTTTTTGTTAAGGAGATAAGCATGATTGAAGTAGAAAAATGGCTTCATAGTCGGATTGGCTTGAATTTTAGATCAGGCTTGGGACGGATGCAAAGAGCAGTAGATTTACTGGAGAATCCTGAGCAAACCTATCCGATTATCCATGTAACGGGTACTAATGGGAAGGGGTCAACCATTGCCTTTATGAGGGAACTCTTTGTTTCTCATGGCAAGAAGGTTGGGACCTTTACTTCGCCACACATTGTTAGCATCCATGATCGTATTTGTATCAATGGAGAGCCCATATCGGACGTAGATTTTATTCGTTTAGCAGAACAAGTCAAAGCAATGGAGCAGAGACTTCTAGAAACCCATGATCAGCTATCTTTTTTTGAGTTGCTGACCTTAATTGCTCTACTCTATTTTAAAGAGCAAGGGGTGGATTTAGTCTTACTTGAAGTAGGGATTGGTGGACTTCTTGATACCACTAATGTGGTGACTGGGGAGATTGCAGTCATCACATCAATCGGCCTCGATCATCAGGAGACCTTAGGTAATAGCTTGGCAGAAATTGCTGAACAGAAAGCAGGAATTTTTAAGTCAGGTAAGTCGGCTGTTATTGTAAATCTAGCTCCTGAAGCACAGATGGTTTGTCAAAAGGTTGCAGAAGATTTGAGAGTGACTCTCTACCAAGCTGATCAAGATTTTTCT
The DNA here is from genome assembly GCF_058200335.1 of Streptococcus sp. SCPM-O-B-15277 (M60). Classification (NCBI taxonomy): domain Bacteria; kingdom Bacillati; phylum Bacillota; class Bacilli; order Lactobacillales; family Streptococcaceae; genus Streptococcus; species Streptococcus sp. SCPM-O-B-15277 (M60). Next base: position 106,076 of record NZ_JBYQGR010000002.1, read on the forward strand.
TTCAAGAATGGATGTTTCTCTTCCTCTCTAGCGGACTTGAACCAACTAAAACTGGGATTGGAAGGAGCCTATCAGGAGGAAAATGCAGCTCTTGCCTTGCAGGCTTTTCTATTGTTTATGGCACAAAGAGATGAGAATGTTGACCAAGAAGCGATTCGAACTGCTTTGCGAACTACCAGATGGGCTGGGCGTCTTGAAGCAATCACTGACCACATCTATTTGGATGGCGCTCATAACTTACCAGCTCTGGAGCGTTTGGTTGAGTTTATTCAAGAAAAAATCCAGCAAGGTTATCAAGCTCAAATTCTTTTTGGTGCCCTGAAGAGAAAAGATTATGGCGGTATGTTGACATCCTTAACTGAGCATTTGCCTGATGCAACTCTCTATGTTACGACTTTTGATTACCAAGGTTCCTTGGAGGAGCAAGACTTGGGAGGTTATACAAGCATTGCTTCTTATCGAGATTTTATAGATCACTTTGAAGCTTCTGCAGGAGAGCAAGACTTGCTATTTGTGACAGGTTCTCTCTATTTTATATCTGAGGTTCGTGCCTATCTTATGAATCCAAAGTCATTTGATTGACTCTCCTATCTTTAATTGTTATAGTAGAGGTGTGGTGGCTCAGCAGGGTTATTCTGATTTTAAGCCACTAAAAGAAAGGAGGCATTATGTCACTAAAAAAATTCACACTTTCTCTTGCTTCTTTGGCAAGTCTTAGTCTCTTAGTTGCATGTTCACCAAAAGATCAAGCAACTCTTTCAACTCAAGCAAGTACTAGTACGGAAGTAACGACTGCTCAGTCAGCAGAAACGACTGTTTCTAGTTCGACTATTAGATCAGTAACCAACATTGATGGCACCTATAAAGGACAAGATGATGGAGATAGCATTACTCTCGTTGTTACTGGTAATACTGGAACATGGACGGAAGTAGAACCTGATGGTGATCAGGAAATTAAGAAGGTAACTTTTGAACCAGACAGTCAGAAAGTCATCATCGGAGATGACGTCAAGATTTATGTAGCTGAGGAGAATCAAATAATCATCGATGACATGGACCGTGAGGTTTCTGATCGTATTGTTTTAAAAAAATAGATATTTTTAAGGATTTGGATCTGGATAAAACAGATACAAATCTTTTTTAATTATTTTTTGTATGAAAAAAGTTCCATACTTTAAGGGTCATTATTTTACCCAAAGTATAGAACTGATGAATTATAAGTTATACGTTAGAGGAATCGCTCTTGTAAAAAGTGAGCAACTCCATCTTCTTCATTAGTCAATGGTAATTGCTCGTCTGCGAAAGAAAGTAGAGCGGGATTAGCATTTTTCATGGCATATCCTCTACCTGCAAAGGAGAGCATTTCTTGGTCATTGTGTTCGTCACCAAAGGCAATCAGGTTCTGTCTGTCTATATTCATGACATTTAGAAGGTATTCAAGAGCAAATGCCTTGTGAACACCTTTTGGTGTACACTCGAGGATGTTCAAAGGGCCACCCCAAGTATTGATATTAAGCTGATGCTTGTAAAAGCTGGTCATCTCTTCAGCCAGTGCATATTTATCGTCTGCCCTAGTTTGTAATAAAATACAGTTTGGCCCCTTAGTCACTAAGTCAGACTTGAATTGATTTTCAGGGCGAAAGTTTTCAACACCAAACAATTTAGGATCGGCAATTTCTTTGTCCGGGGCTGTAATGTAAAACTTTTTACGGTATTCACCTGCGATAAAGTCTGCCTCGATGTCCTCTTTTCGTTTTACGATATCCAAGAGGTATTTTTTGTCCACAGTAAGGCATTTTTCATGTTTCCAAGCCTTACCAGGTAGGTGAGTGAGTGAACCGTTGAAGTTGATCATAGGAGTCTCAAGTTCAAGTTGGTCATAAAAATCTTTGGCCATACGATATGGGCGACCGGTTGCGATAACCACATGGTGGCCTTCCTTAGAAATTTTTTTAATGGTTTCTTTTGTAAAGTCAGAGAGTTTGCTTTCTCCATTAAGTAAAGTACCGTCTAAGTCAACGGCAATCATTTTTTTAGTCATAAAATCCTCCCGAATCTAGTTTCAGATAAGATGTTTCCTATTATATCAAAAAGCTGAAAGAAAAGCTGACTATAAGTAAAAACAAAAAGAATAATATCTGATAAGATTTTTATAATTCGGTAAAAATACCTTGAAAAGATGAATGATTGGTGTTATAATAGTCATATTGTTCGTAAAATGACAAAGGAGATTAAAAATGGACAAACTATTTAAACTAAAAGAGCACGGGACAGATGTCCGTACAGAGGTTCTTGCTGGTTTAACAACTTTCTTTGCAATGAGTTATATTCTCTTTGTAAACCCTCAAATGCTTTCACAAACAGGAATGCCTGTTCAGGGTGTATTCTTAGCAACAATCATCGGTTCTGTTGTGGGAACTTTGATGATGGCCTTCTATGCTAACTTGCCATATGCTCAAGCCCCAGGTATGGGACTTAACGCCTTCTTTACCTTTACAGTCGTATTTGGGATGGGTTATACTTGGAAAGAAGCTCTTGGGATGGTCTTCATCTGTGGAGTTATTTCACTGATTATTACATTGACCAATGTTCGTAAAATGATCATTGAGTCTATTCCTACAACACTTCGTTCAGCAATTTCAGCTGGTATTGGTGTTTTCCTTGCTTATGTTGGTATCAAGAATGCTGGCCTTTTGAAATTCTCAATTGACCCCGGTACTTATACTGTAGCAGGTGAAGGAGCAGATAAGGCTCAAGCGGCTCTTACTGCAAACTCAGCAGCTGTTCCAGGTTTGGTAGATTTCAATACTCCAGCTGTATTAGTAGCTCTTGCAGGTCTTGCTATTACGATCTTCTTTGTTGTTAAAGGTATCAAAGGTGGGATCATCCTTTCTATCTTAACAACGACAGTCCTTGCTATTGCGGTTGGTCTTGTTAATTTGTCAGGAATCGATTTTGCTAGCAACAATCTTTCAGCAGCAGTTAACGACCTAGGAACTTTGTTTGGTGCTGCTCTTGGATCAGAAGGTTTAGGATCTTTGATTTCAAACACGTCTCGCTTACCAGAAACCTTGATGGCCATTCTTGCCTTCTCATTGACAGATATTTTTGATACTATTGGTACTCTTATCGGTACAGGTGAAAAAGTTGGTATCATCGCTACAAGTGGTGAAAACAATGAATCAGCTAAATTAGATAAAGCTCTTTACTCTGACTTGGTGGCGACATCAGTTGGTGCCATTGCAGGTACTTCAAACGTTACAACTTATATTGAGTCAGCAGCAGGGATCGGTGCTGGTGGACGTACTGGATTGACAGCCTTAGTTGTTGCTATCTGTTTTGCCCTATCAAGCTTCTTTAGCCCACTTCTAGCGATTGTTCCTTCAGCTGCGACAGCACCAATTTTGATTATTGTCGGAATTATGATGCTCTCTAACTTGAAAAATATCCCTTGGGACGATATGTCAGAAGCAGTTCCAGCCTTCTTCACCTCTATCTTTATGGGATTCAGCTACTCAATCACACAAGGGATTGCCGTTGGTTTCTTGACTTATACTTTGACAAAGATTGTTAAAGGTCAAATCAAAGAAGTGCATGTCATGATTTGGATTTTGGATGCTTTGTTCATCTTGAACTACATTAGCATGGCTCTTAACTAATGATTAAACCTAAAAAAAGATGGAGGGAACTCCTCTTTTTTTATTAGTGGAGATATCACAAAAGAAAACTTTTTGGTATAATAGTAGCATGCACACAAAAAATGAAGATGAACTCATTGCTCTTGGACAAGAGCTCGGCTCTCTGCTAGAGAAAAATGATGTATTGATTTTGACTGGTGAATTAGGTGCTGGAAAAACCACATTAACAAAAGGTCTAGCTAAAGGACTAGGGATTCATCAAATGATCAAAAGTCCTACTTATACCATTGTTCGAGAATATGAAGGACGCCTACCCTTATATCACTTGGATGTTTACCGCATCGAAGGAGATGCAGATTCAATCGACCTTGATGAATTTCTTTTTGGTTCAGGTGTGACGGTTATTGAGTGGGGACACCTATTAGGTGAGGCTCTTCCAGCCGACTATCTGGAATTAGAAATTCTTAAAGATGGTGAGGGCCGTGAAGTTGTCTTTCATGCTCATGGTCAACGAGCGACAGAACTTTTGAAAGGATTGACGGATGGAGTATGATCTTTTAATCCGTGAAGCGGAAGCCCAGGATGCTTCAGCGGTCATTGCTCTCTTAGATCAAATTGGTCAAGAGTCCAGTTTTACCAGTCTGGATGAAAATGGAATTGCAATGAGTGAATCCGAAATGCAGCGTTTTATTGATAAGCAGGCCCAGTCGGATAATCAGATTACTTTACTAGCTTATTTGAATGAAGAATTGGCAGGAGTGATCAATATAACGGCTGATCAACGTCCGCGAGTTCGGCATATTGGGGATATCTTTTTGGGTATCAAAAAAGCCTATTGGGGAAATGGTCTCGGTAGTATCTTGATGGAAGAAGCTATTGAGTGGGCCCAATCTAGCGGAAGTATTCGACGTTTACAATTGACAGTTCAAAAACGAAATCTGGCAGCTGTTCATCTATATAAAAAGCTGGGCTTCATCATTGAAGGCCAGCAGGAACGAGGCGCTTGTATAGAAGGAGGAGAGTTTCTTGATGTTTACCTGATGGGTCGACTGATAGACAAATAAATATATGGTAAAAAAAATAATCGGAATGTTTTTAGGCTTTGTTCTTGTGACAGTGCTTGGTGTGGGAGCTTATGCCTATACTATCTACCAACAAAGTACACAGACTTTAGCCAAAACTTATAAACAAATCGGAGAAGAAACCAAGGTTATCGAGGCAACTGAACCATTGACAATCCTATTGATGGGGGTAGATACGGGGAATGTCGAACGTACAGACCCATGGGCAGGAAATAGTGATTCAATGATCTTGGTAACAGTGAATCCTAAAACCAAGAAAGTCGTTATGATGAGTTTGGAACGTGATATTCTGACACAAATCCAACAACCAGATGGTAGTGTTAGAGAAGCTAAACTCAACGCTGCCTATGCTGATGGTGGGGCAGAGCTTGCCATTTCGACCATTCAAAAAATGATGAATATCCATATCGACCGCTATGTGATGGTCAATATGCACGGTCTTCAAAGAATGGTTGATGCTGTCGGAGGTATTACAGTAAACAACACTCTAGGTTTCCCAATCTCTATCCAAGACCAGGAACCATTTAACACGATTTCTATCGGGGTTGGAGAGCAAACATTAAATGGTGAAGAGGCTCTGGTGTATTCACGCATGCGCTATCAGGATCCAGAGGGAGACTACGGTCGTCAGAAACGTCAGCGCGAAGTCATTCAAAAGATTGTCGAAAAAATCCTTAGTTTGAATAGTGTCAGTCACTACCAAGAAATTCTGAAGGCTCTTAGCGACAATATGCAGACAAATATCGAGATTACGACTACAACAATTCCTCAGTTGATGGGCTATCAGGATTCCTTTAAGAATATTGAGTCTCAGCAATTGCGCGGAGAAGATGCAATGATTGACGGAATATCTTACCAAATCGTGACATCTGAGCATATGTTAGAGATGCAAAATCTTTTACGCCGTTCATTAGACAAACCAGAAGTTACCGAGTTGGAGACAAATGCAGTTTTGTATGAAAACATTTATGGTCGTTTGCCACAAACGACTGGTTCTGTTATAGAGCAAGGACAACAAGAACAATAAGAAATGAATATTGAAATCGTAGGAATTTTCCTGCGATTTTTTCAAAGAAATCCGAATAGATAGGTAGGAGGAAAAAATGAAAGCGGAAATAATAGCTGTTGGGACAGAGATTCTAACAGGTCAAATTGTCAATACCAATGCACAGTTTTTGTCTGAAAAGTTGGCTGAAATCGGTGTTGATGTCTACTTCCAAACGGCTGTAGGAGATAATGAGGCTCGTCTCTTATCCTTGTTGGAGATTGCTCAGAATCGTAGCAATCTGGTTATCCTAACAGGAGGATTGGGACCGACAGAGGATGATTTGACCAAACAAACCTTGGCCCATTTTCTAGGGCGTGATTTAACTTTTGATGCTCATGCGCAGGCTAAACTAGATGACTTTTTTGCTCATCGACCGGACTATGCCCGAACTCCAAATAATGAGCGCCAAGCTCAAATCGTTGAGGGTTCAATCCCGCTACCTAATGAAACAGGACTAGCAGTCGGAGGCATGATTGAGGTGGCTGGCGTGACCTATGTCGTCCTACCAGGGCCACCAAGCGAACTAAAACCCATGGTTTTGAATGAATTGTTGCCAAGATTGACAACTGGAGCTAAGTTATACTCACGCGTGCTACGTTTCTTTGGTATTGGCGAGAGCCAGCTGGTAACGATTCTGTCGGATTTGATTGAAGAACAAACAGATCCAACCTTGGCCCCTTATGCAAAAACGGGAGAAGTGACTTTGCGCTTGTCTACCAAGGCTACTAGTCAAGAGGAGGCAAGAAAAGCTTTGGATTGTCTTGAGGGTCAAATTCTTGCACGTCAGACTTTTGAAGGGATTGCTTTAAAGGATATCTGCTATGGATATGGCGAGGAAGCAAGTCTAGCCAGCGTAGTTATTGAGGGATTGAAAAAGCAGAAGAAAACCATCACAGCTGCAGAAAGCTTGACAGCAGGGCTTTTCCAATCAACTTTGGCGGACTTTTCGGGAGTGTCAGCTATCTTTAAAGGTGGCTTTGTCACTTATAGCATGGAAGAAAAGGCTAAGATGTTAGATATTCCACAAGCAGAGTTGGAAGAATATGGAGTCGTGTCAGCATTTACAGCGGAAAAAATGGCGGAGCAAGCACGATTTAAAACCCAGTCGGACTTTGGAGTTTCCTTGACAGGTGTGGCTGGTCCGGATAGTCTAGAAGGGCATCCTGCAGGTACAGTTTTTATCGGCTTGTCTCAAGCATCAGGCACAGAAGTTGTTCGTGTCAATATAGCTGGAAGAAGCCGAGCAGATGTTCGTAAAATTGCAGTTATGCATGCTTTTAACTTGGTTCGCAAAGCTTTATTAAGTGACTGACTTTTGATATAATAGAAGAAGGTTCTAAGAATTATAAAAATATAGGAGAACAAAATGGCGAAAAAACCAACAAAAAAATTAGATGAAATCGGCAAAAAATTTGGAGCTGATCGTGAAAAAGCCTTGAACGATGCCCTTAAATTGATTGAAAAAGACTTCGGTAAGGGTTCAATCATGCGTTTAGGTGAACGTGCCGAGCAAAAAGTACAAGTGATGAGTTCAGGTTCTTTGGCACTTGATATTGCGCTCGGTTCAGGTGGTTATCCAAAGGGACGTATCATCGAAATCTACGGTCCAGAGTCATCAGGTAAGACAACGGTTGCCCTTCACGCTGTAGCACAAGCACAAAAAGAAGGTGGAATTGCAGCCTTTATCGATGCGGAACACGCTCTTGATCCAGCCTATGCAGCAGCTCTTGGTGTGAATATTGACGAATTGCTCTTATCACAACCAGACTCAGGTGAGCAAGGTCTTGAAATTGCAGGGAAATTGATCGACTCAGGTGCAGTTGACCTAGTCGTTATCGACTCAGTTGCAGCCCTTGTACCTCGTGCGGAAATCGATGGAGATATCGGAGATAGCCACGTTGGTCTTCAAGCTCGTATGATGAGCCAAGCTATGCGTAAACTTGGTGCTTCTATCAACAAGACTAAGACAATTGCCATCTTCATCAACCAATTGCGTGAAAAAGTAGGAGTTATGTTTGGTAATCCAGAAACAACTCCTGGTGGACGTGCCCTTAAATTCTATGCTTCAGTTCGTTTAGACGTTCGTGGAAGCACACAGATCAAGGGAACTGGTGACCAAAAAGATACTAACGTCGGTAAAGAAACGAAGATCAAAGTTGTGAAAAACAAGGTTGCCCCACCGTTCAAGGAAGCTCTTGTTGAAATCATGTATGGAGAAGGTATTTCTAGAACTGGTGAACTCTTGAAGATTGCTAGTGATTTGGATATTATCCAAAAAGCAGGTGCTTGGTACTCATACAAAGGTGAAAAAATCGGACAAGGTTCTGAGAATGCTAAGAAATACTTGGCAGACCATCCAGAAATCTTTGATGAAATTGACCACCAAGTTCGTGTTCAATATGGTTTAATTGAAGAGGAAGAAGGTTCTAAAGCAAGTGTAGCAGCTGATGCAGATTCTAACCAAGAAGTAACACTTGATTTGGGCGACGCTCTTGAAATCGAAATTGAAGAATAAAAAAAGTAGCAGTTTTACTGCTACTTTTTTGTTTCATGATGACTAGTGTTCACTAAAGCGTCGGTATTCGATACGAAAGTCGAAGTAATTTTCTTCTTGCAATTTTTGAAAGATGTTCCGATAAGCCTCTTCATCAAAATGGTCGCCACGGTAAAGAATTTCAAAACTCATTCCCTCGTATTCCAAGAAGGCGTTGGCAGTTTTAAAGCCATTTTGTAAGTAAAAGTCCATACGGGATTTTCTTTGTTCGAGGTTGTCACAGTCTTCGTCTAATCGCTCCACTTCAAGAATCATAGTACGCTGGTAAAAATCAATGAGTTTTTCAATGATTTCTCTCCCGTACCCATGACTGCGGAGATGGGGCATAATGGCAAAGAAGCTAATGTAGAAAGCTTTTTGATTAGAAATGGCAAAAGCGAAGCCGACAAACTCTTCTTCATTATAAAAGGCGAAAAAGTGGGCGTCATCTCTATCCTGGTAACTTAAAAATTCCTCCAAAGAGACGCGTTCTTCTTCAGGGAAGGCCTCCTTGTTTAATTGTTCCACTTTCTCAAGGTCTGGGAATACATCTGTAATTAACTGACTTGTTAAGCTCATACATACCCTCCTTTTCTGTCACGATTATACCAGATTGTTTACATATAGGCAACGCTTTCTTAAGGAAACTCCCTTGTTCCTCAACTTGAAAGCTGATATAATAGCCTTATGAATAAAAAATCAACGGTGGACTTGATTCATGGTCCTATCCTTCCTTCACTGATTAGTTTTGCATTACCGATTTTACTGTCCAACATCTTTCAGCAACTATACAATACAGCTGATATTTTGATTGTTGGGCGTTTTTTAGGGCAAGATTCCTTGGCGGCAGTCGGAGCTACGACAGCTATTTTTGATTTGATTATCGGCTTTGCCCTCGGTGTTGGAAATGGGATGGGAGTCGTTATTGCTCGTCTTTATGGTGCTCGTAATTTTGCAAAGATTAAGGAAGCTGTCGCAGCGACTTGGATTTTAGGTGCAATTCTGAGTGGTCTTGTGATGCTGATGGGTTTCTTCGGTCTTTATCCGCTCTTACAATATCTCGAAACACCTGCAGAAATCCTCCCCCAATCCTATGAATACATCTCAATGATTGTTAGCTGCGTGGGAGTTAGCTTTGCCTATAATCTCTTTGCAGGATTACTACGATCAATTGGTGATAGCCTTGCGGCGCTTGCCTTTCTTATCTTTTCAGCCATTGTTAATGTCATTCTAGATTTATATTTTATTACACAATTGCAGTTAGGGGTTCAGTCTGCAGGTCTTGCAACCATCATCTCGCAAGGTTTGTCTGCTATTCTCTGTTATTTCTATATCCGCAAGAGTGTTCCAGAGCTCCTTCCAGGCTTGAAGCACTTCAAATGGAACAAGGCTCTCTATATTGATCTCTTGGAGCAGGGACTAGCCATGGGGCTGATGGGTTCAATCGTTTCTATCGGAAGTGTGATCTTGCAATCCTCTGTTAACAGTTTTGGAGCAGTTATTATCAGTGCCCAAACGGCAGCACGTAGAATCATGGCCTTTGCCTTATTGCCAATGACGGCTATTTCATCTTCGATGACGACTTTTATCTCTCAAAACTTTGGGGCAAAACGTCCCGAACGCATTGTCCAAGGTCTTCGCTTAGGGAGCTACTTGAGCATGTCTTGGGCAACCTTTGCTTGTGTATTCCTATTTTTTGCAAGTCCTAGCCTCGTTTCTTTCTTAGCGAGTTCATCAGATGGTTACTTGATTGAAAATGGGGCCTTGTATCTACGCATTAGTTCTGTTTTCTATCCCTTTTTGAGTCTTTTATTGATTTATAGAAATAGTTTGCAGGGACTCGGTCAAAAACTCTTGCCCCTCCTATCTAGTTTTATCGAGTTTATCGGGAAAATTGTTTTTGTAGCTTGGATTATTCCTTGGGCGGGTTATACAGGTGTTATCCTATGTGAACCGCTACTCTGGCTTGTGATGACTGTTCAACTTTACTTCTCCCTCTCTCAACACCCTTGGATAAAAGAAGGTAAGAAAATCGTAGCAGCCGGCGGGAAATCCTAGCTTGCTTTACAAAAGAAAATCCATTTCCTCTAGTGAAAATCTACTAGACTTGTGTTATAATAAGAAAGATTAAAATGTGAAAAAAGGAGATTCCTAATGGGACGTAAATGGGCCAATATCGTAGCCAAGAAAACGGCTAAAGATGGAGCTAACTCTAAAGTATATGCAAAATTTGGTGTAGAAATCTATGTAGCAGCTAAAAAAGGTGAACCAGATCCAGAACTAAATACTGCTTTGAAATTTGTTATCGATCGTGCCAAACAAGCGCAAGTGCCAAAACACGTGATTGATAAGGCTATTGATAAGGCGAAAGGAAACACGGACGAAACCTTTACAGAAGGTCGTTACGAAGGATTTGGACCAAATGGTTCTATGTTGATTGTTGATACCTTGACTTCAAACGTTAACCGTACAGCTGCCAATGTCCGTGCGGCTTTTGGTAAAAACGGCGGAAACATGGGAGCTTCAGGTTCTGTGTCTTACCTCTTTGACAACAAGGGTGTTATCGTATTTGCAGGTGACGATGCGGATGCTATCTTTGAACTCTTGCTTGAAGCAGATGTCGATGTAGATGATGTAGAAGCAGAAGAAGGAACAATCACTGTCTACACAGCTCCAACTGACCTTCACAAGGCTATCGTTGCTTTGCGTGAGTCTGGTATCGAAGAATTCCAAGTGACAGAACTTGAGATGATTCCTCAATCAGAAGTTGAGTTGTCAGGTGATGACCTTGAAACATTTGAAAAACTCTACAGCGTTCTTGAAGACGACGAAGACGTACAAAAAATCTACACCAACGTTGATGGATTCTAATAAAAAAACGAACAGCTTTAATAGCTGTTCGTTTTTTAGTTATTTTAGACTTTTACTCCATCGTCAGTTTGATCTTTACTATCCAATCCTAGGGCAAATTTACGGATGAGAAGAAACTGGCCGTTTTCCTGCTTTGCGAAAGTGAGTACCACTGTCTTGGTGTTTGAACCAAGGGAAAGATAGGTGATTTTTTTAATCTCGTAGCCACCTGAGGTTGACTCGATTTCAGAATCCGGTAGTCCATGCTTGCTGATAATATCTTTGTAGTTGGTGCCACCTTTTCCTCTATTTGTGGTGTCGCCTTCTATCAAAGCGTCAAATTGTTCCTGGGTCCAAGCGAAGGAATCGGTATCTTCCGTATCCTCTTGATCATTATCCTCATCTGATCTATAATCTGGCAAATTTCCAAATTCCTCATCTTCTGTTATAGAGGCTAGACTTCTGTATGGGTGACGAAAGTTTTTAGCTAAATCAGTAAAGACACCAGAAGGTAATACTTGCGTCATTAAAACAAGAAAGATGGATAAAACACCTAGGGTCGTTCCGATGATAGCCAATATTTTACGATTTTTGAGATTAAGGCCGATACCAAAAACTCCTAAGGCTATAGCAACAATAGCGAAGAAAAACGCTAGTATGCTAATGATTGGTAGCCAAGAACCAAGAAGTGCCAGGGCTCCAAAGATAATAGCCAAGATTCCTAAGATTTTCTCTTCTTTTTGTTTCATTTGTGATGTTCTCATTTCTAATTAGGGTGTATTATAATACGTGTGAGATAGTGTTTATTATAGTGTTTATTATAGATAAAATAAGAGCTGATGTCAATTTTTACTTAAATAGTTCTCAAGGAAACTTTTTCTTGACATCTTTTCTAAAAATGATAAAATAGTTCTCATGAAAACTTAATTGTTCCCAAGAGAACTATTTTACATTAGAAGGGAGAAAGCATGGATAAACCGATGTTGGTCTTTAAACGTTTTGGGCACCAGATACACCTCATGGTGCAAAAGGAAGCCAAACGTTGTGGTATTGAATTTATGGGTGGACCGCAAGGGCAGGTCCTTCGTTTTTTAGATCACCGTGAACATGAACAAGAACTGACGCTCATCAAGGATATTGAACAAGAGCTCAATATTACCAAGTCAGTTGCTAGTAATTTAGTCAAGCGCATGGTGCAAAATGGTTTGGTGGAATTGGAGGCGAGCCCAAGTGATAAACGGGCGAAATTTGTTCATTTGACCGAAAAATCACGTTCTCAAATGCAGCAAATCAAATCTTTCTTTGATCGAATTGATAGGAGTTTACTCGATGGCGTATCCGAGGAAAAACTAGCTATTTTTGAGGAAGTCATGGGTCAACTACAAGCCAATATAGAAAAAATAGGAGGAGCAGATGAAGAAACTCGCTAAGCGTATCACAGGAAAAGAGTGGGGCATGATTCTCTTGACAATTCTTTTTACCTGTTTCTCGGTCTATCTCGAATTAGAAGTGCCGACTTACATTTCAGAAATTACTGCATTAATAGGAACACCAGGAACGCAGTTGGATGCACTTTGGTCACCAGCTATTAAGATGATGGGTTTGTCGCTTTTGGCTTTTCTATCATCCGTAATAGTTGGCTTCTTCGCTTCTCGAGTCGCAGCATCTTACACAACTCACCTGCGAAGCGATATTTTTAATCGTATCTTGGATTACTCTCAGACAGAGATTAAACGTTTCTCTATTCCCAGTCTTTTGACTAGGACGACTAATGATATCACGCAGATTCAGATGCTCTTTACCATGGGACTTCAGGTGGTCACTCGTGGGCCTATCATGGCTATCTGGGCTATTGGGAAAATCCTTGGCAAGTCAGAATACTGGCTCTGGGCAGTAGTAGTAGCCGTCATTGTCAATGTTTTAATGACAACCGTTCTCATGACTCTAGCCTTTCCAAAACAATCTGTCATTCAAAAATTGACAGATAAACTCAATAGCATCACTCGTGAAAGTTTGACAGGGATTCGAGTGGTTCGTGCCTACAATGCAGAGAATTACCAAGATAAGAAATTTGAAGCAGCTAACGACGAAGTAACTCGTCTTAATCTCTTTGTCAACCGTTTGATGGCCATTATGAATCCCATTATGATGGCGATTTCGAGTGGCTTGAGTTTAGCGATTTACTGGATTGGTGCTTATATTATCAACGATGCTAGTCTGACTGAACGTTTACCTCTCTTTAGTGATATGGTGGTCTTCATGTCATATGCCATGCAGGTCGTGATGGGCTTCTTGCTCATGGGAGCTCTCTTTATCGTCCTTCCTCGTACCTTGGTTTCTGCAGGGCGTATCAATCAAGTACTGGATCTTCATTCCTCTATTGAGAATCCTAGTGACCCACAGACGGCAAATTCTTCTGTGAAAGGTCAAGTGGAATACCGCGACGTGACTTTCCGCTACTCTAAAAACTCAGAAGCAATTGTGGAACATGTCAGCTTCAAGGCAGAAGCGGGGCAAACCATTGCCTTTATCGGCTCAACTGGTTCTGGTAAATCAACGCTTGTGAACCTCTTGCCTCGTTTTTATGATGTTTCAGATGGGGAAATCCTAGTCGACGGTGTCAATGTGCAAGATTATGACTTGGAAGACTTGCGAAATAAAGTCGGTTATATTCCTCAAAAAGCAGTCCTCTTCTCTGGAGATGTTAAGGGCAATCTCGACTTTGGTAAGAGCCAAGAAAGTCCTCTAAGCGAGACAGATATGTGGGAAGCTCTAGAGTTGGCTCAATCTAAAAACTTTATCGAGGATAAGGAAGCGGGTCTTGACTCAGAAGTGGCTCAAGGTGGTACTAACTTCTCAGGAGGTCAAAGACAACGTTTGGCCATTGCACGCGCCTTGGCTCGTAAGCCAGAGATTCTCATTTTTGATGATTCGTTCTCAGCCTTGGACTACAAGACAGACCGTATCTTGCGCCAAGAATTAGCTGAAAAAACACAATCCATGACCAAGTTGATCGTTGCCCAACGCATCTCAACCATCATGGATGCAGACCTAATCTTAGTCTTGGATCAGGGTAAAGTCGTGGGACAAGGCACCCACAAGGAACTTCTTGCAAGCAATGAAGTTTACCAAGAAATTGCCTATTCACAACTATCGAAGGAGGAATTGGAACATGGAAAATAAGAAAACGTCCTTATGGAAACAGTGTAGACCTTTTCTAGCAGGTCTCCAACTTCCTCTACTAGTCGCAGTTGTGGCTGCTGTATGTTCAAGTATTATCACGGTGTATGGACCAACTAAAATCAAAGAAATCACCAACTTAATCTCAGATGGGTTGATGACTGGAATTGACCTAGAGGCTGTGTCAAGTATTGCTAGCTTTTTGGTTATCCTCTATGTGATTGGTATTATCCTTAACTATACACAAGCCTACATTTTTTCAACTAGTATCCAACATTTCTCAAAACGTTTGCGGACAGCTATTGCTGAGAAAATCAATCGTTTGCCTCTTGCTTATTTCGACCGTCATTCTCAAGGGGACACCCTTTCTCGTGTGACTAATGACGTGGATACAGCAGCTCAATCTCTCAACCAAAGTCTTGGGACAGTTCTTTCAGCTAGCTTTTTACTGATTGCTGTTTTGATTACCATGTTTGGGATGAACTGGATTTTGGCCATGGTAACCGTTGTTTCAACCTTTGTTGGATTTGCGGCGGTTTCAGTGATTATGGCTAAATCTCAAGGTTACTTTAAAGCTCAACAAAACAACCTAGCGGCTGTAAATGGCTATGTGGAAGAAATGTACACTGGCCACAATGTGGTGAGCAGCTATAATGCTGTGGAACCAACAAAAGAAACATTCGCAGGCTTGAATCAGAATCTACATGATAGTATCTGGAAATCTCAGTTTATTTCTGGAATCATGATGCCAGCCATGATCTTTGTTGGAAACTTTAGCTATGTTCTAGTCATTATCGTCGGTGCCGCCTTAGCTCTTGAAGGCCATATCAGTATCGGGATTATTGTAGCCTTCATGGTTTATGTTCGTACCTTCTCACAACCCTTGTCACAGATTGCTCAAGGGGTTACGAGCTTACAACAGGCTAGTGCAGCCATGACTCGTGTCTTTGAGTTTCTAGGCGAAGCTGAGATGGAAGACGAATCTCATAAGGGAAGACAATTGACCAGCATGAAGGGCCAAGTGGTCTTTGATCGAGTTTCATTTGGCTATACACCTGAGCGGACCATCATCCACGACTTTTCGGCGACGGCTCGTGCAGGGCAGAAGGTTGCCATTGTTGGGCCGACTGGAGCTGGGAAGACGACTATTGTTAACCTCTTGATGAAATTCTATGAGATTGATAAGGGAAGTATTCGCATTGACGGTGTAGATACCAAGGATATGACGCGTTCAGAAGTTCATGACGCCTTTTCAATGGTCTTGCAGGATACCTGGCTCTTTGAGGGAACCATTCGAGAAAATCTCATCTATAATCAAACTGGTATTAGTGATGAACGTGTGATTGAGGCTGCCAAAGCAGTAGGAATCCACCACTTTATCACAACCTTACCAGATGGATACGATACCGTCTTGGATGATACAGTGACCTTGTCAGTAGGACAAAAACAACTCTTGACCATTGCTCGTGCCCTGCTCAAGGATGCTCCACTCTTGATTCTGGACGAAGCGACATCCTCAGTAGACACACGTACAGAGGAGTTGATTCAAAAGGCTATGGACCGTTTGATGGAAGGACGCACATCCTTTGTCATCGCCCATCGCTTGTCAACGATCCGTAATGCTGACTTGATCCTGGTCATGAAAGATGGTAATATCATTGAACAAGGCAATCATGAAGAACTCATGGCTCAAGGTGGTTTCTATGCAGACCTCTACAATAGTCAATTTACAGAAGACCAAGCAGAAGAATAAATCAAAAGAAGGCTTGACGGCCTTCTTTTTCTGCACTATACTAGAATAGGAGAGGCTAGCAGGCTTATTCTGTCAGGCTTCTTGTGTAAAATCTAGAAACAACGAGAAATATATGAAAAACTATCAAGAGTGGTACAATCAGAGGAAATCAAGCCTCCTTGGACATCCACAACTTTTGAAACTGATGCGAGTCTTTAATCGCATGATGACAGTTCTGATGCCCTTAGCATACTTGACCTTGTTGGGGACAAGTTTTATAAGTAAGGGAATAGGGAACGACCTTTATGCTTATATCTTAGTGCCAGCTTCTGGCTTTATCCTATTGACGCTTGTTCGTAAGTGGATCAATCAACCACGTCCCTATGAAACTTGGGGAATTGTCCCACTACTTGAAAAGGACAGTTCTGGTAATTCAATGCCCAGTCGCCATGTCTTTTCAGCGACCATCATTTCCATGGCTTGCTTGCACGCAAATTTGTCTGCGGGGTTGATTTTGTTGGTCTTGTCAGCTCTTCTCGGTCTGGTCCGAGTCTTGGGTGGCGTTCATTATCCCAAGGATGTTCTAGTAGGTTATGCCTGTGGACTCCTCTGGGGAATTCTTTTCTTTATGTTGTAAAAATCAAAGCAAGTGGGTTTGGCCTCGTAACCACTTACGGGTCAAAAATGACCACTTGCTTTTTTGCCCTTGTAAAGTCTTATGGGCTTTGGTATAGTAGATGCAGAAAGGAGATAGGATGAAGTTACGAATCGAGATTGATAGTGAATTAACTGAGACAGAGATTGTCATCAAGGCTGCAGCCCTGACAGATGAAATAGCTGATTTGCAACGACTCTTGCAAGAAACCAAGGCTCCTAGGTTGATTTTTTATAAGGGGACGGGGGAGTATTACTTAGACTTGTCAGAAATTCTCTTTTTTGAGACGGAAGGCAACAAAATCTATGCTCATACCCAGAAAGAAGCCTATGAAGTGAGACTCAAGCTTTATGAGTTAGAGGCTATCCTGCCTCGCTATTTCAGTCGGGTATCCAAGTCAACCATTGCCAATCTTCGGCAGGTCTACTCAGTGGACAAATCCTTCTCAGGTACAGGGACTATTTCCTTTTATCAGACCCACAAGGAGGTTCACGTGTCACGGCACTACCAATCCCTCCTAAAAGAAAATCTAAGAAACATGAGGTAAGAAGATGAAAAAGAAAGTATTTGGTATTGTGTTGCTAGTATTGGCAGCCTTAGTATTGTTGCAGGGGAATTTTGGGATTCCTTCACTTGCAGGGGAAATTTGGCCCTTGATTGGTATTGGATTTTTTGCCTACCAATCAGTTGATGCCTTGCTTCGCCGCCATTATACAGTAGCAGTATTGATGGGTTTACTAGCAGTATGGATTACAAATCATGTCTATGCTATTCTACCGATTTCAAATCAGTCTTTATTTTGGGCTGGTATTCTCATCGTGCTTGGGGTTAGTATGCTGACTCATACCAACAGAACTTGGAATGGGAAAAAATGGTGGCATGATGATGAAAAGACCATTCTTACAGACAAGGAAGTTGCTTTTGGAAGTGGGACTTTCTACAAGCAAGACCAAGAATTGGTAGAAGACGAGTTTGAAGTCGGATTTGGGAATGCCAAAATCTATTATGATAATGCAGAGATGTTAGGAGATAGCGCAACCTTGAAGATAGAAGTCGGATTTGGGAATGCAGTTATCTATGTGCCCCAACACTGGAGAGTGGATCTTAAGGTGGAGACTTTCTGTGGTGCAGCCAAGGCAGAAGCTCCTCTAGCACCAACCAGCAAAACCTTGATTATCCGTGGAGACGTAGCTTTTGGGAAACTTGGTGTCATCTACGTTAAATAAAAAAAGTCTTCCAATTCCCTTGCCAAAAATAAGAAAGTGTGATAACATAGTACGGTATGTGGTGCTAGCACATCCGCTATATTAGATCTAATAGGAGGAAAACACAATGGCTAAAGTATGTTACTTTACAGGTCGTAAGACTGTATCAGGAAACAACCGTTCACACGCGATGAACCAAACTAAACGTGCCGTAAAACCAAACCTTCAAAAAGTTACTGTTCTTATCGATGGTAAACCTAAAAAAGTTTGGGCTTCAGCTCGTGCTTTGAAATCAGGAAAAGTAGAACGCGTTTAATAAACATGAAAAGACCTAAGTGGTCTTTTTCTTTTGCTCGAAAGCTGAAATCATTTGAAAAATCAAGCAAATATCCGATGATACATCATTCTGCTTTTACAGTTGGGCTGAAATATGATAAAATAGAGTATCAACTATTTGAGGTAAAAAAAATGACTGTAAAAATTAATACAAAAGATGGTCAAGTCGAACTGACAGATGATGTAATC
The DNA here is from genome assembly GCF_058200335.1 of Streptococcus sp. SCPM-O-B-15277 (M60). Taxonomy (NCBI): domain Bacteria; kingdom Bacillati; phylum Bacillota; class Bacilli; order Lactobacillales; family Streptococcaceae; genus Streptococcus; species Streptococcus sp. SCPM-O-B-15277 (M60). The sequence continues at coordinate 124,524 of NZ_JBYQGR010000002.1, forward strand.
GCTACTGTCGTAGGTGGTGCAGCAACTGAAATTTTTGGTGTAGTCGGTATGGCTAGTAAAAATGCCCTCAAAGATAATTTCCAAGCCCTTCTTGGTAAGGAAAATTATTCAAAAGGTGTAGTCGTTAAAGCAGCTGAAGACGGTAGTATTGCAGTTGATGTATATACTGTATTGAGCTACGGTACAAAAATCAGTGAAGTTTCAAAAAACATCCAAGAACGTGTTCGCTTTAGCCTAGAGAACCAACTTGGAATCACTGCTCAAACTGTGAATGTCTACATTCAAAATATCAAAGTTGTAGGAGAATAATCGTGTCAAATATTACTACAAGCTTATTTCAAGAAATGGTACAGGCTGCTTCAACTCGTTTGAACAAGCAAGCCGAATATGTCAATTCATTGAACGTCTTCCCAGTTCCAGACGGAGATACAGGAACAAACATGGGAATGACGATCGAAAATGGTGCTAAAGAAGTAGCAGACAAACCAGCTTCAACTGTTGGTGAGGCTGCAAGTATCTTGGCTAAAGGTCTTTTGATGGGTGCGCGTGGGAACTCAGGAGTTATCACTTCTCAGCTTTTCCGTGGATTTTCACAAGCTATCAAAACAAAAGAAGAGCTAACAGGAAAAGATCTAGCTCTTGCTTTCCAATCAGGTGTTGAGGTTGCCTACAAGGCTGTTATGAAGCCTGTTGAAGGAACAATCTTGACTGTATCACGTGGAGCTGCTATCGGTGCTAAGAAAAAAGCAGAGCAGACAGATGACGCAGTTGAAGTTATGCGTGCAGCCTTGGAAGGAGCTAAAGCAGCCCTTGCTAAAACTCCAGAAATGCTTCCAGTATTGAAGGAAGTTGGAGTTGTGGACTCAGGTGGTCAAGGTTTGGTCTTCATCTATGAAGGATTCCTTTCAGCTCTTACTGGTGAATACAGTGCATCTGAAGACTTTGTTGCTACTCCAGCCAATATGGGTGAGATGATCAATGCAGAACACCACAAATCTGTAGCCGGACATGTAGCAACTGAAGACATTACCTTTGGTTACTGTACTGAAATCATGGTTGCCCTTAAACAAGGCCCAACTTATGCTAAAGAGTTTGACTACGAAGAATTCCGTAACTACTTGAACGAACTTGGGGATTCTCTACTTGTTGTCAATGACGACGAAATCGTTAAAGTTCACGTCCATACAGAAGATCCAGGACTTGTTATGCAAGAAGGTCTCAAATATGGTAGCTTGGTCAAGGTTAAAGTCGACAACATGCGTAACCAACACGAAGCGCAGGTAGAAAAAGAAGAAGCTCAAGTCAGCAAGCCAGTTGAAGAAAAAGAATATGCCCTTATCGCAGTAGTAGCTGGACAAGGTTTGGCAGACATCTTCCGTGCACAAGGTGTGGACTATGTCATCGAGGGCGGACAAACCATGAACCCTTCGACAGAAGACTTTGTCAAGGCTGTTGAGAAAGTTAATGCCCGTAACATCATCTTCTTGCCAAACAACAAAAACATCTTCATGGCAGCTCAATCTGCAGCTGAAGTATTGGAACAACCAGCTGTTGTAGTAGAAGCTCGTACAATTCCTCAAGGATTGACTAGCCTTCTAGCATTTGACCCAAGCAAGTCTATCGAAGAAAACCAAGAACGCATGACTGCGGCTCTTGGGGACGTTGTCAGCGGTAGCGTAACAACAGCTGTTCGTGACACGACTATCGATGGTCTAGAAATTCATGAAAATGACAATCTTGGTATGGTGGATGGTAAGATTCTCGTATCAAACCCTGATATGCACCAAACCCTGACTGAAACCTTGAAACATATGTTGGACGAAGACAGTGAAATCGTAACCTTCTATGTTGGAGAAGACGGAAGCGAAGAATTGGCAAATGAAATTGCTCAAGAAATCGCAGAAGAATTCGAAGATGTCGAAGTAGAAATTCACCAAGGTCAACAACCGGTTTATCCATATCTTTTCAGTGTGGAATAAAGATTAAATAATAGAAAAAAAGAAAGTTGAGGAATCAACTTTCTTTTTTTGTGACATTTGTCATATTTCCTCATGACAGAAGCTTCTAGTGATTCTACCTTCAAAGAATTATACTAGATGTATCAAATGGAGGAAGAAAAAAATGAAACATAAAGTAATTGTCGCAATGAGTTTAGTAGCAGCAGGAGTCATGACTTATCTCATGTTCTCAGGATTGGATGAAGGCTTCTATCATTTTCCTTGGGAACTATTTGCAGGATTTGGCATGATCTCTTGGTTGATCCGAGAAGGTTTGAAATTGGTCTCAGATGTGAAAAAGGAGTTTGAAAAATGAAAAAAGCGATTCTCTATCTTTTTATTGGACTATCACTAGTGGTATGGTTGGTAGAAATGTTTACAGGTTGGTTTGATCAAGCCTTCCTTCATCAAGTTATCCGTGGTGCCTGGGGATTAGGATTTATGATTTTTATCGCCTTTCCGATGGGAAAGGAGTTGTTGAAAGGAGAATATCATGAACATGATTAAGGTAGAAAGCCTAAATAAAAACATCAAGGGCAAGGCTATTTTGAAGGATATTTCTTTTGAGGTAGCTGAAGGTGAATGCGTCGCCTTGATTGGGCCCAATGGTGCTGGAAAGACCACACTCTTGGACTGTTTGCTTGGAGATAAACTGGTCACCAGCGGTCAAGTATCCATCCAAGGTTTGCCAGTGACGAGCTCTCAGTTAGACTATATTAGAGGTTACCTCCCTCAAGAAAATGTCATCGTTCAGAAATTAAAGGTCAAAGAGTTGATTGCTTTTTTTCAAAGCATTTATCCAAATCCCTTGAACAATCAGGAGATCGATCAACTATTGCAGTTTGACCAGCAACAAAAAGAGCAATTGGCAGAAAAATTGTCAGGTGGGCAAAAGCGTCTCTTTTCATTTGTCTTGACATTGATTGGCCGACCAAAACTTGTCTTTTTGGATGAGCCAACTGCGGCCATGGATACCTCAACTCGTCAACGTTTTTGGGAAATTGTCCAGGAGCTAAAAGCGCAGGGAGTCACCATTCTCTATTCATCCCATTATATCGAAGAAGTAGAGCATACAGCTGACCGGATTTTGGTCTTAAATAAGGGAGAGTTGATTCGTGATACGACGCCTCTAGCCATGCGCAGTGAGGAGATTGAAAAGCACTTCATCCTACCTCTGGCTTACAAGAAAGTCATTGAGCAGTCTAACTTGGTTGAAAACTGGTCACAAAAACAAGATGCTTTGCAAGTAGTCACACGTGAAGCGGATGCTTTTTGGCAACTGTTAGTGCAAGCAGGGTGTAGGATTCAAGAAATTGAAGTCAATAATCGTAGCTTGTTGGATACAATCTTTGAAGAAACACAAAAGGGAGATGACTAAGATGAAACGATGGATTGCACTAAACAAGATAGAATTTCTATTGACCAAACGTCAATTAGTCTATTATCTATTATCCGTAGGGATGCCGACGGCCTTCTATTTATTCTTTTCAGGCATGTACCAGGACACACCAGATGGGCCAGCAAATTTTATGCGCGACTACCTCATCTCTATGACAGCTTTTTCTATGATGTCAACAGCTATGTTTTCATTCCCAGCTGTTTTACATACCGATAAAATCAACAACTGGCAGAAAACATTGCGCCATACTCCAGTAAATATGGTAGAATATTATCTATCAAAGATAACAAGTATGATGGTTGATTATTTGGTCTCAATCCTGGTTGTTTTCTCAGTTGGGCACTTGGTCAGAGGTGTGGATATGCCTCTAGGAAACTGGATTGGGGCTGCGTTCTTACTGATTGCGGGAAGTATTGCCTTTGTAGCGCTTGGCTTGACCTTGACACTCTTGCCTTCTAGTCAGCTGATGTCTGTCGTGGGCAATCTTCTCTATCTAGGCTTGGCTGTTTTAGGCGGACTCTGGATGCCCATCTCTTTATTTCCAGACTGGATGCAAGCAATCGGGAAGTGCCTACCAACCTATCAGTTGATGGAGTTGCTCAAGACCTTCTTAAACGAGGGTGGCATCAATCTATCAGCCACAGTTTATCTACTTGTTTTTTCAGCAGTTTTATTTGGTTTGACCATTTACCTTCAAGGTCATAAGGAGAATGCTTAATGCTTGAAAGACTGAAAAGCATACACTATATGTTTTGGGCCAGTTTGATTTTTATGGTTTTCCCTATCCTCTCTGCAGTAGTTGGGGAAATTCCTAGCTGGCATTTACTAGTTGATATTCTATTTGTGGTGGCTTATTTAGGCGTTTTAACCACCAAGAGTCAGCGCTTATCCTGGCTCTTTTGGTTCATCATGTTAGCTTATGTGGCTGGAAATACCGTCTTCATTTATGGCAACTATGTCTGGTTCTTCTTTTTCCTTGCCAATCTCTTGATTTATCATTTTAGAGTTCGTAGCCTACGTTCACTTCATGTCTGGACTTTTCTCCTTGCTCAAGTTCTTGTTGTTGGTCAACTCATGATGTTTCAGTCAGTCGAAACTGAGGTTGTAGCCTTTGAGCTTGGGATTCTTACTTTTGTGGATTTGATGACATTGGGCTTGGTTCGGATTCGCATTGTGGAGGATTTGAAAGAAGCTCAGGCTAAGCAAAATGCTCAGATAAATCTATTGCTTGCTGAAAATGAACGCAGTCGTATCGGTCAGGATTTGCATGATAGTCTGGGACATACCTTTGCCATGCTGAGTGTCAAGACAGATCTAGCCTTGCAGTTATTTCAGATGCAGGCCTATCCACAGGTGGAGAAGGAATTAAAAGAAATTCACCAGATCAGCAAAGATTCCATGAATGAAGTGCGTACCATCGTGGAAAATCTGAAATCACGGACCCTAGCTTCAGAACTTGAGACTGTCAAAAAGATGCTGGAGATTGCTGGGATTGAAGTCCAGGTTGACAATCAATTGGACAAGGCTAGCCTGACCCAAGATGTGGAGTCGACGGCTGCTATGATTTTGTTAGAACTGGCGACCAATATTATCAAGCATGCCAGCGCTAATAAAACCTATCTAAAACTGGAACGTACAGATCAGGAATTACTCCTGACAGTCAGAGATGATGGGAAAGGCTTTGCAACTGTAAAAGGAAATGAACTCCATACAGTCCGAGACCGTGCTGCAGCCTTCTCAGGTCAAGTAGAACTAGTCAGTTTGAAACATCCAACAGAGGTGCGCGTGCATCTGCCTTATAAGGAGAGAAAGTAGATGAAAGTATTAGTCGCAGAAGATCAAAGTATGCTTAGAGATGCCATGTGTCAGCTCTTAAGCTTTCAACCAGATGTAGAGACTGTTCTGCCGGCGAAAAATGGAGCCGAGGCTATCGAGGTTTTGGAGAAAGAAGCAGTCGATATTGCCATCCTTGATGTCGAAATGCCAGTCAAGACTGGACTCGAAGCACTCGAGTGGATCAAAGAAGAAGTTCCTGAAACCAAGGTGGTTATCGTTACGACCTTTAAACGTCCAGGTTATTTTGAACGAGCGGTCAAAGCAGGAGTCGACGCCTATGTCTTGAAAGAGCGAAGCATCGCCGAACTCATGCAAACCCTACATACGGTGTTAGAGGGGCGCAAGGAATATTCTCCAGAGTTGATGGAAGTCATGATGACCCATCCCAATCCCTTGACCGAGCAGGAAGTAGCTGTTTTACATGGAGTAGCACAGGGGCTGTCCAACCAAGAGATTGCGGACAAGCTCTACCTCTCAAACGGTACCGTTCGTAATTACATGACCAATATCCTCTCCAAACTAGGCGCCAGTAACCGAACCGAAGCAGCCAAAACTGCCGAAGAAGAAGGCTGGTTGTGAGGGGGAAGAAAGAAAAAAACTCTTAGAAATGAATCTAAGAGATTTTTTAATGTTTATTTCACCAACTTCTTCATCTCATCAATACGTGCGACTGTCGCATCGTATTTCGCTTGGTAGTCGGCTTGTTTGTCGCGTTCTTTTTGGACGACTTCTGGTTTGGCATTGGCTACGAAGCGTTCGTTAGAGAGCTTCTTACCGACCATATCCAGTTCTTTTTGCCATTTAGCCAGTTCCTTGTCGAGGCGAGCCAATTCTTCTTCTACATTGAGAAGGTCAGCGAGTGGCAAGTAGATTTCTGCTCCTGTGATGACACTTGACATAGCGAGTTCAGGTGCAGGAATAGTTGATGCGATTTCCAAGTGTTCTGGATTTGTGAAGCGTTTGATGTAGTTGACATTGCTGTTAAAGAAGGCTTCTAAGTCGCTATCGCTTGTCTTAACAAGAATGGTGATAGGCTTGCTTGGAGCAACGTTTACTTCCGCACGCGCATTACGAACAGCGCGGATCAAGTCTTTGAGGCTTTCGACACCAGTGTGAGCCGCAAGGTCTTCAAAGGCTGGGTTGACAGTTGGGTATGCTGCTGTAACGATAGAACCTTCTGAGATTTGTCCAAAGATTTCCTCTGTCACGAATGGCATGATTGGGTGAAGGAGACGAAGGATCTTGTCCAAAGTGTAAAGGAGAACAGAACGTGTGATGACTTTCTCTTCTTCGTTATCGCTATAAAGGACTTCCTTGGTCAACTCAACGTACCAGTCCGCAAACTCATCCCAGATGAAGTTGTATAGGATGTGTCCAGCTACACCAAATTCAAACTTATCAAAGTTTTCAGTGACTTTTCCGATGGTTTCATTGAGGTTGTGGAGAATCCAGCGGTCAGTAACATTTCCAGCTTCCTTGTTAACAACTTTTTCCACATTAGCAGTTGCTTGCTCAAGGGTCAAGCCTTCATTGTTCATGAGGATGTAGCGAGAGATGTTCCAGATCTTGTTAATGAAGTTCCATGAAGCATCCATTTTCTCATAAGAGAAGCGCACGTCTTGACCTGGTGCAGAACCGTTTGAAAGGAACCAACGAAGGGCATCGGCACCGTATTTCTCAATGACATCCATTGGGTCGATACCGTTACCGAGTGACTTAGACATTTTGCGTCCTTGTTCGTCACGAATGAGACCGTGGATAAGGACGTTTTGGAATGGTTGACGGCCAGTGAATTCCAAGGATTGGAAGATCATACGAGACACCCAGAAGAAGATGATGTCGTAACCAGTAACCAAGGTTGAAGTTGGGAAGTAACGTTTGAAGTCTTCTGAGTCGACATCCGGCCAGCCCATAGTTGAGAATGGCCAAAGGGCAGAACTGAACCAAGTGTCTAAGACATCTTCGTCCTGAGTCCATCCGTCACCTTCAGGAGCTTCTTCACCGACGTACATTTCACCCTCGGCATTGTACCAAGCAGGGATTTGGTGACCCCACCAGAGCTGACGTGAGATTACCCAGTCGTGGACATTTTCCATCCATTGGAGGAAGGTATCGTTGAAACGAGGTGGGTAGAATTCTACCTTATCGTCTGTATCTTGATTGGCAATAGCATTTTTAGCCAATTGGTCCATCTTGACGAACCATTGAGTAGACAAGCGTGGCTCAACTACAACACCTGTACGTTCTGAGTGACCAACACTGTGGACACGTTTTTCGATTTTGACGAGGGCACCGATTTCTTCCAACTTGGCAACGACTGCCTTACGAGCTTCAAAACGGTCCATGCCTGCAAATTCGAAGGCCAAGTCATTCATGGTTCCGTCATCGTTCATGACATTGACTTGTGGTAAGTTGTGGCGTTGACCAACCAAAAAGTCGTTTGGATCGTGGGCAGGTGTGATTTTCACGACACCTGTACCAAACTCAGGATCCGCGTGTTCGTCCGCAACGATTGGGATCAATTTATTCGCGATAGGAAGAACGACGTTTTTACCGATCAAGTCCTTGTAGCGTGGGTCTTCTGGATTGACCGCAACAGCAACGTCCCCAAACATGGTCTCAGGACGAGTAGTCGCCACTTCAAGGGCACGTGAACCATCTTCTAACATGTAGTTCATGTGGTAGAAGGCACCCTCGACGTCCTTATGAATCACCTCGATATCAGAAAGGGCTGTACGAGCTGCTGGGTCCCAGTTGATGATAAACTCACCACGGTAGATCCAGCCTTTCTTGTAAAGGTCCACAAAGACCTTACGAACCGCTTTTGATAAACCTTCGTCAAGGGTGAAACGCTCACGAGAGTAGTCTACAGAGAGCCCCATCTTGCCCCATTGTTCTTTGATAGTCGTCGCATATTCATCTTTCCATTCCCAGACTTTCTCAAGGAATTTTTCACGACCGAGGTCATAACGACTGATGCCCTCACCACGCAAGCGCTCCTCAACCTTAGCCTGAGTCGCAATCCCTGCGTGGTCCATCCCTGGAAGCCAAAGTGTATCAAAACCTTGCATGCGTTTTTGACGGATGATGATATCTTGCAAAGTTGTATCCCAAGCGTGACCAAGGTGGAGTTTCCCAGTCACGTTTGGTGGTGGAATGACGATCGAATAAGGCTTAGCCTTTTTATCTCCTGAAGGCTTGAAAACATCTTCATCAAGCCATTTTTGGTAACGACCAGCCTCAACCTCGGCTGGATTGTATTTAGGTGAAAGTTCTTTAGACATGTGTGTTCTCCTTTACTGTTTCCAAGATAAGTATTTTGATATCTTTAAAATATTACGTATCATAAGATTCAATGATAATTTTTAATTATCTTACCATCCCAACTCAACTCAATTTTGTTCTGAACATAGGAATCGTCACAAAATTTAAGATGTTTCTTTTCATAATCACCACAATTTACCATACAACAACTTACATTATCTAAATCTAGAACTTTTTCATAATAGTTCTCTGGGAATGCAAAGCATCTATGTTCTATGTTTAATGAATCTGAATTAGTGATTTGGCTAATAAATTTTGTTGTCTTTGTTGAAATATAAGTCCATCCTACCACTTGGTTATCAATTTCATTATTGTTTTCATGCTCAATTTTATTATTGTTTTCACGTTCAATATTATAGAACTCATCTTTTATAAAATTAGACAACTCATACACTAGACTTTCATTCAGTTCGGGAGAAATTTTTATTGAAAATAAGGGCTCAAGGATTTGTCCAATATATTCACCATATCTTTTAAAACTATCATCGTACTCTGGATTGGTAAACATTTTTCCATCTATAGGGAGAAGTTGAATATCATCCTTTACTCTATATACAAAAACTGCCATTTTTTCATATGTATCTTCCGCATCAACTTCGTAAAAAACTGAATTAAAATCTGGAGAGACATAAAGAACAGGTTGTTCTCCTCCCCCTTTATTTAATCGCATTAATGCTTGATGTTTATTAATAAATCTCCACTCAATTGGATTAAAATCCTCTTTAAGATTATCACCATCATATAACTTTATCGCTCGATACACATAGGAATCTTTTTTTACAATGAATCTTGGATTAGATCTTAAGAAAGAGCCATATTTATCTAAATATATTATTTCTTTTACTATTTCTGTTAATTGTTCTAATTTAGCATCAGTTTCTTTCTTTAGAAGATATTGCAATTCACTTTGTAACTGTTTTATTTTATTAGAATCTTTTAAAAACATACAACTCTGAACATATCTAACGATTTCATTATTTGACTTAAATTTTGGGAAACAGAATTTATTTGTATCAGAATCAGATTGTAAATTGTTGTATAGTGTAGCACCCCCAAAAATTTTTCTAGAGATCAATAAAGATAGCGTTTGGGGTTTAACGATCTGATCCCAAAAATCTTTTTGAAAAGAAAATTCTTCTAGATCAATCCCGTTAATAAACTCTCGATGTTTCCTTCTAAGGTTACACAGGTATGATTTTTTTGATTTATTACTATTTTTTTTTGACATGATAAATTTTCCTACTCCCCCCACTCACTCTTCAGCAAGCCATATATGAGACTGTCACAACGACTGCCTTGGGCATCTTTGCGGTCTCGAATGCGAGCTTCAAGAGTGAAACCAAGCTTTTCTGCGACTCGTTGACTTTGGACATTGTAGCCAAAGCAGACCAGTTCAATCTTGTGAAGGCCTAAATCTTTAAAACCTAGGTCAATCAAGGCTCGCGCTGCTTCTGGTACATAACCACGACCCCAATAGTCTGGGTGCAAGGTATAGCCAATCTCCAGCACATCGTCTTCGTGGCGGTGGTTGAAATCAACAGAGCCGATGATGGTATCGGTTCCTTTGACCACAATGCCGTAACCAGCTGGGAGATTGTCCTTTTGATTGCGCTCGGGAAGGATATGCTCTAGATAGTAAATCTCATCATCCAAGGTCTTGACGGGTGGAAATCCTGCTGGATAAGAGACTTCTGGGAGACTAGCGTAGGCATAGATTTCCTCCGCATTCGCCACTGTACGGACTCGTAAGACCAGACGCTCCGTCTCGATTCGTTCAGGTAACTCAGCTCTTGTCATCTTTTTTCCTCGCTTTCTTGATAAAGCTTCCCATGGGGTCAACTCTATCATCTAGATAACGGTAAACACGCTGATGGCCGTCCCCCATAAAGTAAGTCGGTGCAAAGCAGTCATTTTTAAAATGGCCTTTATCGTCCAAGAGTTCCGGATCAACCAGTCGTTCAAGGATCTTAGCAAAGATATGGCAGATGCCATCTTCCTCGATGATCCGATCCACCTGACAGTCCAATACGACGGGGCAAGCCTCTAAAATAGGTGCTTGTGTCAGTTTAGAAGGTTGAAAATCTAAGCCGAGTTTGGCAATCTTTTCACGGTGACTAATAAAACCAGCCTGCTCCATCTCGATCATGAGGTTTTCATCAGGAATGTTCACGGTGAATTGTTGATAATACTTAATCTGATCTGCTACATTTTCCTCAGCACCAACTCCAATAACTAACCAATCTCCCAGACTATAAGAGGAACTGCAGGTCGTGATATTGTGCCCAAAGTTCTGGTCCTGATAGCCCAAGATGAAGATAGGAAAACCGTAGTAGAGTTTGCTGGTTTTGAAAGATTGTTTCATGACAACCTCCTTTTGCTAGGCCGCAACAAAAAAATCGCCCCTGTCATTAATTTGACAGGGACGAATGTGTTTATCCGCGGTACCACCCAATTTCGGGCAGAGCCCGCAACTTTGTTTATTTCATTTTCATCCATTAGCAACCAGTTTTGACACATTTGTGGACTTCTCAGCACCGCCACTTTCTGTAAAATGTGGGATTCAAAACACCTCTAATGGCTTTATTTTAACAAGTTTTTCACGGAAATGCAAGGGACAAGAAAGATTACTTGAACTTGATGCCGTTTTCTTTTAATTTCTTGATTGTAGCTGGACCGATTCCTTTCAAAGCAAGGAGTTCTTTTTCTGTCCAGTTTTTGAAGTCAGCAGCAGACTTGATTCCTTCATCGTAGAAAGTTTTAGCACGGTCAAGTGGAAGTCCGCCTAAGTTAGCTGCGAAATCTTCAACAGAAGTTGTAACCTTTTGGGCTTGCTCTTTAGTTGCTTCTACAGCTTTTTCTACTTGCTTAGAGACAGCTTTTCCAGCCTCGCTTGCTGCTTTTTCAGCATGCTTCACAACTTTTTTTGTTTCTTCGACAACCTTGTTTACTGCGTTTGAAAGTGCGCCTGAGCGACGAAGACTGTTTCTTAATTGTTTTTTACGTTGTAGTTTTTTTGACATGATAAGATCCTTTCAATAAAAAACCCCTGTGACTGAACAAGGATAAATCTTTATGTTTTATTGTACCAACTTTCTCCGTGAAATGCAAGGCTTGTTAGTTTAGAAAGATAGGAGTTCTATAGGGAATTCCGACTTAGAATAAGAGAATATGATAGAAGAAAAGCGAAAAATATGGTATAATGAAACGATAGATTTTTGAATAGGAATACAATCATGTTTGGATTTTTAAAAAAAGATAAAGTAACAGAAACACCAGCAGTGGTGCCAGCACATATCGGAGTTATCATGGATGGGAATGGTCGTTGGGCTAAAAAACGGATGCAGCCACGTGTCTTTGGGCATAAGGCTGGGATGGATGCTCTGAGAACGGTAGCCATTGCTGCTAGTGATATGGGTGTCAAGGCTATGACTGTTTATGCCTTCTCTACTGAAAATTGGACACGTCCAGACCAGGAAGTCAAGTTTATCATGAACTTGCCTGTTGAATTTTATGATAAGTATGTCCCCGAATTGCACCAAAAGAACATGAAGATCCAAATGATTGGGGAAACCGATCGCTTGCCAAAACAAACTTTTGAATCTTTGAAAAAAGCGGAAGAGTTGACCAAGTTAAACACAGGTTTGATTCTCAACTTTGCCCTTAATTACGGTGGACGAGCTGAGATTACACAAGCGGTCAAGTTGATTGCACAGGATGTTTTGGATGCTAAGGTGAATCCAGGCGATATTACAGAAGAGTTGATTGGGGAATACCTCTTTACAGGGCATTTGCCTAAGGTCTTGCGCGACCCGGACTTAATCATTCGAACGAGTGGAGAGCTTCGCTTGAGCAATTTCTTGCCTTGGCAAGCAGCTTATAGTGAACTTTATTTCACAGATGTTTTGTGGCCTGACTTTGATGAGGAAGCTTTGAAAGAAGCTATTGCAGAGTATAATCGCCGCAATCGTCGATTTGGAGGAGTATAGGAACATTATGAAAAAGGACTTATTAAAGAGGACCATATTTGCCGCTCTGGCATTAGCAATCTTTATCCCACTCTTGGTGATTGGTGGGCTTTGGTTACAGATTGCTATGGGACTTCTAGCTATGCTAGGGGTGAACGAGTTGCTTCAGATGAAAGGGTTAAACACCATGACTCCTGAGGGGTTGCTGACCTTGTTAGCGACTTTCGCACTGACAATCCCCCTAGAAAACTACTTGACATTTTTACCTGTAGATGGGAATGTTGTCGCATATGGTGTTGTGATTTTTACCATGTTAGGTTGCACTGTTTTTAGCAAGAATTATACCATTGAAGATGCTGTATACCCGATTGCTATGAGTTTCTATGTTGGTTTTGGATTCAATGCTTTAGTGGATGCTCGAATCGCAGGTTTGGATAAAGCTCTCTTGGCCCTCTGTATCGTATGGGCAACTGATAGTGGTGCTTACTTGGTCGGAATGAATTTCGGTAAGAGAAGATTGGCTCCGAGAGTCTCTCCGAACAAATCAATCGAGGGAGCCTTTGGTGGAATTTTAGCTGCCATGCTTGTCACTCTTATCTTTATGTTAGTGGATAGTACGGTTGCCCTTCCTTATGGCATTTACAAAATGATGCTCTTTGCCATTTTCTTTAGTATTGCAGGTCAATTGGGTGACTTGATTGAGAGTGCCATGAAACGCCATTTTGGAGTCAAGGATTCAGGCTTCTTTATCCCAGGCCATGGTGGAGTACTGGATCGCTTTGATTCTATGTTGGCTGTTTTCCCTATTATGCACCTCTTTGGCTTATTTTAAGGAAAGGTGAATAGATATTAAATGTTAGGATTATTAACCTTTATCCTTGTTTTTGGAATTATCGTGGTGGTTCACGAGTTCGGACATTTTTACTTTGCTAAGAAGTCTGGCATTTTCGTTCGTGAATTTGCCATCGGAATGGGTCCAAAAATCTTTGCCCATATCGGGAAAGATGGGACAGCTTACACGATTCGTCTCCTACCGCTTGGTGGGTATGTCCGCATGGCAGGTTGGGGCGAGGATACCACAGAGATTAAGACAGGAACTCCTGTTAGTTTAACTTTGGCTGAAGATGGCAAGGTGAAGCGCATCAATCTTTCTGGTAAGAAGGTCGACCAAACGGCTCTTCCGATGCAGGTAACCCAATATGACTTTGAGGATAAACTCTTTATCACAGGTCTGGTTTTGGAAGAGGAGAAGACCTTCTCTGTAGACCATGATGCAACTATCGTGGAAGCTGACGGAACGGAAGTTCGTATCGCTCCGCTAGATGTTCAGTATCAAAATGCGACTGTCTGGGGCAAGTTGATTACCAACTTTGCAGGTCCTATGAATAACTTTATTCTAGGAGTTATCGTCTTTTGGATTTTGATTTTCATGCAGGGTGGCGTTCGTGATACGCAAAGCAATAACTTTAGTATCATCCCTGATAGCGCGATTGCTAAGGCCGGTGTTGAAAATACTGCCCAAATCACTAAAGTCGGTTCACACGAAATTAGTAACTGGCAAGATTTGATTCAGGCTGTTGAAGCAGAGACCAAGGACAAAACAGCACCTGTATTGGATGTAACAGTCTCTGAAAATGGAACTGAGAAGCAAGTCAGTGTGACCCCTGAGGAAAACCAAGGTCGCTATATTCTAGGTGTTCAACCGAGACTCAAATCAGATATCTGGTCTATGTTTGTAGGTGGATTTACTAGTGCGGCTGACTCAGCCTTGCGCATTCTCAATGCATTGAAGAGCTTGATTTTCCAGCCTGATTTGAATAAATTGGGTGGACCTGTTGCTATCTTTAAGGCAAGTAGTGATGCTGCTAAAAATGGTCTTGAGAATGTTTTGTTCTTCTTGGCTATGATTTCCATCAATATCGGTATTTTCAACTTGATTCCTATCCCGGCACTAGACGGTGGTAAAATCGTGCTCAACATCATCGAAGCCATTCGCCGTAAACCGCTGAAACAAGAAATTGAAACCTATGTTACTCTAGTTGGAGTTGTGATTATGGTTGTCTTGATGATCGCCGTGACTTGGAACGACATCATGCGTACCTTCTTTTAAGAATTAGAGGAAAAATATGAAACAAAGTAAAATGCTTATTCCAACGCTTCGCGAAATGCCAAGCGATGCTCAAGTTATCAGCCACGCCCTTATGTTGCGTGCTGGTTATGTTCGCCAAGTATCAGCAGGTGTTTATTCTTACCTACCACTTGCTAACCGTGTAATCGAAAAAGCCAAGAACATCATGCGTCAAGAATTTGACAAGATTGGTGCAGTTGAGATGTTGGCTCCAGCCCTTCTCAGTGCGGACCTTTGGCGTGAATCTGGTCGTTATGAGACTTACGGTGAAGACTTGTACAAATTAAAAAATCGTGAGAAGTCAGACTTTATCTTGGGTCCAACTCATGAAGAAACCTTTACAGCTATTGTCCGTGATTCTGTTAAGTCTTACAAGCAATTACCACTGAATCTCTACCAAATCCAGCCTAAGTATCGTGATGAAAAACGTCCACGTAATGGACTTCTTCGGACCCGTGAGTTCATCATGAAAGACGGCTATAGCTTCCACGCTAACTACGATAGCTTGGATGTTACTTATGATGAGTACAAGGCAGCCTACGAGCGTATCTTCACTCGTAGTGGCTTGGACTTTAAAGCCATCATCGGTGACGGTGGAGCAATGGGTGGTAAGGACAGTCAAGAGTTTATGGCCATCACACCTGCTCGTACAGACCTTGATCGTTGGGTGGTATTGGATAAATCTGTCGCATCATTTGACGAGATTCCGTCTGAAGTGCAAGAAGAAATCAAGGCTGAATTGCTGAAATGGATGGTTTCTGGTGAAGATACAATCGCCTACTCAAGTGAGTCAAGCTATGCAGCTAACTTGGAAATGGCAACTAACGCATACAAACCAAGCAACCGCGTTGTGACTGAAGATCAAGTAGCTCGCGTGGAAACACCAGGTGTCAAATCAATTGATGAAGTTGCTGCTTTCTTGAATGTCTCTGAAGAGCAAACAATCAAGACCTTGGTTTATATCGCAGACGAGGAGCCAGTTGTTGCCCTACTCGTTGGCAATGACCAACTCAATGAAGTCAAATTGAAAAACTACCTTGGAGCAGACTTCTTGGAACCTGCAACTGAGGCAGAAGTGAAAGAATTGTTGGGAGCGGACTTTGGTTCACTTGGCCCAGTCAATCTTCCAGAAAATGTCAAGATTATCGCAGACCGCAAGGTGCAAGATAGTCGCAATGCTGTTGTAGGTGCTAACGAAGATGGTTACCATTTGACTGGTGTCAACCCAGGCCGTGATTTCACTGCTGAGTATGTGGATATTCGTGAAGTTCGTGAAGGTGAAATTTCTCCTGACGGACAAGGCGTTCTCAACTTTGCACGTGGTATCGAGATTGGTCACATTTTCAAACTTGGGACTCGCTACTCAGCAAGTATGGGAGCAGATGTCTTGGATGAAAATGGTCGTGCGATTCCAATTATCATGGGATGTTATGGTATCGGTGTCAGCCGTCTCCTTTCAGCAGTCATGGAACAACACGCTCGCCTCTTTGTCAATAAAACTCCAAAAGGTGAATACCGTTATGCTTGGGGAATCAACTTCCCTAAAGAATTGGCGCCATTTGATGTGCACTTGATTCCAGTTAATGTCAAGGATGAAGAAAGTCTTGCATTGACAAATCGTATCGAAGAAGCTTTGGTAAATAAAGGCTACGAAGTCTTGACGGATGACCGTAACGAACGTGTCGGTGTTAAATTTAGCGATAGCGACTTGATTGGTCTTCCAATCCGTATCACTGTAGGTAAAAAAGCAGCTGATGGCATCGTAGAAGTCAAGATCAAGGCGACAGGAGATACAATCGAAGTTCACACAGATAACTTGCTTGAAACCCTTGAAATCCTAACAAATAAATAAAATCTATAATCAGAAGAAAAACAAGACAAAAATGTAACTAGTTTTTGCCTTGTTTTTTCTTTATAATGAGAGAAAGTAAACATTAAAATCGTAAAAAGAGGTAGTGCTATGCTAAAATTTCCAAAGGATTTTGTCTGGGGTTCCTCAACTTCTGGGCCACAGACAGAGGGGCGAGTGCCTGGTGACGGAAAGGGAGATAATCTCTGGGATTATTGGTACCAAGTAGAACCAAATCGCTACTACAATGGGATTGGACCAGACAAAACATCGACCTTTTATGAAAATTGGGAAAAAGATATCGAACTATTGTTAGAATCAGGTCATACAGCCTTTCGGACTTCAATCCAGTGGTCTCGTATTTTCCCACAGGGTCGTGGTGAAGTCAATCCTCAAGGTGTGGCTTTCTACCGTCAGGTCTTTGAAGCTATTAAGGCCAAGGGAATCCGTCTCTTAGTCAATCTTTATCACTTTGATCTGCCTTTTGCCCTTCAAGAAGATGGCGATGGTTGGGAAAATAAGGCGACCATCAAGGCTTATGAAGACTATGCGCGTTTCTGTTTTGAAACTTATGGAGGCTTGGTAGACCAATGGATTACCTTCAATGAGCCTATCGTTCCTGTAGAGTTTGGCTATTTCTATGATGCCCATTATCCTCATAAGGTAGATGCCAAAGCAGCGGTTCAGGTAGCCTATAACACTCAACTGGCCAGCACTCTTGCAGTGAAGACTTGTCACGAAATTCTGCCAAATTCTAAGATTGGGATTGTCCTCAACTTGACACCAGCTTATCCACGTAGTCAACATCCTGCGGATGTGAAAGCTGCTCGTATAGCAGATCTCTTTCAAGCGCAATCTTTCTTAGATCCATCAGTCTTGGGAACTTATCCAGAAGAACTAGTGGAAATTTTAGCTGAGCATAATTTGCTGCCAGATTCTACAGCTGAGGAGTTGGAACTTATTCGTGAGTACACAGTAGATTTTCTTGGAGTCAACTACTACCAGCCTTTGCGTGTCATGGCGCCGCGTTTTGCTAAGCATCCTGACAGCCCGCTTTTGCCAGAGCATTTCTATGAACCTTACGTCATGCCCGGTCGTAAGATCAATCCGCACCGTGGTTGGGAAATCTACGAGCAAGGAATTTATGACATTGCCCAAAACATCAAGGAAAACTATGGCAATATTGAGTGGATGTTGACAGAGAATGGGATGGGCGTTGAAGGTGAAGATAAATTCCGCGAAAATGGAATGATTCAGGATGATTACCGTATTGACTTTGTCAAAGGTCACCTTCGTGAGCTTCATCGTGCCATCGAAGACGGTGCCAACTGTAAAGGCTACTTGATCTGGACCTTCATCGATTGCTGGTCATGGCTCAATAGCTATAAAAACCGTTATGGTTTAGTCGAGCTTGACCTTGAAACGCAAGAACGACGATTGAAAAAATCAGGCCACTGGTTCAAAGAACTCAGTGACAATAATGGATTTTAAGCAACTTTTTATATAGATTCAAAAAACCATTGGAAATAAAGCTCTCTGAGAGAGTTTCCAATGGTTTTTCTTGTTCTTAGAATAGTCCGATAAAAAGTAGTAGAGCTGATAAAGCAATAAAGGCTAGGGTTGCTAGACCACGTTGGCCTGGGCTGTATATTTTTCGTTCTCCTCGGACTGGGAAGACGATAGCCAGTAATGCACCCCCGACAGCACCCCCGACATGCCCAGCAAGGCTGATACCAGGCATTAAAATACTACCCACTAGGTTGATGACTAAGAGGGAGAGGTAGGATTGACCAAGTTGTTGGAGATAGGGATTGCGTGAAGCATATCGGAGAACAACAATAGAGGCAAACATACCGTAGAGGGCAGTTGAAGCACCTGCAGTAATAGCATTGGGACTAAAAACTAGGACAAAGAGATTTCCCATCATACCTGATAGAAGGTAGATAAAGAAAAACTGTTTGGAGCCAAAGATTTGCTCCATCTGGCGTCCCAAAAAGTAGAGGGATAGCATATTGACTAAAAAGTGCTGCAAGCCAATGTGGACAAAGGTTGCGGAGAATAAGCGCCAGATTTGTTCAGGCATGGCCTTGATAGCAGGGGGATACACAGCTCCGAATTTATACAAGGTGGCTGCGCTGGTATAGTTGAAACCACTGGTTAGAAACATGAGTACAAAAACCAGGGTTGTCACGAGTAGAAAGAAGCTCGTGACAGGATACCGACGATCAAAAATTTCTTTCATAGATGAGTACCTCCTCAACAGGAATATCGTAGTGCTCAGGTTGAAAATTCTGAATCTGACATGGATAAATCGTACTAATAGTATGACCTGGGAAACGCTCTAAGTAGCGGTCGTAATAGCCACCTCCATAGCCAACCCGATAGCCAGAAGTGTTGAAAGCCAAACCAGGAACATGAATCAGGTCAATCTGAGAGGGTTCAAGGATTGTGAAGTCTCCTTGAGGTTCAAGAAGTCCAAAAGAATTTCTTTCGAGTTTCTCTGGTTCATATAGAACAAAGTCCATTTTTCCATGTGGATAGGTTTTGGGAATGAGGAGTGTCTTCCCATCTTTTTGAGCCTGTTCAATGAGTCTAGCTGTCTGAAATTCATGAGGGAAAGACAGGTAAGTGGCGATGGTTTTTGCTTCCTTGTAGAAGGGATGTAGAAGTAGTTGCTCATTCAACCAAGCGTCCATGACTTCCTTTTCTTCGGCTGATAGAGATTTGAGTTCTTGCAAGACCTGCTTGCGTAGGGCTTTTTTCATTGTTTACTCCGCAGCTTTCTTTGCTAAAAAGCTTGATACAGCCTCGACTCCAATTGCCAGAGCTTCTTCCTTAGGACTCATCTTTGGATGGTGAAGAGCATAGGGACTATCAATTCCAAGCCAGAACATGACACCGGGAACCTTGGAGAGAAGATAACCAAAGTCTTCTCCTGTCATGGCAGGTTCGATGTCGATTAGTTCAATTCCCTCTTTTTCATCAAAGAAGGTCATCAATTCTCGAGCTAATTCAGGGTTGTTTTCGACAGGTAGGTAACCTCCCTGCTTGAGTTCAACTTCCACATCCATATCAAAAGCAGCTGCGACACCTTCAGCGATGGCTTTGACACGTTTTTGAACTAAGAGGCTCATGCTATGTGTGAGAGCTCGAATGGTTCCATGCAAGAAAGCTGTATCAGCGATGACATTATTGGTTGTTCCAGCTTGAAAGACACCGAAAGTGACGACAGCTCCCTCGATAGGATCAACATTACGGCTAACGACTGACTGAACTTGAGTGACAAAATAGCTAGCTGCAACCAGAGCGTCGTTTGCTTGATGTGGAAAGGCTGCGTGACCACCTTTACCCTTGAAGCGAATCTTGACTTCGCAAGTTCCTGCAAAGAGTGTATGGGTATTGGTCGCAATCTGTCCAACTTTTAGGTCTGGACGAACATGAAGCCCATAGAATTGGTCAGGCAACCAGTCGTCAAAGGCCCCGTCTTCATACATGAGCATGCCACCTGCTTCGTTTTCCTCGGCAGGTTGGAAGAGAAAGAGAAGGTTATTTTTTGGTTGTTTTTCTAAGGCACGCTCCAAGCTTCCGAGAGCAATTGTCATGTGGAAATCATGTCCGCAGGCATGCATTCTTCCTTGGTGTTGAGAGGCAAAGGCAAGACCTGTTTGTTCAACGATTGGGAGTCCATCGATATCTGTCCGCCAACCGATGGTACGTTCTGGCTGACTTCCCTGTAAATACACTAGAATACCTGTTTGCCAAGTACGAATCTGAACAAAATCCTTACCATCTGTTAATTTCTCAATGACATTGAGCAAATAAGCTTGAGTCTTGACTTCTTCTAAACCGATCTCAGGAATTTGGTGAAGATCGCGTCGAGTTTGAATCAAATCTAACATATCTAATTTCCTTCTATTGATACGATAAAGAGGCTGGAAAAGTTTCCGCCTCTGTTACTATTTACAAGGTGCGAAGCGCATCTTCTAGCGCTGTTTTTTGTTGGGTTTGGCTATCGATTTCTTTGATAACACGAGCTGGAACACCTGCCACCACAACATTTTCTGGAACATCTTGAGTGACGATGGCACCTGCTGCAACAACAGATCCGCTACCGATTTGAACACCTTCGATAACCACAGCGTTAGCACCGATAAGTACATTATCACCGACACGGACAGGCTCTGCACTAGCTGGTTCGATAACACCTGCAAGAACAGCACCAGCACCTACGTGACTATTTTTACCGACAATAGCACGTCCGCCTAGAATAGCACCCATGTCAATCATAGTGCCAGCACCGATTTCAGCACCAATATTGATCACAGCTCCCATCATGATAACAGCGTTGTCGCCAATCTCAACCTGGTCACGGATGATAGCCCCTGGTTCGATACGAGCATTGATGTCGCGTTTATCAAGGAGAGGTACAGCTGAGTTGCGAGCGTCTTGCTCAACAACATAATCTTTATTTTCTGTTAGTCCTTCAAGAAGAGGTGCGATATACTTCCAGTCTCCAAAGAGAACATTTCCAAGCTTGGTAACAGAAGCAGGGATAGATCCAGTAAGTTGCCCCTCAAAGGTCACTTTTACACTTGTCTTTTTCTCAGCATTTGCGATAAATTGGATAATTTCTTGTGCATTCATTTTTGTAGCAGTCATAGATGTCTCCTCACTCTTTGTAATGCTTACTATTCTACCAAAAAAGGCTTTAAAATTGAAGCCTTAAGTGTTAAAAGAAGATTCTTTTAGTTTGTCCTTTGATTCTTCGATGGATAAGAAGATCATGGGAATAATAATCAAAATCATAGCTAATAGCAGGTAGCCGTCCAAGACAAGACCTAGAAATAGAACGCTTAGAATAGCAGAGGATAGCGGTTCACTTGCACTGACCACTGACACCACCAATGGGGATACGAGTGATACAGCCTTCATAGATAGGAAAAAGGCAAAAGCTGTTCCCAAAAAGGCAATGGTCAAACAAATCAAGATGCTCACCCAATCCAGCTGAAAACTAATTCTATAAACAGGATAGAGAAAATTACTAAAGAGTCCAGCCAGCATCATTCCCCAACCAACAGTAGGAACAAAACCATATTTTCGAGCAAATGTCTGGGGTAAGACGACATTAAACATGACGCCCAGCGCACTGAGAAGTCCAGTTAATAAAGCGATAGGAGTGATGGATAACTTAGAAAGATCGCCTTTGGTAGCCATCAAAAAGACCCCAAGCATAGCAGTTAAAACATAGAAGATTGCTTTTTTAGAAGCTTTTTTCTTGTAGATGATGCGGTTGTATATGAGAATGAAGACAGGGCTGATAAATTGTAGGATGGTTGCAGTTGTCGCATTAGAGTATTCTACACAGAGATAGAAGAAATACTGAACAGAGAAAATTCCTAAGATGGCATAAGCCAGAAAAGGCAGGTAGTTTTTGCGCTTTCTCCAGATATCGAATAGCTGTGAGCGAAACTTAAAGCTAGACAAGATGAGCACGAAACCACCTGCAAGGCTTAGTCGCATGGAAGTAATCCAACCGGATGATACTTGATAATGCGTAAAGAAGAATTCTCCTAAAATGCCACAAATGCCCCATATTAGTCCAGATAGGAGGGAGTAGATGGTCCCCTTAAAAATATTCTTTTGATACTGATTCATATAGAAAGGTTAACGTTGTAGTCTATTTGAAGATGAGTCGTTGCTATCACTTGTAGTATTATTGTTATTATTACCGTTATTACTGTTGTTGCTATTATTATTGTTGTTGCTATTATTATTGTTGTTATTATTTCGATTATTGTTATTATTGCTATTGTTGTTTGAGTTATTATTGTTGGAATTAGATGATTTTGGTAGACTTCCCAAAATCGTATTCCAAGCTTTTTGGTAATCAGAGTCACTTCCACCGATGGCAAATTTGTAGGTAGTAGTTGGAGCACCAGCTTGGTTCGCCCAATAACTGGTTACAGTTTCTCCAGTTACTTCAATCTCTTTACCGTTGATAGTGACCTTACCAGGTTTCTGCCCAGTCGACTTAAGGACTTGAGAAGAAGTGACACTTGAATCAAGGGTAAAGCGTTCAGAACCCCAAGCGGAAGGAGAAGCTTGTTGAATAGCGTTTACGAGGTGAGCCATATACTTAGCATTACGATAGTATGCGCCTTTGGCTAACGAACTGTTATCATCGTGACCAACCCAGCCACCAAGGGTCAACCGTGGAGTTGAAAGCATGAGCCACATATCGGCTTCTTCATTTGTTGTACCAGTTTTCCCAATCCAATCAGCACTTGCTAGACTGGGATTTATGCCATAAAGATCACTTTGGAAGCTTGTCGTGACTCGGGATGAAAGTACATCTCTCAGTAGGCTCTGCATAATGGTTGCGGTCGCTTTAGAGTAGACCTGCACAGGTTCGTCTTTATGCTCGTAGATAACCTCACCGTTGGTTTTTTCGATTTTCGAAATCATGTATTTTTTATGGTAGACACCATTATTAGCTAAGGTCTGATATCCGTTAGTATGCTGAGCTACAGTGACTTCAATTCCTCCTCCCATAGGAAGACTTTCAATACCGTATTCTGGGATTTCATAACCCATTTTTTCCATGTAGGAGCGGACATCGACTCCTTTTTCACGAAGCATACGATAAGTCCAGTAGGCTGGGATATTCCAGGAATAATTTAGAGCTTCCTTAAGGTTTACCATAGCTGTCCCTGGACTGTTGACGTGCATGATTGGAGTTCCGTTGGCAAAGTTAGTTGGATAGTTTGATAGGATGCTAGCACTTCCCATTAATCCTTGGTCAATAGCAATACCATAGGCTAAGATAGGTTTGGTAGTCGAAGCTGGAGATCGTTTTGTATCAAAGGCGTGGTTATTTTGATTGCTTTGGTAATCGCGACCACCTACAAATCCTAAGATAGCTCCCGTTTGGTTATCCATCAAGACATTCCCGACTTCAGGTTGACCACTACTATCATTTAAAAGGTAGCCATAATTTGCTACAGCATTTTGCATAGCTGTATAGATAGCTTTGTCGATTGTAGTTGTGATACGGTAACCACCATTTTGAATTTCTTTTTCAGCTAATTCACGATAGGATTTCTGGATAGATTCGTTCTTGAGTTCTTGAGCGGAAACATTATCTTTTTTCACCAAGTAATCATACATGAGATTCGTTGCTTCATCAAGTGCAGTAAAGTAGAGATAACCTTTAGAAGTTAGGTTTACACTTTCTGCTGGCAAGAAATCTTGCTTAATGTCGTATGCTTTATAGGTTTCGTAGTCTTCTTGGCTGAGGACTCCTGTTCTGTACATATTGTAAAGAACATCTTTGGAACGCTTGATACCCAGTTCCATATCCTCTTCGCTCTTCATCTCTCCAGTAGATTCATAAGGTGAGTAGGAGATAGGACTTTGTGGCAAGCCTGCTAAGAATGCTGCTTGTGGAATCGTTAGCTGATTGGCATCAACACCGAAAATACCCTTAGCTGCTTGTTGAGCTCCTGCGATATTTTGCCCCTTATTGTTACGACCAAATGGAGCGACGTTGAGATAGGTGGTCAAGATTTCGTCCTTACTCATTGCTCTCTCTAAGGCCAAGGCATCTACGATTTCAGTAGCTTTACGAGTTAGTGTAGGAGCATCCCCAACCACTTGTTGCTTGATGAGCTGCTGGGTTAGTGTCGATCCACCACTAGAAGAACCAAGTCCGATAAAATTTCCTAGACTGGCACGAATAACTGCTTTAGGAACGACCCCATTATGTTCGGCGAAATGTTCATCCTCGGTCGCAACGATAGCTTGTTTGAGATTTTCTGAAATAGCATCTGATGCGACAGATGTCCGAAGAAGGTCACTTTCGATAGCACCAATCATAGTTCCGTCAGCATAGCGAATCTCAGAGATGGATGAAATATCGTTCACTTGTTTGAGCAAATCTTCTGTTTGAGGAACGGTCACTTTGTCAAATAGAGATACAGCATAACCGAAAACAACCCCAGTTCCTAAAAGTCCACCAAGGAAGGCGATGATGAATAGGGTATTAAAGGTTGCCTTGATTCCTAGTAAGATATTAGCAAAGATAGTCCAAATATTCGTTTTGGTTTGCTTTTTCTTTTTAGACTTTTTAGGGCCACCTTTACCTAAATGTATATTTTTTAGTTTTGATTTTAGGGACTGAAGGAAAGCCAGTCCTTTTTCTTTCATAGATAATAATGTATTTTTCATTTCTTTCCTCACTCCTTATTATTATACCATAAAAGCAATGATTGCAAGAAATTAGTCTTGGACTAGCTTTAGAGCTGTTTAGGCAATAAAAAAACCAGGTATACTCAACCTGGTTTTAAGGGTTTATTTTTCTCCTGAAAGTTCTTTACCGAGATCAATCAAGTAGTCTTTCAAGTGGTCTTTAACTTGAGGATGTTTAAGGGCGTATTCGATGGAAGTTTTCATAAAGCCAAACTTGTCTCCAACGTCATAACGTGAACCTTTAAATTCGCGAGCGAATACACGTTGAGTTTTGTTAAGTGTATCGATAGCATCTGTTAGCTGGATTTCATTTCCGGCACCAGGTTTTTGATTTTCAAGAATACCAAAAATCTCAGGTGTGAGTAGGTAACGACCGATGATGGCAAGATCACTTGGAGCATCCTCAGGCGCTGGTTTTTCAACGAAAGTTTCAACACTGTAAAGTCCGTCTTTTCCTTCTCCTTGAGGAGCAATAACACCATAAGCAGAGACTTCTTCGTGTGGTACAGGCATTACAGCGATGGTAGAAGCATGAGTCTCTTCATAATCATTCATGAGCTGCTTGGTCAATGGGACAGCATTGTCATCAGTGATATCCATGAGGTCATCTCCGAGCATCACCACAAATGGTTCGTTTCCGACGAAAGCTTTGGCTTGTAAAACAGCATCTCCGAGTCCGCGTGGGTGTGTTTGACGGATGAAGTGAAGGCGCATGCCAGTCGTTTCATCCACTAATCTTAAGAGATCTGTTTTCCCTTTTTCCTTGAGGTTGTATTCTAGTTCAAAGTTTGAGTCAAAGTGGTCTTCAATCGAACGTTTTGACTTCCCTGTTACGACAAGAATATCCTCAATTCCAGACTTAAGAGCTTCTTCAACGATGAATTGAATGGTTGGTTTATCCACAATTGGCAACATTTCTTTGGCCAAGGCTTTGGTTGCTGGAAGGAAACGAGTTCCAAGCCCCGCGGCAGGGATAACAGCTTTTCTAACTTTTTGCTTCATGAGCTTCCTTTCTAACGGTGATTATGACCACTCGTTCTCTGCCTTGAACTCGTTACTCATGAGTTCAGAAACAGCATCTTTAATATTAACATTTTCATAAATAACTTGGTAGATAGCCTGAGTAATAGGCATATAAACTCCAAGCTCTTGCGCCAATTCGTAAGCGGCTTTGGTTGTTGAAATTCCTTCGATGACCATTCCCATGTTGGCTTCGATATCTGCCAAGGCTTCACCACGCCCAAGAGCATCACCTGCTCGCCAGTTGCGTGAGTGGACAGAAGTTCCGGTGACGATTAAATCCCCAACTCCAGAAAGACCACTGTAAGTTAATGGATTTGCTCCAAGCTTGACTCCTAGACGAGTGATTTCCGCAAGCCCGCGCGTGATAATAGCAGCCTTGGCATTGTCTCCAAATCCAAGTCCATGAAGGGCACCTGCACCAACAGCAATGATATTTTTAAGAGCACCAGCAGTTTCCACTCCAATCACATCTGTATTGGTATAAAGACGGAAGTAGTGGTTGCTAAAGAGTTTTTGGACATATTGAGCAGTTTGTAAATCTTTCGAAGCAGCAGTGATCAAGGTGATGTCGCGGACGATCGTTTCTTCCGCATGACTAGGACCAGATACAACCACAATTTCACTGCGTAACTCTTCAGGAATTTCTTCTTCAAGAATGGTTGAAAGACGTTTGTGACTATTTGGTTCAAGACCTTTCGAAGCATGCATGATGACGACTTTATGGTCAAGAACAGCAGCCACTTGTTGAGCTACCAGTCTGGTCACCTTAGTTGGGACTACGAACAAAACAGCGTCAACACCTTTCAAAACTTCTGCCAAATCATGATAGGCAACAATCTTTTCGTCTAATACAGTATCCTTAAAATAGCGTTTGTTGGTATGTTGTGTATTGATTTCGTCAATTTGGTCAGGAATATTTCCCCAGATACGTACTTCATGTCCATTGTCATTTAAAACTTGTGACAGAGCAGTACCCCAAGAACCAGGCCCTAAAACAGCGATGGTTTGTTTGTTCATTTTTCCCTCCTTCTGAGAAAGCACTTTCCTATATTCTACCATAAAAAGCCCTATCTTGCATCTATATTATTTATGAAGAGTTAATTGAATGGTAAATTATATATATTGGAGAATTTTTAGAATTTATTTGTAAAATAGTTTAGTGTTTAAAGGGCGAAACGATAAAAAACACGAAAAGAGAAACAATATTTTTTCTAAAAATGGTATAATAGGAGCATCACGAAAATTGGAGAGACAGCATGAGTTTTTACAATCATAAAGAAATCGAGCCTAAGTGGCAAAAGTACTGGGCTGACCATCACACTTTTAAGACAGGAACAGATGCTTCAAAACCTAAGTTTTATGCGCTTGACATGTTCCCTTACCCATCTGGAGCGGGTCTTCACGTAGGACACCCAGAAGGCTACACAGCGACGGATATCCTCAGCCGTTTCAAACGTGCCCAAGGTTACAATGTCCTTCACCCAATGGGATGGGATGCTTTTGGTTTGCCTGCTGAGCAATACGCTATGGATACAGGGAATGACCCAGCGGAATTCACAGCAGAAAACATTGCCAACTTCAAACGCCAAATCAATGCGCTTGGATTCTCTTACGACTGGGATCGTGAAGTCAACACAACAGATCCAAACTATTACAAGTGGACACAATGGATCTTCACCAAGCTTTACGAAAAAGGCTTGGCTTATGAAGCTGAAGTGCCAGTAAACTGGGTTGAAGAATTGGGAACAGCCATTGCCAACGAAGAAGTTCTTCCAGATGGAACCTCTGAGCGTGGTGGCTATCCAGTTGTCCGCAAACCAATGCGCCAATGGATGCTTAAAATTACTGCCTATGCAGAGCGCTTGCTCAATGACTTGGATGACCTGGACTGGCCAGAGTCTATCAAGGACATGCAACGCAACTGGATTGGTAAATCAACTGGTGCCAATGTCACTTTCAAAGTGAAAGGAACAGACAAGGAATTCACCGTCTTTACGACACGACCAGACACCCTTTTCGGTGCGACCTTCACTGTTTTGGCACCTGAGCATGAACTAGTAGATGCCATCACAAGTCCTGAACAAGCTGAGGCTGTTGCTGCCTACAAACACCAAGCTAGCCTCAAGTCAGACTTGGCTCGTACCGACCTTGCCAAGGAAAAAACTGGGGTTTGGACTGGAGCTTATGCTATCAACCCTGTTAACGGTAAAGAAATCCCAATTTGGATTGCGGACTACGTTTTGTCTAGCTATGGAACAGGTGCTGTTATGGCCGTGCCTGCCCACGACCAACGTGACTGGGAATTTGCCAAACAATTTGGCCTTCCAATCGTAGAAGTACTGGAAGGTGGAAACGTTGAAGAAGAAGCTTACACAGAAGATGGTCTTCACATCAACTCAGACTTCTTGAACGGACTAAACAAAGAAGAAGCCATTGCTAAAATTGTTGCTTGGTTGGAAGAAAAAGGCTGTGGTCAAGAGAAGGTTACCTACCGTCTTCGTGACTGGCTCTTTAGCCGTCAACGTTACTGGGGTGAACCAATCCCAATCATTCATTGGGAAGATGGGACTTCAACGGTTGTTCCTGAAAATGAATTGCCACTTGTCTTGCCTGTAACCAAGGATATCCGTCCTTCAGGTACTGGGGAGAGTCCACTAGCTAACTTGACTGACTGGCTTGAAGTGACTCGTGAAGATGGCGTGAAAGGTCGTCGCGAGACCAACACGATGCCACAATGGGCAGGTTCAAGCTGGTACTACCTTCGCTATATTGATCCACATAACACTGAGAAATTGGCCGATGAGGACCTCCTCAAACAATGGTTGCCAGTGGATATCTACGTGGGTGGTGCAGAACACGCCGTTCTTCACTTGCTTTACGCTCGCTTCTGGCATAAATTCCTCTATGATCTCGGTGTCGTTCCAACCAAAGAGCCATTCCAAAAACTCTTTAACCAAGGAATGATCTTGGGAACAAGTTACCGTGACCATCGTGGGGCTCTTGTGGCAACTGATAAGGTTGAAAAACGTGACGGTTCCTTCTTCCATGTGGAAACAGGAGAAGAATTGGAGCAAGCGCCAGCCAAGATGTCTAAATCCCTCAAGAACGTGGTTAACCCAGACGATGTGGTGGAACAATACGGTGCCGATACCCTTCGTGTCTATGAAATGTTCATGGGACCACTTGATGCTTCTATCGCTTGGTCAGAAGAAGGTCTGGAAGGAAGTCGTAAGTTCCTTGATCGTGTTTACCGTTTGATCACAAGTAAAGAAATCGTTGCAGAAAACAATGGCACTCTTGATAAGGTTTATAACGAAACCGTTAAAGCTGTCACAGAGCAAATTGAGTCTATGAAATTCAACACAGCCATTGCCCAACTCATGGTCTTTGTCAATGCGGCGAACAAGGAAGAAAAACTCTATGTGGACTATGCTAAAGGCTTTATCCAATTGATTGCCCCATTTGCCCCTCACTTGGCAGAAGAACTCTGGCAAACTGTTGCAGCAACTGGTGAGTCCATCTCTTACGTCACTTGGCCAACATGGGACGAAAGCAAATTGGTCGAAAACGAAATCGAAATCGTCGTCCAAATCAAAGGTAAAGTCCGTGCGAAACTCATGGTAGCCAAAGACCTGTCACGCGAAGAATTGCAAGAAATCGCTCTGGCTGACGAAAAAGTCAAAGCAGAAATTGACGGTAAGGAAATCGTGAAAGTGATCGCAGTACCAAATAAGCTTGTCAACATTGTTGTGAAATAAAAATGAATCCTTCAGAGCTAAGTTCTGGAGGATTTTTGTATTGCTATATGCTATAATATTTCCAACTAAGATAAAAACACAGTTCTGGTTGGTAGTCCAGACGTAGGCAAGCCTATCAGTAACCTTCCTCCTTGGTTGTCCATTCTTAGGGATAGATTTAAGGAGGTGCTGTCGTGGAAACAATTTCAATTGGATTGACAGTTTATTTTGAAGATGGATTTTGGCATGGTTTGTTCGAACAAGTGTATCGAGAAACTTATCAAGTTTGTCGTGTGACATTTGGTCAGGAGCCAAAAGATGATGAAATTCTAGAGATCTTACAGACTCAGTTTACTCAATTATCTTTTAGTCCAGAAGCTACAGTTAAGCAGCATGTAAAAATCAAGAATCCTAAACGATTACAGCGAGCTGTGAAGAAACAAGTAAAGCAGAAAGTTTCTTCCAAGTCGAAAGAATTATTGCAGTTGCAGTATGAGGAAAGGAAAAAGATTTCAAAACATCAATCTAGTGTCCAAAAACAATTGCTCAAACAAGAGAAATTCGAACGCAAACAGCAAAAACGTAGAGAGAAGCACAAGGGGCATTAACTCACTCGTTTCCATATTTGATCAATCCTCCATAATCTGGAGGATTTTTTGTAGATTACCTGTGAGATGTGATATACTATTCACATCTTTAAACTTATAAGAGTGAGATAAGGAGAAAACTATGCCAGTAAATGAATACGGTCAGATGATTGGTGAACCTGTAGATGATACACCTGGAGTTTTGCCTTCACTTGTACGGATAGAAGGGCGATATACGATTATAGAAGCTCTATCGGTGGAAAAGCATGCAGAGGATTTATTAGCTGTATATGGCCCAGATAGTCCTCGTGAGATGTGGACCTACCTTTTTCAACCACCAGTAGAAAATTTCGAAGAATTAATAGTTGCTTTAAAGCAGATGCTTGAGCGAAAGGATCGCTTTTACTACGCGATTATCGATAAAGCAACTGGTAAAGCTTTAGGGACTTTTTCTCTGATGCGCATTGACCAAACCAATCGCGTCATTGAAGTGGGTGCTGTGACCTTTTCTCCGGCCCTCAAGCACACAAGAATGGGGACAGAAGCCCAGTTTTTATTAGCCCGTTATGTTTTTGAAGAGCTCAATTATCGACGTTATGAGTGGAAGTGTGATGCTCTTAATCTTCCATCTAGAAAAGCAGCAGAACGTTTGGGCTTTATCTATGAGGGAACCTTCCGCCAAGCTGTTATCTATAAAGGTCGCACCAGAGATACGGATTGGTTGTCCATGATCGATAAGGACTGGCCAAGGGTTAAAGCACGTTTTGAAGCGTGGTTGCATCCTGAAAATTTTGATAAAAATGGCCATCAGTTGAAATCTCTTAGAGAATGTTAGAAAGGTTTGCTATGATTAAGATTACAAAAGAAACATCTGTTTCAATCGATGACGTTTTGCATCTCTATCAGGCAGTTGGTTGGACAAACTATACAAATCAACCCCAAATGTTGTCCCAGTCTCTGACTCATTCACTAGCCATTTATCTTGCTCGTGATGGTGAGAAAATCGTTGGTTTAGTGCGTTTGGTTGGAGACGGATTTTCATCCGTTTTTGTCCAGGATTTGATTGTTTTGCCTAGCTATCAGCGCCAAGGGATTGGAAGTTCTATGATGAAAGAAGCCTTAGCTGACTATAAGGGTGCCTACCAAGTACAACTAGCGACTGAACAGACAGAAAAAACATTGGGGTTTTACCGTTCTCTGGGGTTTGAAACCTTATCTACTTATGATTGTACAGGAATGATTTGGGTAGATCGAAAAAAATAAAATAATTCTTTTATCTTAAGATAACTTTAAGTCTTCTCTTGTATCATATAATCGTTAAGTAAAGACCTCCTAACTTTATTTAATAAAAATCCTAAACTTTTCTTTTTCATAATAATCTCCCTAAAGAAGCCACCAAATTCGGTGGCTTTTTTGTTTGTAGGCTGGATTTTTGCTATAATAGGAACATGAGTAGAATTTTAGATAATGAAATCATGGGTGATGAGGAGTTGGTAGAACGTACCCTCCGTCCCCAATATTTACGTGAATATATCGGACAAGATAAGGTCAAGGATCAGCTTCAAATCTTTATCGAAGCAGCAAAAATGCGTGATGAGGCGCTGGACCATGTTCTTTTGTTTGGCCCTCCAGGTCTCGGGAAAACAACCATGGCTTTTGTCATTGCCAATGAACTGGGAGTCAATCTCAAACAAACGTCAGGTCCTGTTATCGAAAAAGCTGGTGATCTGGTAGCGATTTTGAATGACTTGGAGCCAGGAGATGTGCTCTTTATCGACGAGATTCATCGCTTGCCCATGTCAGTAGAAGAGGTACTTTACAGTGCTATGGAAGATTTCTACATCGACATCATGATTGGTGCAGGGGAAGCTAGCCGTAGTGTCCATCTAGACTTGCCACCTTTTACCTTGATTGGTGCGACGACACGAGCAGGGATGCTCTCAAATCCTCTTCGTGCCCGTTTTGGAATCACTGGTCACATGGAATACTATACCCATGACGACTTGACAGAGATTGTCGAGCGGACGGCAGATATTTTTGAGATGGAAATTACTCATGAAGCAGCTTCGGAGTTAGCTTTACGTAGTCGTGGGACTCCTCGTATCGCCAATCGTCTTCTCAAGCGCGTGCGCGACTTTGCGCAGATTATGGGCGATGGCTTGATTGATGATGTGATTACTGATAAGGCTTTAACTATGCTGGATGTAGACCATGAAGGTTTGGACTATGTAGACCAGAAAATTCTTCGCACTATGATTGAGATGTACGGTGGTGGTCCTGTCGGTCTAGGAACTCTTTCGGTTAATATCGCGGAAGAGCGTGAGACGGTAGAGGATATGTACGAACCTTACCTGATCCAGAAAGGCTTTATCATGCGAACTCGTTCAGGACGGGTCGCGACAGCTAAGGCTTATGAACATTTAGGGTATGAATACATTGAAAAATAAGTCTGAAATCTTAGACTCTTTCAGAGAAAATCCTGATATTATGGCTATTCTGACCATCATCCGTGACTTAGAGTTGAAAGATTCCTGGTTGGCGGCTGGCTCGGTCCGAAATTTTATCTGGAATCTCTTGTCAGATAAGCCAGCCTTTGACCGTGAAACGGATGTGGATGTGATTTTCTTTGACCCAGATGTGAGTTACGAAGAAACGCTGGCTATAGAAAACAAGTTGAGAGAGGACTTTCCCCAGTATCAGTGGGAGCTGAAAAATCAAGTCTTTATGCATCAGCATAGTCCCCATACGCCTCCGTATAGAAATTCCTGCGATGCCATGAGTAAATATCCTGAACGTTGTACGGCAGTAGGACTTCGCTTGCATGCTGACGCAACTTTAGAGCTCTTTGCTCCTTATGGTTTAGAGGATATTTTGAATTTTCAGGTTTCTCCAACTCCCCATTTTTTAGAAAATGACGACCGGATGAAGCTTTATCAACAGCGTTTATCTAAGAAAAACTGGCAAGTAAAATGGAAAAATCTCACATTTAAAAATACTTAAGGAAACTTTAAGATAGGAGCTGTATACTTATCTCATAAGTTAAGAAGAACTTAACTTATACTCCTAAAACTTTTTCATAATAATCTCCCTATAAAAAAATTAAGTCGCCCAATCAGGCGGCTTTTTTTGTTGCGAACTCGATGTGAGAATGGTTGCTAATCAAGGACAAACACCGGCGAAATGTTGACAAAGGGGAAAGATTTCTCTAGTATAAGAAGTGAGCTAGAGATTTTCTGAGATTAGAGTAAATGGAAGTCCATGGTTTGAGAAAGAGATGTTGAACAATGACTGAAAGAATGAAAAACAATAGGAAACTAGTTAATCTAGGATTGTATAAAAACAAAATAGTCTATTATGACTTAAAAGAAAAGAGACTTTACTTTTCAATTCTCGAAAGAACATCTAAGAATCACCATTACTACACTCTTGGACTCACTTTGCTATCTCTCCCCATTATTCGATTGCTGAATGGTTTAACCGTTTTTGATATCCCTACTATCAAATACTCTAGCTTCATTCTATGTACTTGTCTTTCCTTGCTCATAGGGAAATTTGTAGTGGACTACTCTAACAAAGACTTGGACTTATATCCTGCATTATTTACAGATATTGAGTACTCAGAGTTCTTAGAAATAGCAAAGAAAAATGGAACTCTTGCTTTCGTATTTAATAGTATTAGTAGCGTCAGTTTGATAGGCTCCTTGATAGTTTACCTGGTCTATGCAAAGTTTTTAGGATTGCTGATTTATTCTGTTTTCTTGTTCATTCTTTACATCTGTGTGGTCAATAATGTCCATAGGAGGAATAAAGTGATTAAAAAACTAATTTGGTTAACGAATATCTAGTGAAGAACTTTCATATTTTCCATATGATTTGGTTGCGGAAGACGCGAAAGTATAGGATGAGATTGTATAAATTCATAGGATAAAAAGTATGATTAAAAAGTAAATTGGAGAAAGATAATTCGAGAAAAAGAGAGCGAAAACCGCTCTCTTTTTATGATATAATAGCCCTATGAGATTAGATAAATTTTTAGTAGCCTGTGCTATCGGGAGTCGGACTGAGGTCAAAAATCTTCTCAAGGCTGGGCGCGTGACGGTCAATGGCAAGAAAGAAAAATCTGCCAAGCTACAAATCAATGAAGATACGGACGAGATCTGTTTTGACGGTAAAAAATTAGAGTACGAAGAGTTTGTCTACTATATGATGAACAAACCTCAAGGAGTTATCTCAGCGACTGAAGATCCTAAACACAAGACTGTTTTGGATTTGTTGGATGACTTGGCTCGTTCAAAGGAAGTTTTCCCAGTGGGACGTTTGGACATCGATACGCATGGACTCTTGCTCTTGACCAATGATGGCAAGCTGGCTCATGCTCTTCTTTCACCAAAACGCCATGTGGATAAGACTTATCTGGCGCAAGTCAATGGAATCATGACGGATGAAGACATTGAGACATTTGCCAAGGGCATTCCGCTCAAGGACTTTACCTGTCAGTCTGCCAAGCTGGAGCTTGTATCGATTGATACGGAAAAGGAAGAAAGCCTGGTCCGAGTGACTATTGCAGAAGGGAAATTCCACCAGGTCAAACGGATGGTGGCCTACTGTGGTAAGGAAGTGGTGGATTTGCAACGTTTAACCATGGGAACTTTGACCTTGGATGAGGATTTGAAACGTGGAGAATGGCGTCGCCTAAGCAAGGAAGAACTAGAAGGCTTGCTTGAGAGCATCAACTAGTGACAGCTAAAAGATGAAACATTAGGAAAATGCGAGGAAAATAACCTTGCCTTTTTCAGTTTTTGGTTGCTTCCTTTTTGAAAAGCGTTATAATAGACTGTAGAGTAAAAAGGAGGATTTTATGAACGCGATTCAAGAATCATTTACAGATAAATTATTTGCTAACTATGAAGCAAATGTAAAATACCAAGCTATCGAAAATGCTGCTAGCCATAACGGTATTTTTGCAGCCCTAGAGCGTCGTCAAAGCCATGTCGACAACACACCAGTTTTCTCACTTGATTTGACAAAGGATAAGGTTACTAACCAGAAAGCTTCTGGTAGATGCTGGATGTTTGCGGCTCTCAACACTTTCCGCCACAAACTCATCTCTCAATACAAACTTGAAAACTTTGAATTGTCACAAGCCCACACCTTCTTCTGGGACAAGTATGAAAAATCTAACTGGTTCTTGGAGCAAGTGATTGCGACTGCTGACCAAGAATTGACTAGCCGCAAGGTTAGCTTCCTACTCCAAACTCCACAACAAGATGGTGGACAATGGGATATGGTAGTTTCTCTTTTTGAGAAATATGGTGTCGTACCTAAATCAGTGTATCCTGAATCTATCTCATCTAGCAGTAGCCGTGAGCTCAATGCAATCCTTAACAAATTGCTTCGTCAAGATGCTCAAATCTTGCGTGACCTCTTGGCTTCTGGCGCAGACCAAGCGACTGTTCAAGCTAAGAAAGAAGACCTCTTGCAAGAAATCTTTAATTTCCTTGCCATGTCACTAGGTCTCCCACCACGTCAATTTGACTTTGCTTATCGCGATAAGGATAACAACTACCAAAGCGAAAAAGGCATCACTCCACAAGAGTTTTACAAGAAATATGTTGACCTTCCACTAGAAGACTACGTTTCTGTGATCAATGCTCCAACTGCAGATAAACCATATGGCAAATCCTACACAGTTGAGATGTTGGGAAATGTCGTTGGTAGCCGTGCAGTTCGTTACATTAACGTACCGATGGAGCGCTTGAAAGAATTAGCGATTGCTCAAATGCAAACAGGTGAAACTGTTTGGTTTGGTTCAGATGTCGGTCAGCTCAGCAACCGTAAAGCAGGAATCCTTGCGACAGATGTTTATGACTTTGAATCAAGCATGGACATTAAACTCACTCAAGACAAGGCTGGACGTTTGGATTACAGCGAAAGCTTGATGACTCACGCCATGGTCTTGACAGGTGTTGATGTGGACGAAAACGGTAAATCAGTCAAGTGGAAAGTTGAAAACTCATGGGGAGACAAGGTTGGTACCGATGGTTACTTTGTTGCTTCAGATGCTTGGATGGACGAATATACATATCAAATCGTTGTCCGTAAAGAATTGCTGACAGCAGAAGAACAAGCTGCCTATGAAGCAGAACCAATCGTTCTTGCACCATGGGATCCAATGGGTGCCTTGGCAGAATAAATGAGATATAAAAAGAATGTTTCTATAATTTTTAGGGTTGGTGGAAATTTTCCACCAACCCTATTTTAGTGTATACAAAAAGGCCAACATCCATTATATTAAAA
Organism: Streptococcus sp. SCPM-O-B-15277 (M60); assembly: GCF_058200335.1. Taxonomy (NCBI): domain Bacteria; kingdom Bacillati; phylum Bacillota; class Bacilli; order Lactobacillales; family Streptococcaceae; genus Streptococcus; species Streptococcus sp. SCPM-O-B-15277 (M60). Next base: position 160,913 of record NZ_JBYQGR010000002.1, read on the forward strand.
GCGCCTAAACCTAAAACAAAAGAATGATGACCATATGAACAATATACTAGAAGCTACACTACAAATCAAAGATAAAAACATTATTTGGGATAATAATGTTCAAGAGAAGATATTAAAAAATAGAAAATCTTTATTTTATTCAGCTACATATACGCATAAACCAGAATTTTGTGCCGTTTGTGGGTGCGTTAGCCAAAATAACAATATAGTTAAAAACGGGACGAAAACTTCTCGTATCACTCTCTGTTCTGTTTCAGGCCTTCCAGCCTACTTAAATCTACGAAATCAGAGATTTCTCTGTAGAGAATGTGGTTCTTCATTTACTGCAGATACTAGTCGAATTGTAGAAAAATACTGTCATATCTCGAAACGATTAAAAAATGAAATTAAGGCAAAAATAAGTGAAACAGTATCTGAAACATATATTGCCAAAGAAACAAATGTTTCAATTCATACCGTTAGACGTATCATAGATGATACAGCACGATTATTAACGATTAAACCATTACATGATTTACCCGAGCATTTGTGTTTTGATGAATTTAAATCTGTTAAATCTTCCGATAGTAATATGAGCTTCATTATTTGTGATAGCACTACACACAAGTTGGTCGATGTTGTACGAGATAGAAAATCTTACAGTTTGAAACAATATTTTTATCGTTTTGAGCCTAAGACTAGATTAAAGGTGAAAACTATCTCCATCGATATGTACTTGCCATACATTCAATTAATAAAAGAAATGTTTCTTAACGCAAAAATTATCATTGATCCTTTTCACATTGTACAAGCCTTGAATAGAGAACTAAATCGAACTCGGGTACGTATCATGAATCAGCATCGTTATAAAAATCCTAAATTATATCGAAAGTTAAAACATTATTGGAAGTTAATTTTAAAGAACCCTAATGAACTTCAGAACTATAAATATAATCGTTATAAGCTTTTTGAAAGCTTCATAACAAGTAAAGGAATCGTAGATTATATCTTAGAAAACAATCCATCTCTAAAAAATGATTATGAGGTTGTACATTCACCTCGTGAATGTATACAGGATAGAGATTATATAGAATTCAAGGAAACGATTGAAGCAGCTACGCAATTAGACCTATCTCCTGGTTTAAAAAGAGTATTAAAGACTCTTATGACTTACTTGCCATATATTCAAAATACTTGTGAGTATCCAACTAGAACAAATGGCCCTATTGAAGGAATAAACAATAAAATAAAAGTGCTTAAAAGAAATGCCTACGGCTTTAGAAACTATTACCATTTTAGAAACAGGATTATTTTAATAACAAAAATGTTTGGCCCAAAACAAAAAGGAATTAAGCAACAATTAGTTGCTTAATCCCTTCCTAAATTTCTTCATCAACACTATTTGACAAAGAGCCCTTTTTTAGTGCTCAAAATAGCACTCAATTTTAAATGGATTTGGTGTTCAAAAAATATAATCAAATGCAACAAACTAATTTCATTTTTAATAGGCACAATTAATTTTAGAAGATAGTACGAAAAAATATTGACTGTTTTCTTTAGAATGTGTAAAATTTAGATAGATTATTTAAAGTGAGGTTTTTTTATCTTGTCTATATTAAAGAAGAAATTTAATAAGTTTAGTGTTCTATTGAATCTGGTATTAATAGCTATTATAGCTATTGGAGTGCTATTTTTCTTACCTAAGGAACATAAATCAGAAGTCAAATCGTCAATTAATATCGAAAGTATTGAAAAAGTGAATGAAGTTGTATTTTTGAATGCGGGAATTAATGAAATTATTTCTGAAACAAAAACAACTCAAGTTTTTGGGTTTGATGTGCCGTTCTCTAAAAAAGCAGCATTAGTAATTTTAAATTATAACGCTAAATTTGGAATTAAAAGTAGTGTAAAGGTTGAACAAATAAGCGAAAAAGAATATAAGGTTATTGTTCCAAAATTGGAAGTAATTGGTGTTGAACTTTCAAAAGATGATCCTTATGATTTATATGATAGTCATGGAGAGTTATTAAGTGGGACTACAGAAGATGTTGATACTGGGAAATTGGTCACAAACCAACTTTCTAGTGATAAACAAGCAGAGTATTTAGATAAATTTAAGAGTGAAATTAAAGAATCTGCAATCAATTATTATAAAACAATATTTTCTTCAATGGATTCTGAAGTAAAAGTAACTATAGAATTTACAGAATAATTTTTGAAATACAAAACCCTGACCATCTCTGGTCAGGGTTTTGTGTGGTTCTATAATTTTTAGGGTTGATGGAAATTTTCCACCAACCCTATTTTAGTGTATACAAAAAGGCCAACATCCATTATATTAAAAGCGCCTAAACCTAAAACAAAAGGATGATGACCATATGAACAATATACTAGAAGCTATACTACAAATCAAAGATGCACACAATGAAGGTGTTACATTCCATTTCTTAGAGAATATTAAAGAAGTATTGCGTGATGAGAGTGGGAAAGTAACTGGTGTAAAGGTTATTACAATGGAACTTGGTGAATCAGATGAAAGTGGAAGAAGATTAACGCATGAAGTGGCAGGTAGTGAACATATTATTCCATGTGATCTTGTCGTTGCAGCAATTGAACAAAAGTAGACTTTAGTGTTCTAGATGAAAGGTAAAAATTTGACTTTCGGTCAACATCAGAATACAATAGAAATGAACTAATAACAGGGGATGCATATTTAGGTCCTCAATCTATCGCAACCGCAATTAAAGGCGGGTGAGAAGTTGCGACAGAAGTACATGAATCGTTTAAAGAAAACACATAAATAACTTGTGGTGCCTTTCGTTTTTTTACTGGGAAAATTAAGGAACTATAGTTATAAATCCTTAAAGATATCAATATATTAACATGCGTATATTTGTGGGAAGAAGGTTATGTCATCTATAGTTGTACTTCTGACGATAAGGTTGTTCGTGTACCAAAGGAAATTAAAGGTAAACCTGTTATCGCAATTGGAGAACGTGGTCTTGCGAACTTGAAACATTGTGAGGCAATCGTTTTACCAGATACAGTACGATATATTGGAAAAGGTGCGTTTACGATTGACAATAAGTTAAAGTATGTCCACTTTGGTAAGTCAATAGAAACAGTAGAAGATGATGTTTTCAACTCTGACAGTTCATTAGAATCAGTTGTATTCCCAGAAGGAACAAAGAGTATTGGAACATTAGTATTCTGGGGGACATCATCAATTAAATCTATTACAATTCCAGCAAGTGTAACAGAAATTACAGAATACTTCTATTTTGTGGATAACTGTAACCCAGATGTAGAAATCCATACACCTAAGGGATCAAAGGCAGAAGAAGTAGCTAAAGCAATGCAACTTAAAGTAGTAAATGACTAAAGGGGAATAGTACGAACAAAAAATTACTATCAGGCTTAGGGACTGACCCCAAAAAGTGAGAATTTAATAAAAACACCCTAGGGCTACCGTCTTCGGTATCCAACCGGAGACAGGTAGTCCAATTTTTGTTGGATTCTTTTTTCATTAGGTTCTTCATCAACACTATTTGACAAAGAGCCAAAAGAATCAGGTGATAAACCTGATTCTTTTTTTGTTTGTAAATTCTCACCGAGATTACATGATACCGAAGAAACGAGCTGCGATACCAACTACAAAGAGGGCAAGAATGATTGTGATTGGAGATACTTTTTTCTTAAGCAACCACATGCAAAGGAAAGTAAGGAGAAGTCCCATCAATCCTGGGATCAATGAGTTCAACTGTCCTTGAAGGGTTTGTGGTTGAACGCTATCCAAGCTCAATCCGCTAAGTGCTTGGCCGAGGATTCCCTTCAATTCTCCACCTGTAACAGGACCTTCTGGGAAGACGATGTAGGCACCTTCTGACAATTGTTTACCTGGAAGGTTGATAGTGAAGTTGATTGATACCCAACGTTGTACAAGAACGGCAAGGATGAACATACCAAGGATAGAAGCTCCTTTAGTGATGTCTTTCAAGATACCACCTGACATATCTTTAGTGATTTCAGATCCAGCCTTGTAACCAAACTCTTGTGTATACCATAGGAAAGACATACGGATTGCATTCCATCCAAAGAAGAAGAGAAGTGGACCAACGATGTTACCAGTTGCAGCAAGTGATGCACCAAGGGCACCAAGGATAGGACGAACTGTAAACCAGAAGACTGGGTCACCGATACCAGCAAGAGGTCCCATCATACCGATCTTAACACCTTGGATAGCAGCGTCATCGATTTCAGTACCGTTTGCGCGTTCTTCTTCAAGTGCAAGAGTAACCCCCATGATTGGGGCAGCTACGTATGGGTGAGTGTTGAAGAACTCGAGGTGACGCTCAAGAGCAGCAGCTTGGTCTTCTTTTTTAGTGTAAAGTTTCTTGATAGCTGGGATCAAAGAGTAAGCCCAACCCAAGTTTTGCATACGTTCGTAGTTCCAAGAACCTTGAAGGAATTGTGAACGCCACCAAACTTTTTGGCGATCTGATTTTGATAATTGAATTTTTTCAGCCATGATTGTTCCCCTTTCTAGTAGTCTTCTAGGATATCACCGATTGGATCGTTAGAAGTTGCAGCTCCTCCTCCGCCGTTTCCACCTTGTTTAGAAAGGTTGAGGTAGATGAAGGCAAGGGCAACACCGATGACACCAAGGGCAATCAAAGTCAATTGAGAGATTGCTGCAAGAGCAAAACCGATAGCGAAGAATGGCCATACTTCACGAGTAGCCATCATGTTGATAACCAATGCGTAACCAACGGCAACGACCATAGCACCACCGACAGCCATACCACCTTTAAGCCATTCTGGCATAAGGTTCAATACGCTTTGAACGGCTTCAGTTGGCATTGCAAGCAAGAGTGCAGCTGGGATAGCAATACGTAGACCTTGAAGAGCGAGGGCAAAGTAGTGAGCGCGTTCAACAGCTGTAATGTTTCCTTCTTTAGCAGCAGCGTCAGCAGTGTGAACCAAACCAACTGAGATTGTACGAACAATCATAGTCAAGAAAAGTCCAGCTACGGCAAGAGGTATTGCAGTAGCAGTTGCGACTGCGATACCTTCAGTAGTAAAGTTACCACCTTTAATCATGATGATTGCAGCGGCAACAGAGGCAAGGGCAGCGTCAGGAGCTACGGCAGCTCCGATGTTAGCCCAACCAAGGGCGATCATTTGAAGTGATCCACCAAGCATAACCCCTGCTTCGAGGTTACCAGTTACAAGACCGATAAGGGTACATGCTACGATTGGTTGATGGAATTGGAATTGGTCGAGGATACCTTCAAGACCTGCGAAGAAGGCAACAACTACAACCAAGATAGCAGAAATGATTGAAATATCTGACATGGTTTTATTCCTTTTCTATTTAATGTAAATTATTGAACGTTAGCTTTGTTAATCAAGTCAAACAAATCTTTTTTCGTGTCGTTTGGTACTTTACGTACGTCAAATTCAACACCAAGGTCACGCATTTTTTCAAATGTAGCAACGTCGTCTTTGTCCATTGACAATACGTTGTTGACCATTGTTTTACCAGTTGAGTGAGCCATAGATCCAACGTTAAGAGTCTTGATTGGCACACCGCCTTCGATGGCACGAAGGGCATCTTGTGGTGTTTCAAACAAGATAAGGGCATGTGTTTCACCAAAACGAGGGTCTTTTGCAACCTCAATCAATTTTTTGATTGGCACAACGTTAGCTTTTACTCCGTTAGGAGCAGCTTGTTTGATCAACTCTTTACGCAATTCGTCGTTTGCAACGTTATCTGAAGCAACGATGATACGGTCTGCTTTTGAATCTGGTGTCCAAGCAGTTGCGACTTGTCCGTGAAGGAGACGTGTGTCAAGACGTGCAAGGTTGATTTTCAATTTACCGTCTCCGATAACAGTTCCTTCTGGAATAGCAGCTTGGGCAACTGGAGCAGCTGCAGCAGTTGCAACTTCCTCAGCTGGGTTTAGCTCTTCTGGAAGAGCCTTGATGCCATCCTTGGATTCTTTAATGATGTTTGCAGCAACTTTAGCCACTCCGGCATTAGCGTCCATCAGGCGTTCGGTGTAGGCTTGGATTAACATCGGCAAGTTAAGTCCTGTGATGATGGCAAATTTACGCTCAGGATTTTCTCCCATTATGCGGCTAGCTTGGTTAAATGGAGAACCACTCCAAAGGTCAGCCAAGACTAGAACCTCATCTTCTGCGTCAAATGCAGCCACAGCATTGTTGAATTTTGCGTATAAATCATCTGGACCTTCGTTTGGCATAAAGGTTACAACTTGAACCTTTTCTTGTTCACCAAAGATCATAGATCCTGACTGATGAATACCCGCGGCAAATTCACCGTGACTCGCAATAATGATTCCGATACTCATTATTGTCATTCCTCCTTATAAAATGTTTGACTTGTAGTTTAAGAAAACTTTAAGTATAAACCGTTTTCAGCAAAAAATCAACTACTTATAATAAATCCTAAAAAGCAGCGTAACAAACCTGTCATTCCAAACATTGATATATCAATATCTTTAGATAAGATTTTGAAGGTAAGTATGGGAAATTTAATATAAAAAAGTCATAGTACAGAAATCGACGAAGCAAATCGGTATCTTATTTCTAGCCCTATACTTCAACCGTTGGATGCTTAAAGAATGTGGATAGTAAAATGACGTTTTGTCAATAGTGTTCTTGAGCGTAAAAAAAAAAGAACTTTAAGTTCAATAAATTGCTATATCAAAATTTTATTGCTAAAAAACGAGGTGGGGTCTTTTGTCCCTACCTCGTTTTGGAATTTATTATCTATCTTAATGAGTAAAGTCTAGAACCATGCGACCTTGGATGGTACCAGCAGCCATTTCATCAAAGACAGCAATGGCATCTTCGACAGGCCGTTTTTGAACAACTGGAACAACGAGACCTTCAGCACCAAATTGGAAAGCTTCTTCCAAATCTTTACGTGTACCAACAAGGGAACCGATGACCTGAATACCGTCAAGAACTGTTTTGACGATGCTAAGGTCCATCATTTCAGATGGGAGACCGACAGCTACTACACGACCGCCTGCACGAACAGAGTCAACTGCTTGGTTGAAGGCAACTTTTGATACAGCTGTTACGACAGCTGAGTGAGCACCACCGTTTGTTTTTTCCTTGATAAGGCCTGGAACATCTTCGACTTCAAGACCATTAATCACGATATCAGCACCGACTTCTTTAGCTAGAGCAAGTTTATCGTTGTTAATATCTACTGCGATAACGTGAGCGTTGAATACTTTTTTAGCGTATTGAACAGCTAAGTTACCAAGTCCTCCAGCACCATAGAGTACAACCCATTGGCCTGGCTCAACTTTTGCTTCTTTGATAGCCTTGTAGGTAGTAACACCGGCACAAGTGATTGAAGAAGCTTGGGCTGGATCGAGACCTTCTGGAACTTTAACAGCATAATCTGCAGTTACGATACATTGTTCTGCCATACCACCATCAACTGAGTAGCCAGCATTTTTAACTGTACGGCAAAGAGTCTCACGCCCAGTTGTACAATATTCACACATACCACAGCCTTCAAAGAACCAAGCTACGCTGACACGGTCACCAACTTTTAGACTCTTAACATCAGGAGCGATTTCTTTTACGATACCGATCCCTTCGTGACCGAGAATACGTCCTGGAACTTTTCCAAAGTCACCATGGGCAACGTGGAGGTCTGTATGGCAAACACCACAGTACTCAACTTCAACAAGTGCTTCCCCAGTTTCGAGCGGACGGAGCACTTTTTCTTCAATAGCAACACCAGTGCTTTCTGGATTTACAACAACAGCTTTCATAGCTATCCTCCTTGATTAGTAGTTGAGGTGCAGAGGAAAAGGGGCTTGCCTTAAATCATGATTCAAGTGAAGTCAAATTTGAACTGCCCTCTTTTTTTGTTTATATGTGAATTATATCACTATATTTAATATAATGCAAGGAGATTTATGCAAAAATATATGAAATCGCTTAACTGGTTGATGATACTGTGAAATTTGCACAATAATATCTAACGTATTCATGTAAAATTTCATATAAAGAGGAACTTATTTGGTCTCAAATATAGGGAGTGAGCTTACAAACAGATTTTCTAAGATTCATCTCTAGGAGTTTTTGGTATAATAGAGAGTAATTTATTTTCTAGTATAAGAAGTTAGAGTGAGAGGTATGTATGTCCCCTTCAATTCAGTTATTAAAAGACCGCTATTTAAAAAATATCAAAGATAATCCAGATCTCTACATCGGTATTGAGTTGGAGTTTCCTATCGTCCATACGAAAGGCCAACCTACAGATATTGAAGTCAGCAAGGACTTGATGCATTTTTTGGTCGATGCTCTCAGTCTGGAAGTCGAAAAGGTAGACCAGGAGGGCAATCCGATTCAACTTGTAGAACCGTTGAGTCAAGATCGGATTTTGTTTGAAGTTTCTTATACAACCTTGGAATTTGCCTTTGGCAGAGCCCAGACTATCCAAGAGGTTGAAGGACGTTTTGAGGCCTATATGAAGGTAATCCAAGAAAAATTAGGAGAAAAGGACCATGCTATCCAGGGTTGGGGGATTCACCCGAACTGGGATCAAAATGACAATCGACCTGTGGCCTATCCACGCTACCAGATGCTGATGGATTATCTGCATATGGGAAGTCGTCAAGAAAGAGCTGATTTGCATGATTTTCCGCAATATGGAGCTTTTATCTGTGGGAGTCAAGTTCAGTTGGATGTTTCAACATCTAACTACCTGCGTGTTATCAATGCTTTCACCCAGATTGAGGCAGCCAAAGCTTACCTGTTTGCCAATTCTGAGTTTTCTGGAGCAGACTGGGACACCAAGATTTCACGAGATATTTTTTGGGAAGAATCTATGCATGGGATTTATCCAGAAAATGTTGGTGTCAATGCAAAACTATTTCAAAATGAGGATGATTTCTTTGATTATCTAGACCGCTCTGCAATTTTTACAGCAGAACGTGATGGGGAAACTTACTATTTTTCTCCGATTCGGGCTAGAGATTATTTGGATACTGATGACATTCCTGCCTATACTCTGAATGGCAAAGAAATTCTTCTTGTTCCTCAAGAGAAGGATTTTCAAACGCACCGTAGCTATCAATTTCAGGACTTAACAACACGAGGGACGGTTGAATTTCGTAGTGTTTGTACGCAACCGCTGGACCGCACCTTTGCTTCAGCAGCCTTTCATCTAGGTTTGTTGGTGAATCTAGACAAGTTTGAAACTTACCTAGAAACAGCACCTTTCTTTGAGAGATTTGGACGTGACTACAAGTCTTTGAGAAGACAGTTTTCTAAGAAAAAACTCACAAATGAGGAAAAAACTGGTATTGTCCAGTTCTCTAAAGACTTACTAGCGATAGCAGAGCAAGGACTTGAGGTGAGAGGTCAGAGTGAAATGGCTTATTTAGAGCCTTTGAAAGAAGAATTGGACGTATAATTTTCTCATAACGGAAGAATTTTCTGAAAAATCATGATATAATGGATGAGACTATAGATAAAGGATAGAGATTTATGACATTAGTTTATCAATCAACGCGTGATGCGAAAAATACAGTAACAGCCAGCCAGGCGATTTTGCAAGGTTTGGCTACAGATGGAGGCTTGTTTACTCCAGTGAGCTATCCAAAGGTGGACTTGGATTTTGACACATTAAAAGACGCTTCTTACCAAGAAGTAGCTAAGCTTGTCTTGTCAGCTTTCTTGGATGACTTTACAGCAGAAGAGTTGGACTACTGTATCACCAACGCCTATGACAGCAAGTTTGATACACCAGCAATTGCCCCTCTTGTCAAACTTGATGGCCAATACAACTTGGAACTTTTCCATGGTTCAACCATTGCCTTCAAGGATATGGCCCTGTCCATCTTGCCATACTTTATGACAACAGCTGCTAAGAAACACGGTTTGGAAAACAAGATTGTCATCTTGACAGCAACATCTGGAGATACTGGGAAAGCTGCTATGGCAGGTTTTGCAGATGTTCCAGGTACTGAAATTATCGTCTTTTATCCAAAAGACGGTGTCAGCAAGGTGCAAGAGTTGCAAATGACCACTCAAACAGGGGACAATACTCATGTTATAGCCATCGATGGAAACTTTGACGATGCTCAAACCAACGTTAAGCACATGTTCAACGATGTAGAACTTCGTGAAAAATTGGCTGCTAACAAGCTCCAGTTCTCATCTGCTAACTCTATGAATATCGGTCGTTTGGTACCACAGATTGTCTATTATGTGTATGCCTACGCTCAGCTTGTTAAAACTGGTGAGATTAAGGCTGGTGACAAGGTTAACTTCACCGTACCGACAGGAAACTTTGGGAATATCTTGGCTGCCTTTTATGCCAAGCAAATCGGTCTACCAGTTGGTAAATTGATCTGTGCTTCAAATGACAACAATGTTTTGACAGACTTCTTCAAAACTCGTGTTTATGACAAGAAGCGTGAGTTTAAGGTAACCACTAGCCCATCTATGGATATCTTGGTCTCTTCAAACTTGGAGCGCTTGATTTTCCACCTTTTAGGTAATGATGCGGTTAAGACAGCTGAACTCATGAATGCTTTGAATAACCAAGGTCAGTATGAATTGACAGATTTTGATGCAGAGATTCTGGATCTCTTTGCAGCAGAGTATGCGACTGAAGCGGAAACAGCAGCAGAAATCAAGCGTGTTTATCAAACAGATGCCTACATTGAGGATCCACATACAGCGGTTGCCTCAGCTGTTTATAAAAAACACCAAGCTGCTACAGGTGATGTGACTAAGACCGTGATTGCATCAACTGCTAGTCCATACAAGTTCCCAGTGGTTGCAGTAGAAGCTGTAACTGGGCAATCAGGTTTGAGCGATTTTGAAGCCTTGGCTCAACTACATGAAATTTCAGGAGTAGCAGTGCCACCTGCAGTTGATGGCGTCGAAACAGCTCCCGTTCGTCACAAGACAACGGTTGCGGCGGCAGAGATGCAGACTGCAGTAGAAACTTATCTAGGACTTTAAAAGAGAGGAAGTAAACTCGGTTGGGAAACTAACTGAGTTTCTTTTCATCAGGAGGAAGGATTGTTTAAGAAAAATAAGGATATTCTCAACGTTGCTCTGCCAGCCATGGGTGAAAATTTCTTGCAGATGCTCATGGGGATGGTAGATAGCTACTTGGTGGCACACTTGGGTTTGATCGCTATTTCGGGTGTGTCTATAGCTGGAAATATTATCACTATTTATCAGGCTATTTTTATTGCCTTGGGAGCAGCAATTTCTAGTGTCATTTCCAAAAGTTTGGGGCAGAAGAACCAATCTAGGCTAGCCTACCACGTAACAGAAGCACTCAAGATCACTCTGCTACTGAGTTTAATTTTAGGGGCCTTATCCATCTTTGCAGGTCAAGAGATGATCGGTCTTTTGGGGACAGAAGCGTCTGTAGCTGAGAGTGGTGGACTTTACCTATCATTGGTGGGTGGTTCAATTGTTCTCTTGGGCTTGATGACTAGTTTGGGGGCTTTGATTCGCGCTACCCACAATCCTCGACTGCCGCTATATGTTAGTTTTTTATCCAATGCTTTAAATATCCTTTTCTCAAGTGTTGCCATTTTTATTTTTGATATGGGAATAGCTGGGGTAGCCTGGGGAACCATCCTATCTCGTTTGGTTGGGGTTGTGATTTTATGGTCACAATTAAAACTTCCATATACGAGGCCAAGGTTTGGACTGGACAAAGACTTGCTGACCTTAGCTTTACCTGCAGCGGGAGAGCGTCTCATGATGCGAGCTGGAGATGTGGTTATTATTGCCCTAGTTGTTTCCTTTGGGACAGAGGCTGTCGCGGGAAACGCGATTGGTGAAGTCTTGACTCAATTTAACTACATGCCTGCTTTTGGTGTCGCTACGGCAACAGTTATGCAGGTGGCACGAGCAGTAGGGGAGAATGATTGGGCAAGGGTGGACAAGCTCAGTAGGCAAACTTTTTGGCTATCCCTCTTTCTCATGTTGCCCTTGACGCTTAGTATCTATGCTCTCGGAACACCACTAAGTTACCTCTACACCAGTGATTCTGCGGCTATTAAAGCTAGTGTTTTAGTGACGCTGTTCTCTCTACTAGGGACTCCTATGACGACGGGGACAGTCATTTATACAGCTGTCTGGCAGGGTTTGGGAAATGCCCGCCTTCCCTTTTATGCAACAAGTATCGGGATGTGGTGTATCCGTATCGGAACAGGTTACTTGATGGGAATTGTTCTTGGTTGGGGCTTGCCTGGTATTTGGGCAGGGACTCTTTTGGATAATAGTTTCCGTTGGATTTTCCTATGTTATCGTTACCAAGTTTATATGATATCGAAAGGATAAGAAATGCAAGAAACAGCTTTTATTTGGGATTTGGATGGAACCTTGTTGGATTCTTATGAAGCCATCTTAGCAGGGATTGAAGAAACCTATCGTCGGTTTTCTCTTCCTTATAACAAGAAAGAAGTTCGAGCTTTTATCTTGAAATATTCTGTCCAGGATTTATTGGAGCAAGTGGCAAAAGAACGAGGACTAGATGTAGGGCTTCTCAATCAAGTTCGAGCTCGGAGTTTGTCCGAAAAGAATGCCCAAGTCGTCTTGATGTCAGGTGCACGTGAGGTTCTAGCTTGGGCAGATCAGCGAGGAATTCAGCAATTTGTCTATACTCATAAAGGAGAAAATGCCTTTACCATTTTACGTGCTCTAGGATTGGATTCTTATTTTACAGAAATCTTGACTAGCCAGAGCGGATTTGCCCGCAAACCAAGTCCAGAAGCAGCCACCTACCTTATCAATAAATACCATTTAAACCCAGATCGCACCTATTATATAGGCGACAGAACCTTGGATATCGAATTTGCTCAAAACAGTGGCATCCAGAGTATCAATTTCCTTGCCTCTCCCGCAGCTTGTAATCAACAGATAGAGCAATTAGAAGATATTAGCTCGCTTTCTTTCTAGAGTATTTTAGGAAGAATGTGTCAGCTTGATGACAAGAAACTAACAAACTATTTCAAGTAATGTGATTTGTTACAACGAATGTACAGTTCTGTTAAATAGCCCCAAAAGGGCTTTTTTTCTTTTTTCTTTATGTTATGATAGACAGGTACTACATTTGAAGAAGGAGTTTGAATAGTATGAAGAAAAGAATTATTTTAGCATCAACGGTAGCTTTATCAATTGCCCCTGCCTTGGCAGCTCAAGCAGAGGAAGTTGCATGGTCACCACGTACAGTTGAGCAAATTCAAAACGATGTTGCTAAAAGTGAGAATAAAACAAGTTATACAATTAAGTATGGAGATACCTTAAGCACGATTGCGGAAGCTTTGGGAGTTGACTTAAATGTCCTTGCTAACTTGAACAAGATTACGAATATTGACTTGATTTTCCCAGATACTGTATTGACTACAATCGTTAATGAACAAGAAGAAGTAACAGGTGTTGAGGTATACACACCTGAAGAAGTAGGTTCTGATGTAGCAAGTGCAACAGCAGATTTGAAAAAGAACCAAGTAATCGTAGATGACCAAACTGTAAAAGTTGAAGATTTAACTCAACCAGTTGAAGAAACAGAAGTTGTAGCAGAAACAACAGATTCACAAGCTAATGAAGAAGCTGTAACAGAAACTGCAGCACCAGCTGTAGAAGCTACTACCGAAGTAGCAACACCAGTAGCAGAGCCTGTAGCAGAAGCAACAACAGAAGCTACTACTGAGGCTGCAGCACCAGTAACAGAAACACCTGTAGTGGAAGAAACAACCACAACAGTTGCTGAAGCAACTACGGAAGCAACAACAGAAGCTGTAACAGAAGTACAATCAGCACCATCAACTTACCAAGCTGAAGCAAGCCAAGGTGCATCAACAACTTATGCAGCACCAGCAGCACCTGATTATGCAAGTATCGCAGCTACGAAATCAGAAAATGCAGGTCTTCAACCACAAACGGCTGCCTTTAAAGAAGAAGTTGCGAACTTGTTTGGTATTACATCATTTAGCGGCTACCGTCCTGGTGATAGTGGAGACCACGGAAAAGGTCTTGCCATTGACTTTATGGTTCCAGTAAGCTCAGCTCTCGGAGACCAAATTGCGGATTATGCTATCCAAAATATGGCTAGCCGTGGCATCAGCTACATCATCTGGAAACAACGTTTCTACGCACCGTACGATAGCAAATACGGACCAGCCTACACTTGGAATCCAATGCCAGATCGTGGTAGCGTCACAGAAAACCACTATGACCACGTTCACGTATCTATGAACTAAGAATAATGAGAAGTTGGGAACTGATTCAGTTTCCACTTCTTTTTTGTAAAAATAGTATTTATAAGTGAAATAAAATCTAAAACATGATAAAATGTAAGCGGATACAAAATAATACTAGGGCATTAAAATCAGAGAGAAAGGATGATAAAGATGACAAACCGATTAAAAACTCCATTTGAGAAAACAAGAGATGATTTTGAACAGGAATTTTGCGGAGAAATTGTTGAGCTCTTGATTTTTACCTTCCAAAATGTAAGTGGAGCAATCTCCTTAAAAGATGGATGCAAGGTACCGTCAGTAAATTTTAAAGCTAGTGTCAATGCCGCAACCCAGGAATTCTCTGAACGTGAAGGACGTTTGGAATGGCTCCTGACTCCAGAAGAATTTGAAGAAAAGCGATGGGGATTTAGTTTTGAACCCTACAAAATTCATCGGATCAAATGTCAAAAACGCCCCTTTATGGAGCTAGAGCCATATATGTCGGAAGTAGCTAACAACTGCTATCGTTTGCTGGAATATTTAGATGACCAATCCACAGATGCTAGATTAGAGACCTTGATTGAAGCTTACCAAAAACCAGTCATCATTCAAGACGATATTGGTGAATTCACCTTAAATAGAGCCTATTCTTGGTTTGAAGGCTTCATCACTTATGAGGGCGGTAAGATTCATGCTATCTTTGTTGCGGATGCAGATGAAAGTCTTCCTCCAAGTTCTTTCGATGATCTAAAGAAATTTATGGAAACCTTCCAAGTCCAAGATGCTCGGATTAAAGACTATATTGTCAAAGAACTGTGGGAAGCAGCTCAAGACTGGATAGATTCGGATGAAAATGATGTGGAGTTAACAGAAGAGTATTTCACCAACTCTCTTTCCTTGAGTGAACTATCGATCAACGAAGATGGGGAATTGACCCTCTACTATGATGATAGCGAGGAAATTTTTGCAGGCCATGCCATTGAAGTCGTCATTGATAAAGAGGGAGAAATCCTTCGAGCAGATTTGGTAGGTTAGTGCTAGGTTTTATCTAGAATATAAAAAAACATAGCCTTTTGGGATTAAAACCAAGAGGCTATTTTTTCGGAGTGAGCAAAATAGTTGCATTTTTAATCTGCTTGTATTATACTTGATAAGTCAATAGTTGACAAATCAAATGTTAACAAGGGAATAGAAATGTCAGAAATCAATGAATTACTGTACCAGCTCCATTTAACAGATCAGACCATCACTCAACTTTTTGAGAAACAATTGGGAATTAGTTTGACCCGCTATCAAATCCTGCAGTTTTTACTGCAAAAATCACCATGTAACCAAATTGCCGTTCAGGAGAAATTACAAATCGATCAGGCGGCCTTGACTCGTCATTTTAAGATACTGGAGTCAGAAGGCTATGTCAAACGTAATCGTAATCCTATTAATCAGCGAGAAGTCCTAGTTGAATTAACCCAAGAAGCTAAGAATCAACTCTTGGTCAATCCGCCTAAACATCACTTGAAAGTGAAGGAGCAGATGGAGAACATCTTATCGACTGGTGAGCAGCAGGAGCTGATAACTTTACTGACTAAACTAGTGTCAGGCTTAGAAAAAATAGAATTTTAAGGAGAAAACCATGTCACTCATTACGACTATTTTAGCAACGATTGTTGCTCTCGAACATTTTTATATCTTTTATTTGGAGAGTATGGTAACTCAATCAGACGCAACCAGCCGAGTCTTTAATATGGAAAAGGCAGAGTTGACTCGACCCTCAGTCACCTCACTGTTTAAAAACCAAGGGATTTATAATGCCTTGATAGGGGTATTTCTTATCTATGGGATTTATTTCTCACATAGCTTAGAAATCGTAACAATCTTTGTTTTATTTGTCATAGGAGCAGCGACTTATGGTGCTTTAACAGCAGACAAAAAAATCATTCTAAAGCAAGGTGGTCCAGCGATCATAACTCTTTTGAGTATCCTCTTATTAAAATAAAAACAACCAGCACTTTCTATGAAGGTGCTGGTTTTTAATAACTGATCTTAAACTTTTCTACGTTTGATTTCAAGTAGTCTCTGATAGAAGAAGATTTGGCTACTATAGATATAAGGGAAGATAGAGATACTTGCGATTCCAAAGCTAATCCAGATAAGGATATACCAAGGAAGTAGCTGTAAATCAAGGACAAAGCGTTGGAATTTATAGCCTTTCATGAGAAAGCGGCTGGTATGCAGCACGCGACTCGGTTTGGCAATTCCGATTGCAAGGGTATCGCATAGGAGTAGTTCAACTTGGGAATAGGCATAATATTGTGGCAGATAGATAATGGTTCCCAAAATCATGATTAGGATGCTACCAAAGAAGTAGAGTGCAAAAGTAAGTAGGAAGTGTTCGATATCTGGATTTGTCACGTCGACAGATGGAAATTCGGGATGAAGTTCCACAAATTTACGAGCCATTGCACTGCTATAAAAGAGCAAGTAGACTCCAAAAAGATTAGGGATGCTCCATAAAAAGAGATAGAAACGCTTGAGTAAGAGAGTTAGAAAAGTCTGGGTAAAGAAGCGATTATCAAGTAAGGACAAGCTATCTTTAAAGGAAAGCTCTATCTCAGAAATTCTGTAAAGATTAATCGTAGTAAAGAGAGCACCAGCTAGGATGATGGAACTTGTAAATCCAACAGCTATTGGAAAGAGAGCAGACTGAATCGTGGTCCCTAGAAAGTTCAAGAAGGACTGTTCAAGAATGCCTTCATCAAGTAGGGATAAAGGTCTAATAAAGCTAGAAAGAATCAAGAGGATACTTGGCAATAAGAAGACAAGCAACAAGCGAGGGTGCTCGGCTTGAAATTGTCTAGCCTGTAGGTTAACTTCTTTTAAATTAATTTTTGGGTACTTCATTCTTTCATTATACCATAGTTCGTGACAGTTCCTGTTTTTTTTGATAGAATCATACAGTATGCCACTGGGCACAAAGTAAGAACTGGGACTGTCTTTCCCAGCTTCGGAGGTAAAAAATGTCAGATTCGCCAATCAAATATCGATTGATAAAAAAAGAAAAACACACAGGAGCTCGTTTGGGTGAGATTATCACACCCCATGGAACCTTCCCGACGCCTATGTTTATGCCAGTAGGGACTCAGGCAACGGTCAAGACTCAGTCGCCAGAAGAATTGAAAGAGATGGGTTCAGGGATTATCCTATCCAACACCTATCACTTGTGGCTTCGCCCTGGGGATGAACTCATTGCCCGTGCTGGAGGTCTTCACAAGTTCATGAATTGGGACCAACCAATCTTGACAGATAGCGGTGGCTTCCAAGTGTATTCTCTAGCGGATAGCCGTAATATTACAGAAGAAGGGGTGACCTTCAAGAACCACCTCAACGGTTCTAAGATGTTTCTTTCACCTGAAAAGGCCATCTCTATCCAAAATAATCTAGGTTCAGACATCATGATGTCCTTTGATGAGTGCCCTCAATTTTATCAACCCTATGATTATGTAAAAAAATCAATCGAACGCACCAGCCGTTGGGCAGAGCGTGGCTTGAAAGCTCATCGTCGCCCACATGACCAAGGTTTGTTTGGGATTGTACAAGGGGCTGGATTTGAAGATCTTCGCCGCCAATCAGCTCATGACCTTGTAAGTATGGACTTCCCAGGATATTCTATCGGTGGTTTGGCAGTAGGTGAAACTCATGAAGAAATGAACGCAGTCTTGGACTTTACGACCCAGCTGCTTCCTGAAAATAAACCTCGTTACTTGATGGGAGTAGGAGCGCCAGATAGCTTGATTGATGGTGTTATCCGTGGTGTCGATATGTTTGACTGTGTCTTGCCGACTCGTATCGCTCGTAATGGGACTTGTATGACCAGTCAAGGTCGTTTGGTAGTCAAGAATGCCCAGTTTGCGGAGGACTTTACACCACTTGACCCAGAGTGTGATTGCTACACATGTAAGAACTATACTCGTGCTTACCTTCGCCACTTGCTCAAGGCAGATGAAACCTTTGGTATCCGCTTGACAAGTTACCATAATCTCTACTTCTTGCTCAATCTCATGAAGCAGGTTCGCCAGGCTATCATGGATGATAATCTCTTGGGATTTCGTGAACATTTTGTTGAAAAATATGGTTATAACAAGTCAGGGCGTAATTTCTAAATGTAGCTTGCTATCCACTATAAATCCTAAGTTTTATCTTAGGATTTTTCTGTTTTTTTTGATAAAATAAAGGTACTATGAATGAAAGTTAGATGCCTTTTTTGCCAATCTAACGAATGGAGAATAAACTCGTATGCGTATTAAATGGTTTTCCTTAATTAGGATTACAGGCTTGCTTTTGGTACTCTTGTACCATTTTTTTCAGACGCTTTTCCCAGGAGGTTTCTTTGGGGTTGACGTCTTCTTCACATTTTCAGGTTTTTTAATTACTTCACTATTATTAGAAGAATTTGGACAAAAAGGTAAGATTGATGTCCTAGGATTTTTTAGACGACGCTTCTATCGAATTTTTCCGCCGGTTGTTTTGATGGTCCTCGTCGTTATGCCCTTCACGTTCTTGGTTCGTCAGGATTATGTGGCAGGAATCGGCGGTCAAATTGCCGGTGTTCTTGGATTTATGACTAACTTCTATGAAATGTTGACAGGAGGAAGTTATGAATCTCAGTTTATCCCTCACCTCTTTGTTCACAACTGGAGCTTAGCTGTTGAAGTTCATTACTATATCTTGTGGGGCTTAGCAGTCTGGTTCTTGTCCAAACGAGCAAAAACAAGTGGACAACTACGAGGAATGATTTTCCTACTTTCCTCAGCAACCTTTATGATTAGCTTCCTTTCTATGTTTATTGGTAGCTTTATCGTTAGTTCCTACTCAACACTCTACTTCTCAACTTTGACTCATGTATTTCCGTTCTTCTTAGGAAGTGTGCTTGCGACCCTAGTAGGTGTTCGCCATGTAACGCCTCTTCTCAAACGCTTGAATAGAAGCTTGGATTTGAGACAAACCTTGCTAGTCTTCGGGGCTGGTCTAGGAGTCTTGCTCTTATTGACTTTCTTTGTGAAATTCACTTATCTCTTTGCCTATTTACTTGGCTTCTTGTTAGCAAGTTTAGCTGCGCTTCTGATGATTGTTGCAGCACGACTGTTACATGAGAAAACTCCGACAATCGAAGAACCAAAGGTTATCGGTTTTTTAGCAGACACTAGTTATGCCGTCTATCTTTTCCACTGGCCGTTTTATATTATTTTCTCGCAATTGGTGGGAAATATACCGGCAGTGATTCTAACGACCATCTTTTCTTATCTCTTTGCTACCCTTTCTTTCTATGTGATCGAACCTTTCATTGCAGGGAAATCCAGCAAACTCTTGCGGATGGCAGAAGAAATTCCTCACATCAAACCAATCTTTGCTAGTAGTGTTGGAGTTCTTAGTTTGATTACCTTGGTTGTGGTTTTGATAGCTCCGCAAGTAGGTGCCTTTGAAACAGATTTGATGGTTACTGGTCTCAATCAAGCCCAAACTAATATTACTCGAACAAAAACTATGGCCGATCAAGCAGAAGCAAGTCGATACAATATAGCTGATGGTGTATCCATCATCGGAGACTCTGTAACCTTGCGTGCTTCAGCTGGACTTAAGGAGCTCTTGCCAGATGCTCAGATTGATGGCCAAGTCAGTCGAAATACCAAGCAAGCAAATGCATTGATGCTGAATTACAGTCAGAATAAAGCCTTGCCTAAAATTGTAGTCATCGCGACTGGTGTCAATAACCCTGAAAATTATAAGGAAGATCTTGATCTACTGATAACAAATCTACCTAAGGGACATCAGCTTGTTCTTGTAACTCCATACGAGGGTGACACAACGCAGGAAACGCAACCTTACGTAGAACAGTATGCAAGCTATGCGCGTGAATTGGCACAAAAATATCCATATATTGCACTTGCAGATTGGAATCAAGTAGCCAAAGATCATCCAGATATTTGGAAAGGGACAGACCAAGTTCACTTTGGTAGTGATACTACTAAGCAGGATGAAGGCGCTAAACTTTATGCAGAAACTATTAATAATGCCGTTAAAGCTCTGGCAGACAAACCTGTCAAATCAAAATAATCAATGAAAAGTAGAGATTCTATCTCTACTTTTTTGCTTTAAACAGGATTGGGAAAAACTTGCCAAATTGTCAGAATTATGAGAAAATAGGAACAGTCAAAAAATGGAGGGAATACAATGAGAGAAGACATCCAGATTAATGACCGAGCTCTAGCATTGGAAGACCAGATCATTGAAGTGCTCGAAAAAGTTTATGATACAGATGTAGAGCTAGATGTATACAATCTTGGACTGATTTATGAGATTCATTTAGATGAGGCTGGCCTTTGTACAGTTGTCATGACCTTCACCGATACTGCATGTGACTGCGCAGAAAGTCTGCCAATCGAGATAGTTGCAGGTTTGAAACAAATTGATGGCATTGAGGATGTTAAGGTCAAGGTTACTTGGTCTCCAGCCTGGAAGATTACACGTATTAGTCGTTATGGACGTATAGCTCTGGGATTACCTCCACGATAGTTATCTATTTTGAAATTACAAAAAAGCAAGCCATTTAGGCTTGCTTTTTATTTGCTTATTTTTTACCAGACTGTTCCATATTCCAGAAGTCTGTAACAGCACCACGTGATGCAGAAGATACGGTGTGGGCGTACTTACCGAGGACACCACGACTATAGAGTGGTGGTAAGGTTGTTTCTGCCTTACGTTTTTCAAGTTCTTCATCAGATACAGCCATGGAAATTTCTTTAGTATCTTGGTCAACTGTGACGATATCACCTGTGCGGAGGTAGGCAATTGGTCCACCGTCCTGAGCTTCAGGTGCGATATGTCCGACAACTAGACCATAAGTTCCACCAGAGAAGCGTCCGTCAGTCAAGAGGGCCACCTTGTCTCCTTGGCCTTTACCGACGATCATAGAAGAAAGTGATAGCATCTCAGGCATACCAGGACCACCCTTAGGTCCGACGAAACGAACAACGACAACATCGCCATCAACGATTTCATCTGACAAGACAGCTTGGATAGCATCTTCTTCAGAGTCAAATACCTTAGCTGGACCAACGTGGTGACGAACTTTAACACCGGATACCTTGGCAACTGCACCGTCAGGAGCAAGATTCCCGTTCAAGATGATAAGCGGACCGTCCGCACGTTTAGGATTTTCAAGTGGCATAATGACTTTTTGCCCTGGTGTCAAATCTGCAAAGTCAGCTAAGTTTTCAGCGACAGTTTTACCAGTACATGTGATACGGTCTCCGTGAAGGAATCCATTTGCCAACAAGTACTTCATAACTGCAGGCACACCACCAACTTCGTAGAGGTCTTGGAAGACATACTGACCAGAAGGTTTCAGGTCGGCCAAGTGAGGCACACGCTCTTGGATGGTATTGAAGTCCTCAAGTGACAAGTCAACATTAGCCGCATGGGCAATGGCGAGCAAGTGAAGAGTGGCGTTAGTAGAACCACCGAGAGCCATGGTAACAGTAATAGCATCTTCAAAGGCTTCACGAATCAAGATATCAGACGGTTTGATACCGAGTTCAAGCATTTTGACGACAGCACGTCCAGCTGCTTCGATGTCTTCTTTCTTATCAGCAGATTCTGCAGGGTGAGAAGAAGATCCTGGCAAACTCATACCCAAAACTTCGATAGCAGTAGCCATGGTATTGGCAGTATACATACCACCGCAACCACCAGGGCCAGGGCAGGCGTTACACTCGAGACGTTTGACGTCCTCAGCCGTCATATCGCCGTGGTTCCATTTTCCGATACCTTCAAATACAGAAACCAAGTCGATGTCTTTGCCATCTAGTTTTCCAGGGGCGATAGTACCACCGTAGGCGAAAATGGCCGGGATATCCATATTGGCAATGGCAATCATAGAACCAGGCATGTTCTTGTCACAACCACCGATAGCGACGAAGGCATCCACGTTGTGACCGCCCATGGCAGCTTCGATAGAATCCGCGATGATATCACGTGACGTTAGGGAGAAACGCATACCAGGCGTTCCCATAGCAATCCCATCAGCTACCGTAATGGTTCCAAATTGTACAGGCCAAGCACCAGCTGATTTGACACCTTCTTTTGCAAGCTTACCAAAGTCATGCAAGTGAATATTACATGGAGTGTTTTCTGCCCAGGTTGAAATGACCCCTACAATCGGTGTTTCAAAGTCTTTATCAGTCATACCAGTCGCACGCATCATGGCACGGTTTGGTGATTTTACCATGCTATCATAGATACTGCTACGGTGACGTTTATCTAATTCTGTCATTCAAGTTCCTCCCGTTTCAGTTTGTTCCATTATAGCACAATTTTCGCATGAATAACAGAAGAAAATTCTTGAATTTTCAGAAAATTCAATACATTGAAATCTTCTTAAAAAAGATTGCATTTTTTTATTGACATTTAAAATTAAAGTGATATCATTTAGATATCAAAAAACAGGAGGTCATTCTGATGACTGAAAAGCTAATCAATTCAAAACCAAATGGTGTAGTAGCGTTGATACTTATCGAGTTGGCACTCGTACTTGGTGTCTTTATATTTATCATTGGTGCTGGTTCAGAAAACATTTTTGGAATTATTATCGGTCTTTTATTAATCTTAATTTCAGTTCTAGCTCATGCTGGTTTAAAAGTTGTCAAACCTCAGGAAGCTCTGGTTTTGACCCTCTTTGGTAACTATACAGGTACCATCAAAGAACCTGGTTTCTACTTTGTCAATCCCTTCAGTATAGCGGTCAATCCTGCAAACCACACTCGACTTGGTCAAAGTGGTGATGTTAGCACAAAAACTCCTTTTTCAGGGATGAAATCATCAAATGGCAATGATGTAAACATTGAGATTGGCAAGAAACAGATTTCCCTCAAAGTTATGACTTTGAGTAATTCTCGTCAAAAGATTAACGATTGCTTAGGTAATCCTGTTGAAATTGGAATCGCGGTAACTTGGAGAGTTGTTGATACAGCCAAAGCAGTCTTCAACGTAGATAACTATAAAGAATATCTCTCATTGCAGTGTGATAGTGCACTCCGTAATATTGTCCGCATCTATCCTTACGATGTGTCTCCGAATGTGGATACTACAGGTGATGGGCAAGCCGATGAAGGAAGTCTCCGCGGTTCTAGTGAGATTGTAGCTAAACGTATTCGTGAAGAGATACAAAGTCGCGTAGAGGATGCTGGTTTGGAAATCCTTGAAGCACGTATTACTTACTTAGCTTATGCACCAGAAATTGCTGCCGTTATGCTTCAACGTCAACAAGCATCAGCCATTATCGATGCACGAAAGATGATTGTAGACGGCGCTGTAGGAATGGTTGAAATGGCATTGGAACGTCTCAATGAAGGAGAGTTGGTTGAACTAGATGAAGAGCGTAAAGCAGCCATGGTTTCAAATCTCCTGGTCGTTCTCTGTGGCAATCATGATGCACAACCAATTGTCAATACAGGAAGCCTTTATTAGAAATGGCAGAAGCTAAAAAAAAGCAAATTCCCCTTCGACTCTCGAATAAGTTATATGCTGCACTCGCATCATGGGCAGAAGATGACTTCCGATCAGTCAACGGGCAAATTGAATATCTTCTCACCGAATGCGTCAAACAACGAAAAAAAGACGGGAAATACGTCTCAGAAACCATTGATGAACCTTTTGAGATTGATATTTAACCTATTTTCCTATCCAGAACTTTGGATAGGAAAATTTTTTAATCTTTTTTTGTCAAGTAACTTTACTTTACAAAAAAGTTTTGATATACTATTAAAGTTGATGAAAATCAAACCTAACTGAATTATATCTTAAAAGGAGAAAACAAAATGGCAGTACCTGCACGTCGCACTTCAAAAGCGAAGAAAAACAAACGTCGTACACACTACAAAGTAACAGCTCCATCTGTAAACTTTGACGAAACTACTGGAGATTACTCACGTTCTCACCGCGTATCACTTAAAGGATACTACAAAGGACGTAAGATCGCTAAAGCTGCATCAGCTGAATAATAGAAGGGAGATACCATGCGCGTAAATATTACACTTGAACACAAAGAATCTGGTGAACGCTTGTACCTTACTTCTAAAAACAAACGTAACACTCCAGACCGTCTTCAATTGAAGAAATACTCACCAAAACTTCGCAAACATGTTGTGTTTACAGAAGTGAAGTAAGCATTCAATACGAATCAATACATAAGAAAAACGCTGATTTCAAGCGTTTTTTCTTTTTTCAATTTCAATACATTTCACTATATTTCAGTCCAAACTCTACCTTTTTTAGATAAATATATCATCTG
Organism: Streptococcus sp. SCPM-O-B-15277 (M60); assembly: GCF_058200335.1. Classification (NCBI taxonomy): domain Bacteria; kingdom Bacillati; phylum Bacillota; class Bacilli; order Lactobacillales; family Streptococcaceae; genus Streptococcus; species Streptococcus sp. SCPM-O-B-15277 (M60). The sequence continues at coordinate 185,504 of NZ_JBYQGR010000002.1, forward strand.
GATATTGAAGTTAAGCCCTGCTATCATTTCGATGGCAGGGCTTTTTAATGTTTGGTACACTACCTTCTTATCTATATTTTGATGGAGCTGGAGTTGACATCTACAAAGTTTAATGTTAAAATTCATTCAAAAATATATTTGAATGAGGTGTTTTATGATTCAAAATGTTGTTACTTCAATAATCCTGTATTCTGGGACAGCCGTAGACTTACTTATTATCCTAATGTTATTTTTTGCCAAAAGAAAAAGCAGAAAGGACATCATTAACATCTATTTAGGACAATTTCTAGGCTCTGTTAGTCTAATATTGATAAGTTTGCTTTTTGCATTTGTCTTAAATTATATTCCTAGTAAAGAGATTTTAGGTTTGCTCGGTTTGATTCCAATTTTCCTAGGACTCAAAGTTTTGCTTTTAGGAGATTCTGATGGAGAAGCTATTGCAAAAGATGGTTTGCGCAAAGATGATAAAAACCTGATTTTTCTAGTCGCTATGATTACTTTTGTAAGTTGTGGTGCTGACAATATTGGTGTTTTTGTCCCATATTTTATTACCTTAAATTTAGCGAATTTGATAGTGGCTTTACTTACTTTTCTAGTCATGATTTATCTCTTGGTTTTTTCTGCCCAAAAATTGGCACAAGTCCCTTCTGTTGGAGAAACTTTGGAAAAATATAGCAGATGGTTTATTGCCGTTGTTTATTTAGGATTGGGGATGTATATCCTGATTGAAAACAACAGCTTTGACATGCTAAGGACTGTGTTCGGCTAGGAGAAAAAATTATGAAAAAAGATAGTATATGCCAAGTGAATATTATAAATCAACAAAATGTTACAACCGCAACGAACTACCTTGAAAAGGAAAAAGTCCAAAAATCACTTCGTATTTTATCAAAGTTTACCGATAATAAACAGATAAATATCATCTTTTATCTTCTTGCTGTTGAAGAACTCTGTGTATGTGATATAGCCTGTTTACTAAATCTCAGTATGGCATCTGCCTCCCACCATCTTCGTAAACTAGCCAATCAAAACATCTTGGATACTAGGAGAGAGGGGAAAATTATATATTATTTTATAAAAGATGAGGAAATCAGAGATTTTTTTAATCAACTAGGATAACAACTATTTTTACTACTCTACCATTCACTCTACCTTTTATTATGTAGCATTCTAAAAACATTGATGTACCAACGTTTCTAACAGCTGAAATAGAAATTATTTGATCTTTTTATAAGTGAAGTAAGCATTCAATACGAATCAATACATAAGAAAAACGCTGATTTTAAACGTTTTTTCTTTTTTCAAATTTCAATGTATTGCAATAAAAATCAACCGAATGGCTACATTTTTTGTGAAATAAATTAGATGTTCGGATATATAGAAAACGCTCTAGTCACAATGACTAGAGCGTTTTTGTATTGTTTTAAAATTTATTAAAGCACATATTCGTGAGCATATAATTTGAGTGCGCTCTCATATTTTGATATACTATATTTAACCCATATATATTGGGGTTGTGAAAGGAGGCGCATATTATGTTGTGGTCCATTATTGTAGGAGGCTTTATCGGCCTTGCAGCAGGGGCAATCACTAAAAAAGGTGGCTCGATGGGAGTAATTGCTAATATATTTGCCGGTTTAATCGGTTCATCAGTAGGTCAATCACTCCTTGGCACTTGGGGACCTTCACTAGCTGGTATGGCTATCATCCCATCTATTGTTGGTGCAGTGATTGTAGTTTCTGTGGTATCGTTCTTTTTGGGTAAAAAAGGTTAATGTTTTACTCGAAAGCAGACTATAGTTTTTAATTTATAATGACGGGTAAAGCTATGGTTTGTTGCACTATTGAAAGGATTTTATATGTCAAAATCAAAGAAAATACTATTACTTATTTTCTGTATTTTAATCTTGACAATTTTCCTTCCTATTTTGATAGATTACCACCAGGTTAGTGATTTAGGGATTCAATTGACTAGCTGGAGACAGACATCATTTGAATATTATCTCGCTAGATATGTATTTTGGGGGCTTCTAGGTCTGTCTATCTTAGTTTTATTATGGATGTTAGTAATCCTGTTTTATCCTAGACAATATTTGGAAATAAAACTTGGAACTAAAGACGATAAATTAAAACTAAAAAATTCAGCTATTGAAGGGTTTGTTCGATGTTTATTGGATGAACACAAGATGGTCAAAAATCCCAAAATTCAGGTACATACTCGGAAAAAGAAATGTTTCGTTTATGTAGAAGGTACAGCTGTTCTTTCAGATAACATTGCTAACAAATTTGAAGTAGTTCAAAACGAAATCACTCAAGGATTGAAAGAATTCTTTGGTATTGATCGAGAGGTTAAACTGGAAGTTTCAGTGAAAGAATATGACCCTCAAAAAGCAGCTAAGAAAATTGTTAGTCGTGTAAAGTAAGGAAGTAAAAAATGGAATGGTTTAAAAAATATCAATACCCAATTCTATGTGGTGTAGTAGGTATTATTCTAGCTTGCTTCATCCTGTCCTTCGGTTTCTTTAAAACATTGTTCGTTTTAATCTGTGGAGCCCTAGGAATTTGGTTGGGATACTATGTACAGAAGAATTATTTAAATAAATAAAGGAGTTTCATATGTCAAACGTAGAAAAAAATGTAAATGTAAATACTGAAAAAAAAGATGTTGTTGTTTCTAAAGATGTTCGCGGAGAATTAACTTACGAAGATAAAGTTATTCAAAAAATCATCGGTCTTTCACTAGATAGAGTCCCAGGACTATTACATGTTGACGGTGGATTCTTCTCAAATCTTACAGAAAAACTTGTTAACACTAACGATGTAACACACGGTGTTAACGTTGAAGTTGGTAAAGAACAAGTAGCAGTTGACTTGAACGTTATCGTAGAGTACAGAAAAAACGTTCCAACTCTATACAAGGAAATCAAAGACGTTATCGTATCAGAAGTTGCGAAAATGACTGATCTAGAAGTAGTTGAAGTTAACGTTAATGTTGTTGACATCAAAACTAAAGAACAACATGAAGCAGACTCAGTTAGCCTTCAAGATCGTGTAACTGACGTGGCAGAATCAACAGGTGAGTTCGCGTCAGAACAATTGTCTAGAGTGAAATCTGGTATCGGTTCAGGTGTCGCAGCAGCACAAGAAAAACTTAGTGAAGGCGCTGAATTCGTTCAAGAAAAAGTTGGCCAAGGCGTTGACAATGTTAAAGACGCTGCAGCCAAAGCAGAACCACGTGTTCACTAATTACTAATTTAGAAAAAATAAAAGGAGGACATACTTATGTCTACAGAAGAAAAATTCAACCAAGCAACAGGAGCTGTTAAAGAAGGCGTTGGTAAATTGGTAGGTGACAAAGGACTTGAAAGCGAAGGAGCTGCTGAAAAAGTTGCTTCTAAAGTTAAAGAAGTCGCTGAAGATGCAAAAGACGCAATTGAAGGCGCTGTTGAAGGTGTTAAAAACATCTTTAAAAAAGACGACGCTAAATAGTAAAATTTAGGTAATCTTGCTATTTTCCTTGAAAACACTCCCTAACTGGGGGTGTTTTTTGTTATTCGTTTTTATCAATGCACGTTTTATAGAGAAAAAAAGAATACAGGACAAACAAATTCCTGTATTCTTAAAATAACTTAGAGCAGATTTAACAAAGCAGCGACTAATATGATTATAGTGCAAATTATTTTTCCGATTTTTTCATGTTGCTTGAACAATTTATCAGAGAAAAGAATCAATACAAGCGCAAAAAACATCAACGTAGTGCTTAAAGTATGAATAGTCATGGTACATACTCCTTTCGTTATTTTGTTAATCAAGCTCCTAAAATAACTTAGAACAGATATGATAATGATACGACTAATATGATTATAGTGCAAATTATTTTTCCGATTTTTTCATGTTGCTTGAACAATTTTTCAGAGAAAAGAGTCAATACAAGCGCAACACACATCAACACAGTGCTTAAAGTTCGAGTAGTCATGGTCCATACTCCTTTTCTTATTTTATAAATCCAATAATTGATTTAAATAGTCACTAGTTAATCTGCAAAGATGTTTATCTTCTCTATAAACCCCTTTTGTCATTAATCGGTATCTCTATCTATCTTTATTATAGTACAAACGTCATTATTAAACCAATAAATGTATTTATTTTTATTGCTCCTATTTTTGAGAGCGCTTGAAATATGTTATAATAAAACTAGATTAATGTATAGGAGGCAAACCGTGGGAAATTTCATTGAGCTAGTCTTTCATCGTTTCTTTTTGGGGATGATTGCGACGGCTTATTTTTGGTTATTGACACTAGCAGGAGGAGTGGTCTTTGGTATAGCACCCGCTAGTGCAACTCTCATGAGTTTATTTGCTGAAAACGGCTATTCTTACCGTGCTTATCGTTTCAAGGAAGCATGGGCTTTATTTAAGAGCAATTTTGTCAAAAGTAATATCAGTTTCTACACTTTTATAGGGATTGACTTCATCTTGATTTATGGCTTGTATCTGATGATTCAGTTGCCAAATCAGACGATTATCCACTTGGCAGCAACATTTCTAAATATCTTTTTAGTAGCCTTGGTATTTTTGGCCTACACGGTATCTTTAAAGTTACAGGTTTACTTTGAATTGTCCTATAAAAACACCTTAAAGCTCGCCTTTATCGGAATTTTTATGAGTTTATCAGCAGTGGCCAAAGTTCTCCTTGGTAGCGTCTTGTTAGCCATTATTGGCTTCTATATGCCAGCCCTCATTGCTTTTGTAGGCATTGGAATGTGGCACTTCTTTATTAGTGATTTATTGGAGCCTGTTTATGAAAGTATTCATGAAAAATTGGCAACCAAATAAGACTAAACAATTTCGCCTTCACTCACTCCTCAGAATCTATAGTCTGGTGATGATTATCATCATTTCCTGCTTTGCTCTCTTGATTTCTTATGCAGACTGGGATATGCGTGAAAGGGAAGCCAATCGTGTCGGTCAGCGTGTTCTCGCTCGAACAGTTGATGAGGTTGAATACTACTATCGGGAGTCAACACGCCTAGCTCAGGGATTGGTCGAGAATCAAGCCCGCATTGAAGGGATTTACAAGTATTTTAGCCTCAGCACGCCGGATTATTTTTATTGGCAGTTAGAACGAAAGGCGTCACCCTATATTTCCGTTTCCATTTATGAAAATATCGATGATATATACGTGCGAAATGATTTTGTAACAGGTGTTTCGATTGTTTTACAAGATTCGACGGATGTATTTGTTTCCAAAAGAGAAAATCGAGGTGGGCAGAAGATTCCAGCTGAGAGCTTTAAACCGGATGCTAATAGTTTCGCTATTCCAGTATCGGATCCAGTATCTGATCAAGCTATTGGTGTCATCTATATTTCCGTAGAACCAGAAGTCCTCTATAAGGCAATTGACAATACTAGGGGAACAATTCCAGTAGCAGTAACGGTCATTGCACCATATGAAACAGATATGTTCTATATTGGAACAAAGGGAACGAATGAATCTTGGTTGGTAGGGACAACTGTCCATGGATATCAAGTTCGAGTAGCTGTACCAAGGGATTATGTTTGGAGTGGGACTTTAGCGAATTCGGCACTTATTTTAGGTTTGAGCGCCCTCTTTATCATCATTTTATATATGACCTTAAGAAGGACCTTTTCTGACTATCAAAGTCAGGTTGTGGACTTAGTGGACTCCATCCAAGCCATTACTGAGGGAGAGCAGACCAAGAGAATTAACACAGATAAAAAGGACCAGGAATTGCTGCTAATTGCTGAGTCGACCAATGATATGTTGGATCGATTGGAAAGCAATATCCACGATATTTATCAACTGGAACTCAATCAAAAAGATGCCAATATGCGAGCCTTGCAAGCTCAAATTAATCCGCATTTTATGTACAATACTCTAGAATTTTTGCGGATGTACGCAGTAATGGAGAACCAAAATGAACTAGCAGATATCATCTATGAGTTCAGTAGTCTCCTGCGCAATAATATCTCTGACGAGCGAGAAACGACCCTCAAACAAGAAGTAGAGTTTTGTCGGAAGTACAGTTATCTCTGTATGGTTCGCTATCCAAAATCCATTGCCTATGGATTTAAGATTGACCCTGAATTGGAAGAAATGCGTATTCCAAAGTTCACCCTCCAGCCTTTAGTGGAAAATTATTTTGCCCATGGAGTTGACCACAGAAGGACAGATAATGTTATCAGTATCAAGGCTTTGAAAAAAAATGGCTATGTCGAAATTTTAGTAACCGATAATGGCCGTGGGATGTCTGCTGAAAAACTAGCAGAAATTCAAGCTAAACTGGCTCAAAGAACCTTTGAACACACAGCGGATTATATGGAACAGCGACAGTCTATTGGGATCGTCAATGTCCACGAACGCTTTGTGCTCTACTTTGGAGACCGCTATAACATTAGTATAGAATCTGCTGAACAAAAAGGTGTTCAATATCGAATTACCATTCAGGATGAAGAGAAAGGATAAACATGTATAAAGTACTATTAGTTGATGATGAGTACATGATTACAGAAGGACTTAAGCGTTTGATCCCTTTTGAAAAATGGGATATGGAAGTCGTTGCAACGGCCAATCATGCTGATGACGCTTTGGATTATGTCCGAGAGCATCCCGTAGATATCATCATTTCTGATGTCAACATGCCTGGCAAGACAGGACTTGAAATGATTGGGGAGATGAAGGAACTCTTGCCAGAGGCTTACTATATTCTTCTTTCCGGCTATCAAGAATTTGACTATGTCAAGAAAGCCATGAACCTCAATGTTGTAGATTATCTTGTCAAACCAGTTGATAAGGTTGAGCTGGAGCATTTACTCGAGAAAATCCTTGGTCAGCTTCGTGAAAAAGTGCATGAGCCAGAAATGTTAAGTCAGAAGTTAGACGACGAAGCATTTAATGCACACCTGTCTCAAAAAGAAAATTGGTGGATTGGTCTTTCCCGAGAAAAACAAGGGGATTTTGTCATTCCTTACTATGTTCTAGGTCAGGACTGGCAGATTGTGCTAGCAACTCAGAAATTCGATGGTTTACTCGTCATGCCTTTTGAGTTACCTTATCAGGCAAACTTTGAAAAATGGAAGTTTAACGTTGAAAAAGCACTTTTCTATGGAACTGTCAATCTAGATCAGTCTGAAAGTCTCTTTTCTTATTATGAACCCATTTATCGAGTTATTATCCAAGGGAATCTTCAGCAGATTATCGAAGAGTTGAATCTACTTGAGAAGATTGTATTGGAAAACACACCGAGAGTTTCCATTACCAAGCAACTCTTTACTCAGTTTGTGATGGATGTTTTCCATCTCTTCGAGCATCTGAAAGCAGATGATATGACAGATATTGTCAAGAACATCCATGCCATTACAAACTTTGAAGACTTAGTGGCTTATACCAAGGAAACCTTGACGTCCTTCTTTGGTCAATATCGTATGAATGAAAATGTTGTCAGTGTACTTGAAGTTATTGGTAGAGACTATAAAAAAGAGCTTTCTCTCAAGGATATCAGCAAGGATCTCTTTATCAATCCTGTTTACTTAGGTCAGTTAATCAAGAAGGAAACCAATTCAACCTTTGCTGAGCTTCTCAATAAGCAACGGATTAAGGCAGCCCAGCAACTTTTACTATCTACAAATGATAGTATTGAGGATATTTGCTATACGGTTGGTTATAGTAATGTAGGCTATTTCTACAAGGTCTTTCGAAAACTATGTGGAAAGTCTCCGAAAGCCTACCGCAAGCAGATTGAAGTCACCCTCTAACTTTTGTTATCCATTTTAAAATATGCTATAATAAATTCAAAAATTTGAGGAGGTTACTTTTATGAAAAAGAAACCAATCTATCTATGGGTTTTATTAGTCTTATCAGCGATTAATTCAGCCTTGGCAGTAGTTGGAATTTTTACCCCAGTACCTAGTAAGGACGCCCTTCGTGCTAGCCAAGGAAATGTTGGGACACTTAGTGCTCAACAAATAGAAGATGCTGTTAACTATGCCCACCAAGTGTCAGAGTCATCTCACTCTATTTTTAACACGATACTCATTATTCTATCTGCTATCCTAGTTGTAGTAGCCTTTGTTTTCTTAATTCGTAAGAATTTGCAGTTGGCAAACTACACTTATGTTGGATATGCCTTGCTAGCTATTGTTGGACTAGTCCATGACAATATGAATTTACAAGATGCTATGCAATTGATTAAAGATGACACCCTACGTTTAGGAATGGAAGTCATGTCAAAAGTAACCACTATCATATTCATCGTCATCAATGTTATCTTTTTGGGAATCGTCTTCTATAAAATATGGCGTCAGCAAAAAGAATTAACAGAATCTCAAGAGGAAGAACTCGCCTAAGAGTTGACAAAGGGTAACTATCAAGATACAATCTTGGTAGTTATTTTTTTGGATTCGAGAAAGAGGGAGGAAAAGATGAAAAAAATTTCCTTAGTTTATATCAGTCTAAGCGGCAACACGGAGAGTTTTGTAACACGTTTGAAAGCTTATTTGTTAGAGCAGTATGCGAATATTGATGTGGAAAAAATTCATATTAAAGACTTGGTCAAGGATGGAGAAGACTTCTTCGAGATGACCAACCCGTATGTGGCTTTTCTACCGACTTATCTCGAGGGTGGCAATGGGGTTGACAATGGTGATGTAGAAATTTTGACAACTCCGGTAGGTGACTTTATCGCATATGGTGACAATGCTAGCAAGTGTTTTGGTGTCGTAGGATCAGGTAACCGCAATTTTAACAACCAATACTGCTTGACGGCCAAGCAATACAGTCAACGTTTTGGTTTCCCTGTTTTAGCTGACTTTGAGATGCGTGGCATGTTGGGAGATATCAAGAAGGTTGCAGGGATTATTGCAGAACTTTACGAACTTGAGGTTTCGTAAGAGGCCAGATTTTCTAAGGAAGAGCATTATTCTATGGATAAAGGATTTACTCCAAAAGGGAACAAACGAAATGAATAAACTACAGAGATCATTTTTAAAGTATATAAAACGCAAACCAAGTTTTAAGGATATACTACTTTGTAGTGCCTTGCTACTCTTAGCAATCACTCTGATGCAGTTCTCCGCGAAATTTCTTGATGAAAGTTTGTCAGCTTACGGAACCATGGCATCACTAGGAATCGTTATACTGGTGGAAATCGTAGTTTCCAGAAAAAAATAGAAAAGGCTCGAGAATCTTCATCTCGAGTCTTTTTATGATTGGCGAATTTCGTCAACGATTTCTTTTGAAATGGGAATTCCTAAACGGTAACCTTTGTTAATGTAGTCAATGACATCATTGATGTTTTCTATCGTTTGGATTTTCTCTTTGATAGTTGCACGAAAAGCTTGATCTTTCAATAGTTGGTTCTGAAGAAGTCTTTGAAGTTTCTCTTTTTCATATTTGTTGACAAGAAAGAGAAAAAGAAGACTGATAACAACTAGAATATAAGCATACTGGCTCATAAAAATTCTCCCTAAGTGATAAAGAAGTAGGTGGTAAGATAAAAGCAAAGTTTTTCACTTTTTGAGTGATGATACTGTAAAGCGCCTCGCTACTCGTTTTTGTTTAGATGAATGAGTAAGGCGTTTAGGCAAGTCGCCTTATTTACGACGTCGTGGCCCCTAAATCGATTATATTTATGTCCTAAAACTAGTGAAGCGCCTAGCCAAAGTCCTAATAGGATTTGGCGTTAGTTACTTAGCTTGCTTTACAATAAAATGATTAAAAGCCTACGACATGAGCCTGACCAAATCGATATTATTTGGTTAGATGAATTAGTAAAGCGTTTAGGCAAAACGCCTTATTTACGACGTCGTGGCCCCTAAATCGATTATATTTAGGGGCCATGACTAGTAAGGCAGTTAGCTAGTCCGCATAAAAGCGGCTAGCGTCCAACAATTAGGAACTTTAGTTCCAATTGTTGGTACTGAATTACATCTTCTCTGGTGCCTCTACGCCTAGCAAATGAAGGGCTTCTTTGAGGACAACTGCTGTTGCATAGCTAAGGGCTAGACGGCTGTCGCGCTCCGGACTTTCATCCAAGATACGAGTGTGGGCATAGTATTTGTTGAAGGCTTGCGCTAAGCTGATCGCAAATTTAGCAATGATTGAAGGCTCATAGTTGTCAGCTGCACGCTTAATAATACGTGGGAAATCTTGGATTAGCTTGATGATTTCCCAACTTTCAGCATCGTTCAAGCTATAGTTAGCACCTGCTTCAGGTTTGAAATCAGCTTTACGCAGGATCGATTGGATACGTGCATAGGCATATTGAACATAAGGGCCTGTTTCACCTTCAAAGGATACCATTGCTTCAAGGTCAAAGTCGTACCCATTTGTACGGTCGGTTTTAAGGTCATAGAATTTAATGGCACCGACCCCAACAGCGTGAGCAACCTGGTCTTTATTTTCGAGTTCAGGATTTTTGGCTTCGATTTGCGCTTTAGCACGGCTGATTGCTTCTGCGACAGTTGGCTCGAGCAAGATAACATTCCCTTTACGAGTAGAAAGTTTTTTCCCTTCTTTTGTTACCAATCCAAAAGGAACGTGGACAATGTCTTGGCTCCAATCATAACCCATTTCTTGCAAGACAGCCTTGAGTTGTTTAAAGTGAGCAGATTGCTCTTGACCAACAACATAGATTGATTTTGCAAATTGGTATTCATTTTTACGGTAAAGGGCTGCAGCCAAGTCACGCGTGATATAGAGAGTTGCGCCGTCAGATTTCTTGATTAAGGCTGGATGTTCGATTCCATATTTTTCAAGATTAACAACTTGGGCACCCTCAGACTCAACAAGTAGTCCCTTTTCAGCTAGGATATCTACAACTGCATCCATTTTGTCATTGTAAAAGGCTTCCCCGTTATAGCTGTCGAATTCAACTTGTAATTCATCGTAAAGGCGGTTAAATTCCACCAAACTTTCATCACGGAACCATTGCCAAAGAGCAAGAGCTTCCTCATCTCCGTCTTCAAGCTTGCGGAACCATTCGCGTGCTTCTTCATCTAAGCTTGGGTCATTCTCAGCTTCGGCATTGATGCGGACATAGAGCTTGAGAAGTTCATCGATTGGATGAGCTTTGACAGCTTCCTCGTCACCCCATTTTTTGTAGGCGACAATCAGCATCCCAAACTGTTTGCCCCAGTCTCCCAAGTGGTTGACTTTGACAGTTTGATAACCAATTTTTTGGAAGATATGTGACAAGCTATCTCCGATAACCGTTGAACGAAGGTGGCCGATTGAAAATGGTTTAGCAATATTAGGGCTAGACATGTCGATCACAACATTTTCTTGATTGCCAATCTCTTGGTCAGCGTAGTGCTCTTTTTCAGCGATAACGTCTTGTAGAACTTGGCTAGAAATGGCAGCCTTATCAAGGAAGAAGTTTACGTAAGGTCCAGTTGCTACCACTTTTTCAAAGGCTTGGCTATTAATCTTTTCAGCAAGTTCTGCTGCAATCATTTGAGGAGCTTTACGCTCAACTTTTGCGAGGGAGAAAGCAGGGAAAGCGATATCTCCCATATCTGAGTTTTTAGGTGTTTCTAGTAAATTTAAAATAGCCTCTTGGTCCAGGCTATCAATGACGCTAGCCAACTCGCTAGCAATCAATTCTTTTGTATTCATTTAGGGCTCCTTTAGGGCTTTTCTACTATTTTATCACAATTTACTACATTTTTTTTGAAAGAAGAGATATTTTTTGAAATATCCAGTTTTTTTGATATAATATTCTTACTAAAAAAATGTAAAATGTTATAAATATGCACTTGAAAGGATCTTATGAGAAAAAGAGAACGTCATCAGCTCATCAAGCGAATGATTACAGAAGAAAAATTAGGAACTCAAAAGGAAATTCAAGATCGATTGGAAGCCTGTGATGTCTTTGTGACACAAACGACATTATCCCGTGATTTGCGAGAGCTTGGCTTAACCAAAGTTAAGAAAAACGATGTTGTCTACTATGTACTAGCAAATGAGACAGAGAAGATTGATTTGGTCGAATTCCTTTCACACCACTTAGAGGGTGTTGCAAGGGCCGAATTTACCCTTGTCCTCCACACGAAACTTGGAGAAGCATCTGTTTTAGCCAATGTAGTCGATTCAAATAAAGATGGGTGGATCTTAGGTACAGTTGCAGGAGCCAATACCCTTTTGGTTATCTGTAAAGATCAGCATGCTGCTAAAGTCATGGAAGAACGCTTGCTTGAGCTAATGGGAAATAGATAAGGTCTTGAGAGCTTCTCTCAGGACTGTTTTTACAAGGAGAGAGTAAATGACTACTGAAAAATTATCACCTGGGATGCAACAGTATGTGGATATCAAAAAACAATATCCAGATGCTTTTTTGCTTTTTCGCATGGGTGATTTTTATGAGTTGTTTTATGAAGATGCCGTCAATGCTGCACAGATACTAGAAATCTCACTGACCAGTCGCAATAAAAATGCTGAAAATCCTATTCCTATGGCAGGTGTACCCTATCACTCTGCCCAACAGTACATCGATGTTCTAGTGGAGCGTGGCTACAAGGTTGCCATCGCTGAACAGATGGAAGACCCCAAACAAGCTGTGGGTGTCGTTAAACGTGAAGTTGTTCAGGTTATTACACCAGGGACAGTCGTTGATAGTAGCAAGCCAGATAGCCAGAACAACTTTTTGGTAGCTATTGATCATGATGGGGCTCAATATGGTTTGGCCTACATGGACCTGGTGACAGGTGATTTTTATGTGACAGGACTATCAGATTTTTCTCTAGTCTGTGGTGAAATCCGCAATCTAAAGGCCAGAGAAGTAGTGATTGGCTACGAACTATCCGAAGCGGAAGAACAGATTCTCAGTCGTCAAATGAATCTAGTCCTTTCCTACGAACAGGAAATATATGAAGACGTTCACCTGTTGGATTCAAGATTGACAACTGTTGAAGGAGCAGCCAGTGGAAAACTTCTTCAGTATGTTCATCGAACGCAGATGAGAGAGTTGAATCACTTAAAACCAGTTATTCGCTATGAAATCAAAGATTTTATGCAGATGGATTATGCAACCAAGGCCAGTTTGGATTTGGTTGAAAATGCTCGCTCAGGTAAGAAACAAGGCAGCCTTTTCTGGCTACTAGATGAAACCAAGACTGCTATGGGTATGCGACTCTTGCGTTCTTGGATTCAACGCCCTTTGATTGATAAGGACCGTATCTTAGAACGTCAGGAAGTTGTGCAAGTCTTTCTGGATTATTTCTTTGAGCGCAGTGATTTGACAGAAAGCCTCAAGGGAGTCTATGATATTGAGCGTCTGGCTAGTCGTGTTTCTTTTGGAAAAAGCAATCCTAAAGATCTCTTGCAACTAGCGACTACCTTGGGAAGTGTTCCAAGGATTCGCGCCATTTTAGAGGGAATGGAGCAACCAGCTCTAGCTTATCTGATTGAACAACTAGATGCTATTCCTGAGTTGGAAAGTTTGATTAGTGCAGCTATTGCTCCTGAGGCTCCTCACGTGATTACCGAAGGTGGTATTATCCGAACGGGCTTTGATGAGACCTTGGATAAATACCGTCGTGTTCTCAGAGAGGGGACCAGCTGGATTGCTGAGATCGAGGCCAAGGAAAGAGAAAACTCTGGCATCCATACTCTCAAGATTGACTACAATAAAAAAGACGGCTACTATTTCCATGTGACCAACTCGCAGCTAGGCAACGTACCAGCCCACTTTTTCCGCAAGGCTACGCTGAAAAACTCTGAGCGTTTTGGGACAGAGGAGTTAGCGCGTATCGAAGGTGAAATGCTAGAGGCGCGTGAGAAATCAGCAAACCTAGAGTACGAAATCTTTATGCGTATTCGTGAGGAGGTTGGCAAGTATATCCAACGTCTACAGGCTCTGGCTCAAGGAATCGCTACTGTCGATGTCTTGCAAGGCTTGGCAGTAGTTGCAGAAAAACAACACCTGATTCGACCAGAGTTTGGGGAAGACTCTAGCATAGATATCCAAAAAGGTCGTCATGCCGTCGTTGAAAAGGTCATGGGAGCTCAAACCTATATCCCAAACAGCATCCAGATGGATGAAGAGACCAGCATTCAACTGATTACAGGGCCTAATATGAGCGGGAAGTCAACTTATATGCGCCAGTTAGCTATAACAGCAGTTATGGCACAGATGGGTTCTTATGTCCCTGCAGAAAGTGCTCGACTGCCAATTTTTGATGCTATCTTCACTCGTATTGGTGCAGCTGATGACTTGGTTTCAGGCCAGTCCACCTTTATGGTAGAGATGATGGAAGCTAATAATGCTATTAGTCATGCGACCAGGAACTCTCTGATTCTCTTTGATGAACTTGGTCGGGGAACCGCAACTTATGATGGGATGGCTTTAGCCCAGTCTATCATCGAGTACATCCATGAGCATATTGGAGCCAAGACTCTCTTTGCAACGCACTACCATGAATTGACTAGCCTTGAGACTAGTCTGGGACATCTGGTTAACGTTCACGTGGCTACGCTTGAGCAAAATGGACAGGTTACCTTCCTTCACAAGATTGAACCAGGTCCAGCAGACAAATCGTACGGTATTCACGTTGCTAAGATTGCAGGTTTGCCAGCAAACTTACTAGCAAGAGCGGATGCGATTCTAACTCAACTAGAGAGCCAAGGTCAGGAAAATCCAATTTCTATCAATCAAAGGAATGTTGTCAATGAGCAAATGTCTCTCTTTGATGAAAAGGAAGAAAATCCTATCCTAGCAGAATTGGCCCAAGTAGATGTGTACAATATGACACCGATGCAAGCCATGAATCTCTTATTAGAGCTGAAACAAAAATTATAAGCAAAAACCCACTCACAAAACGGAGTGGGTTTTTAGGTCTTATTTTTTCTTAGCCAATAATTGGTTGATGTGGGCAACCTTCTTTGATTCTCTTTTGTAGAGAATCGTCCAAATGATGAGGTAGACGATGGCAAACTCTGGGATGAGCTGAAGGATGAAAGTCCAGTGAAGAGGGAACCAGCCTGCTAGGATTGCTAAAGGTACAAAACCTAGCAACATAAGGAAGAAGTGAGTGACAGTCGCACGAAGAAGGCTCCAATCTTGAGCGAATAGACGGCTACCAAAACTAAAGAGGACTCCAATAGCTGACCAGATAAGTGTACAGTAGAGTAAAACTAGAGCACCGTGAACCTGATGACTGCTCATGAATTGACCAATAGCTGACTCTGGACTAAGTGGCGCGTAGTTATTTGGGGAATAAATGAGTGAAAAGATAATAGATAGAATGAGGCCGATGAGGATACCAGTTGTGGCATCGTGAAATACTTGTTTTTTCATAGTTCTAATTTCTCCTTAATAGTTTTGAGGTAACGGCGAGATGAGTAGGTAAAACTTTCGTTTTTTAGATAGATTTCAATCAAGCCGTTAGAGGTTAGTTTTAGATGACTAATTGCATCAATGTTGACAATTTCCGATTGGGAAATTTGGATAAAGGAAGCAGGTAGAATTTCACTTGCTTGGTAGAGACGAATGTCAAGTGCATAGGTTCGACTATCCGTTTCAGCCAAAACTTTACGATTTTCAATGTAAATTCGCTGGATCTGACCAATTTCAATGAGATAAACCTGGTCTTGGAATTTCCCTTTTATGGTATCTTTTTGATCTAGGGATTGGACAAAGTTCTGAACCTTTTGAATTTTAGGGGACAAGGACGGTGCCTCTATGATGATTTGCTCTTCAGTGTATTGCTGATCAATATCGAGTCTGACTTTCATAATTTCTCCTTTCATCAAGTTGTAATAGAGATCTCTTACTTACAAATCTATTAAACACCATTTTGTCGACAAATACAAGATGCTTTGTCTATGTGGTCGGTTGAAGAGTCTATCTGGTAGGCGAACGTTTTCAACTAAATTTAAGAGCAAAGAAGTCAAAAAATAAGAAGAAATATATTGACAAAAATAGAAAAAACGTGGTACAATGTTAGACGGTACTTTTTACTTTTGGTCTCTCAAGAGTGTACAGGGACGTGCTGACAAATGTTGCAAAAGTACACACAGATGATAGCTGTCACCAAGTGTATCATCACCAAAAATAAAAAAACACAGGAGAATGTAGATGCCTACAATTAACCAATTGGTTCGCAAACCGCGTAAATCAAAAGTAGAAAAATCTAAATCACCAGCTTTGAACGTTGGTTACAACAGTCACAAAAAAGTTCAAACAAACGTTTCTTCACCACAAAAACGTGGTGTTGCAACTCGTGTTGGAACAATGACACCTAAAAAACCTAACTCTGCCCTTCGTAAATTTGCTCGTGTACGTTTGAGCAACCTTATCGAAGTTACTGCCTACATCCCAGGTATCGGACACAACTTGCAAGAGCACAGTGTGGTGCTTCTTCGTGGTGGACGTGTAAAAGACCTTCCAGGGGTACGTTACCATATCGTCCGTGGTGCACTTGATACTGCAGGTGTTAACGATCGTAAACAAGGCCGTTCTAAATACGGTACTAAACGTCCGAAAAAAGCATAAGGAAAGGGGATAAAGAGAAATGAGTCGTAAAAATAGAGCTCCAAAACGTGATGTATTGCCAGATCCGCTTTACAATTCACAATTAGTTACTCGTCTTATCAACCGCGTTATGCTTGATGGTAAACGTGGTACAGCTGCTTCAATCGTTTACGGTGCTTTTGAGCAAATCAAAGAAGCTACTGGTAACGATGCACTTGAAGTATTTGAAACAGCTATGGAAAACATCATGCCTGTACTTGAAGTACGTGCACGTCGTGTTGGTGGATCAAACTACCAAGTCCCAGTTGAAGTTCGTCCAGAACGTCGTACAACACTTGGACTTCGTTGGTTGGTAACAATCGCTCGCCTTCGTGGTGAACACACAATGCAAGACCGTCTTGCAAAAGAAATCTTGGATGCTGCTAACAACACTGGTGCAGCAGTTAAGAAACGTGAAGACACTCACCGTATGGCTGAAGCTAACCGTGCCTTCGCACACTTCCGTTGGTAATAAAATGATACCAAGAGCGGTAAAGGCCCAAGGCAAAAATAGGAAACTGATGCAGTGTTCCGTGAACACAAAGCAGTTTATCTTTTTTGCACCGGGCCTCGCTCGGGTTCAAATCAGTTAACTCGAGCTTTTAGCTCAAGTTCAACTCAACTTATCTACAAGTTGAAACCAACTAAACAAGATAAACACTGAGAACGGGTGGGTCCTGCCTATCCGTTTTTATTGAAATCGTGTTATAATAGAATAGAAATAAAAAATAATAGGAGAAACAAACCTCATGGCACGCGAATTTTCACTTGAAAAAACTCGTAATATCGGTATCATGGCTCACGTCGATGCTGGTAAAACAACTACAACTGAGCGTATCCTTTACTACACTGGTAAAATCCACAAAATCGGTGAAACTCACGAAGGTGCGTCACAAATGGACTGGATGGAGCAAGAGCAAGAACGTGGTATCACTATCACATCTGCTGCGACAACAGCTCAATGGAACAACCACCGCGTAAACATCATCGACACACCAGGACACGTGGACTTCACAATCGAAGTACAACGTTCTCTTCGTGTATTGGACGGTGCGGTTACAGTTCTTGACTCACAATCAGGTGTTGAACCTCAAACTGAAACAGTTTGGCGTCAAGCAACTGAGTACGGAGTTCCACGTATCGTATTTGCCAACAAAATGGACAAAATCGGTGCTGACTTCCTTTACTCAGTAAGCACACTTCACGATCGTCTTCAAGCTAATGCACACCCAATTCAATTGCCAATCGGTTCTGAAGATGACTTCCGTGGAATCATCGACTTGATCAAGATGAAGGCTGAAATCTATACTAACGACCTTGGTACAGATATCCTTGAAGAAGACATTCCAGCTGAATACCTTGAACAAGCTCAAGAATACCGTGAAAAATTGGTTGAAGCAGTTGCTGAAACTGACGAAGAATTGATGATGAAATACCTCGAAGGTGAAGAAATCACTAACGAGGAATTGAAAGCTGGTATCCGTAAAGCGACTATCAACGTTGAATTCTACCCAGTACTTTGTGGTTCTGCCTTCAAGAACAAGGGTGTTCAATTGATGCTTGATGCGGTTATCGACTACCTTCCAAGCCCACTTGACATCCCAGCGATCAAAGGTATCAACCCAGATACAGATGAAGAAGAAACTCGTCCAGCATCTGATGAAGAGCCATTTGCAGCTCTTGCCTTCAAGATCATGACTGACCCATTCGTAGGTCGTTTGACATTCTTCCGTGTTTACTCAGGTGTTCTTCAATCAGGTTCTTACGTATTGAACACTTCTAAAGGTAAACGTGAACGTATCGGACGTATCCTTCAAATGCACGCTAACAGCCGTCAAGAAATCGACACTGTTTACTCAGGTGATATCGCTGCTGCCGTTGGTTTGAAAGACACTACAACTGGTGACTCATTGACAGATGAAAAAGCTAAAATCATCCTTGAGTCAATCAACGTTCCAGAACCAGTTATCCAATTGATGGTTGAACCAAAATCTAAAGCAGACCAAGACAAGATGGGTATCGCCCTTCAAAAATTGGCTGAAGAAGATCCAACATTCCGCGTTGAAACTAACGTTGAAACTGGTGAAACAGTTATCTCTGGTATGGGTGAGCTTCACCTTGACGTCCTTGTTGACCGTATGCGTCGTGAGTTCAAAGTTGAAGCGAACGTAGGTGCTCCTCAAGTATCTTACCGTGAAACATTCCGCGCTTCTACTCAAGCACGTGGATTCTTCAAACGTCAGTCTGGTGGTAAAGGTCAATTCGGTGATGTATGGATTGAATTTACTCCAAACGAAGAAGGAAAAGGATTCGAATTCGAAAACGCAATCGTCGGTGGTGTGGTTCCTCGTGAATTTATCCCAGCGGTTGAAAAAGGTTTGGTAGAATCTATGGCTAACGGTGTTCTTGCTGGTTACCCAATGGTTGACGTTAAAGCTAAGCTTTACGATGGTTCATACCACGATGTCGACTCATCTGAAACTGCCTTCAAGATCGCTGCATCTCTTGCACTTAAAGAAGCTGCTAAGACTGCACAACCAGCTATCCTTGAGCCAATGATGCTTGTAACAATCACTGTTCCAGAAGAAAACCTTGGTGATGTTATGGGTCACGTAACTGCTCGTCGTGGACGTGTAGATGGTATGGAAGCACACGGTAACAGCCAAATCGTTCGTGCTTACGTTCCACTTGCTGAAATGTTCGGTTACGCAACAGTTCTTCGTTCTGCATCACAAGGACGTGGTACATTCATGATGGTATTCGACCACTACGAAGATGTACCTAAGTCAGTACAAGAAGAAATCATTAAGAAAAACAAAGGTGAAGAATAATTCACTGTCACTTTAAAAGAAGTCACTTTGTGGCTTCTTTTTCTGTTTGGTAGAAATAGCTAAAATTGCCTCAAATATGGTAAAATAGAAGGAGTATATTGTGAGGAAAATGGATGTCAACCACTTTTGAAATTTTAATGAATCAGTTGGGAATTCCCGCTGAGATAAGAAATCATGAGGCCTTCTCCCAGGCTGAAATTGAACAAGTTATTGTACACAAACAAAGTAACATTTGGGAGTTTCGTTTTGTATTTGAGAATATCCTGCCCTTTGAACTCTTTTTAGCATTGAAGAAGGGATTGAAAGAAGAATTTTCAAAAACGGGAAATCAAGCGACTTTCGAGATTAAAACGAAAGATCAAGATTTTTCAAGAGAGCTTTTACAGGCCTACTATCGGGAGGCTTTTTCAGCTGGCCCTTGTTCTAGTCAAGGCTTTCGAACCATGTATCAGGATTTTCAGGTTCGATTTAAAAATGATCAGTTGATTATTGAGGCCTCTGAAGCAGCAGATACAGAGCATTTCAGAAAAAACCACCTACCAAATCTCAGTAAACAGCTGGAACTTTTTGGCTTTCCTAAATTCACTTGTGTTTTAGAGAAAAATGAAGATTTGACCAAGGAAGAGCAAGAAGCTTTCCATTCGGAAAATCAAATGATTGTTCAGGCTGCCAATGAAGAGACTCTTCGTGCTATGGAGCAGTTAGAACAGATGGCACCGCCTCCTCCAGTTGAGGATAAACCTGTCTTTGATTTTCAGGCTAAGAAGGCAGCTGCTAAGCCAAAACTAGACAAGGAAGAAATTACTCCTATGATCGAGGTCAATACCGAAGAAAATCGTCTGGTTTTTGAGGGTGTTGTCTTTGATGTTGAGCAGAAGGTGACTAGAACAGGTCGTGTCTTGATTAACTTCAAGATGACCGACTATACTTCTAGTTTCTCTATGCAAAAATGGGTCAAAAACGAAGAAGAAGCTCAGAAGTTTGACATGATTAAGAAAAATTCATGGCTCCGTGTCCGTGGGAATGTTGAGATGAATAATTTCACACGAGATTTGACCATGAATGTGCAAGATGTTCAGGAAGTCGTTCACTATGAGCGTAAGGACTTAATGCCAGAAGGTGAGCGTCGTGTTGAATTTCATGCCCATACCAATATGTCGACGATGGATGCTCTTCCTGAGGTCGAAGAAATCGTTGGAACAGCAGCCAAATGGGGACACAAAGCCGTAGCAATCACGGACCATGGAAATGTTCAGTCCTTCCCTCATGGTTATAAGGCAGCAAAGAAAGCTGGTATTCAGCTCATTTATGGGATGGAAGCCAATATCGTTGAAGACCGTGTTCCTATCGTCTATAACGAAGTTGAGATGGATCTTTCTGAAGCTACCTATGTAGTCTTTGACGTGGAAACGACTGGTCTATCTGCTATCTATAATGATTTAATTCAGGTGGCAGCTTCCAAGATGTATAAGGGGAATATCATTGCTGAGTTTGATGAATTTATCAATCCTGGGCACCCCTTATCAGCCTTTACGACAGAATTGACGGGAATTACGGATGACCATGTAAAAAATGCCAAACCATTGGTTCAAGTTCTGAAAGAATTCCAAGAATTCTGTAAAGATACCGTTCTTGTAGCCCACAATGCGACCTTTGACGTTGGCTTTATGAATGCTAATTATGAACGTCATGGTCTTCCAAAAATCACTCAGCCTGTCATCGATACGCTAGAGTTCGCAAGAAATCTCTATCCTGAATACAAGCGCCACGGTCTAGGACCTTTGACCAAGCGTTTTGGAGTTGCCCTAGAACACCACCACATGGCCAACTATGATGCGGAAGCAACTGGCCGTCTGCTTTTTATCTTTATCAAGGAAGTGGCAGAAAAACATGGTGTGACAGATTTGGCACGATTAAACCTTGATTTAATCAGTACGGACTCTTATAAAAAAGCTCGCGTCAAGCATGCGACTATCTATGTAAAAAATCAAGTAGGCTTGAAAAACATCTTTAAGCTGGTTTCTCTCTCAAATACCCAGTATTTTGAAGGAGTTCCAAGGATTCCACGTACAGTACTAGATGCCCATCGAGAAGGTTTAATCTTGGGATCGGCTTGTACGGAAGGAGAAGTCTTTGATGCAGTCGTATCACAGGGTGTAGATGCGGCGGTCGAAGTTGCTAAATACTATGACTTTATTGAGGTGATGCCTCCAGCTATCTATGCACCTCTGATTGCCAAAGAGCAGGTCAAGGACATGGAGGAGCTCCACACCATTATCAAGAGTTTGATAGAGGTTGGAGATCGTCTCGGCAAGCCGGTTCTTGCGACAGGAAATGTCCACTATCTCGAACCTGAGGATGAGATTTATCGTGAGATTATCGTACGAAGTCTAGGTCAGGGTGCCATGATTAACCGAACGATCGGCCATGGAGAAGCTGCCCAACCAGCTCCGCTACCCAAGGCGCATTTTAGAACAACCAATGAAATGTTGGATGAGTTTGCCTTTCTAGGAGAAGATTTGGCTCGTAAGATTGTCATTGAAAACACCAATGCCTTGGCAGAAATCTTTGAACCTGTGGAAGTTGTAAAGGGTGATTTGTACACACCTTTCATTGACAAAGCCGAAGAAACAGTTGCCGAGTTAACCTACAAAAAAGCCTTCGAAATCTATGGGAACCCACTCCCAGATATCGTTGATTTACGGATTGAAAAGGAATTGACTTCTATCTTGGGGAATGGATTTGCCGTTATTTATCTGGCTTCACAGATGCTAGTGCACCGTTCCAACGAACGAGGATATTTGGTTGGTTCACGTGGGTCTGTCGGTTCTAGTTTCGTTGCGACCATGATTGGGATTACCGAGGTTAATCCGCTATCTCCTCACTATGTCTGTGGTCAGTGTCAGTACAGTGAGTTTATCACAGATGGTTCTTACGGTTCAGGCTTTGATATGCCAGATAAAGACTGTCCTAACTGTGGCCACAAGCTCAGTAAGAATGGACAGGACATTCCTTTTGAGACCTTCCTTGGTTTTGACGGGGATAAGGTTCCCGATATCGATTTGAACTTCTCAGGGGAGGACCAGCCAAGTGCTCACTTGGATGTTCGTGATATCTTTGGGGAAGAATATGCCTTCCGTGCAGGAACGGTTGGTACGGTGGCTGCTAAAACAGCCTATGGATTTGTCAAGGGTTACGAGCGTGACTATGGCAAGTTCTACCGTGAAGCCGAAGTAGAGCGCCTAGCTCAAGGAGCCGCAGGTGTTAAACGTACGACCGGTCAGCACCCAGGAGGAATCGTTGTTATCCCTAACTATATGGATGTCTATGACTTTACTCCGGTACAGTATCCTGCAGATGATGTAACTGCTGAATGGCAGACTACTCACTTTAACTTCCACGATATCGATGAGAACGTCCTCAAGCTTGATGTCCTTGGTCATGATGATCCGACCATGATTCGGAAACTTCAGGACTTATCAGGCATTGATCCAAATGATATCCCTATGGACGACCCTGGTGTCATGGCCCTCTTCTCGGGTACAGATATCCTGGGAGTGACACCTGAACAAATCGGTACTTCAACCGGTATGCTTGGAATTCCAGAGTTTGGGACCAACTTTGTTCGCGGAATGGTGGATGAAACCCATCCGACGACCTTTGCGGAGTTGCTACAGCTTTCTGGATTGTCTCACGGTACCGATGTATGGTTGGGGAATGCCCAAGACTTGATCAAGGCTGGAATTGCGGACCTGTCAACCGTTATCGGATGTCGGGATGATATCATGGTTTACCTCATGCACGCTGGTCTAGATCCAAAGATGGCCTTTACCATCATGGAGCGTGTACGTAAGGGAATGTGGCTCAAAATCTCTGAAGAAGAGCGTAACGGTTATATCGAAGCCATGAAGGCTAATAATGTCCCTGAGTGGTATATCGAATCTTGTGGGAAAATCAAGTACATGTTCCCTAAAGCCCACGCGGCTGCCTACGTTATGATGGCCCTTCGTGTGGCCTACTTCAAGGTTCACCATCCGATTTATTATTATTGTGCTTACTTCTCCATCCGTGCCAAGGCTTTTGATATCAAGACCATGGGTGCAGGCTTGGAAGCTATCAAACGTAAGATGCAAGAAATTGCTGAAAAGCGCAAGAACAATGAAGCTTCTAACGTAGAAATTGACCTTTACACAACACTTGAAATCGTCAATGAGATGTGGGAACGTGGTTTTAAATTTGGCAAGTTAGACCTCTATCGCAGTGATGCGACTGAATTCATCATAGACGGAGACACCCTCATCCCACCGTTTGTCGCTATGGATGGTCTAGGAGAGAACGTTGCCAAGCAACTGGTTCGTGCTCGTCAAGAGGGAGAATTCCTCTCTAAAACAGAACTCCGCAAGCGTGGTGGGCTCTCATCAACCTTGGTTGAAAAGATGGATGAAATGGGCATTCTTGGCAATATGCCAGAGGATAACCAGCTGAGTTTGTTTGATGATTTGTTTTAAGAATTTGAAATGTCTTATGTAGGTTTGAGGTTAGTTAATGATGGTAAAGAAAAAAAGAGCAACACCTTGGAAACCAGGGAGAGTTATTTCCATACGCTTGCGAAATGGCGTTTACGTATTAGCACAAATGGTGCGTGATCCCTATCTGGTATTTTTCAACCATTTTAACGAAGAAAATAACTGGAAGGGAGTGACCTTGAAAGAGGAGGATATCCTCTTTTGTAAAGCAGTTACTCGTCAGTTTCTACGCTATAGTCCTGTAACGATTGTTAAAAATCTTGAACCCCTGTTAGATTATGAACTACCCAAAGAATGGATTTATAGCCATATTGGAGGACATCCTATTACTGTTTCGGTAAAGGGACGGGAGCGCCAAGTAGCTGGTTTTGGTCGACGCTGTTCTTTAGTTCTAGCGGATAAGGACAGTGGTCAACCGGAGGATAATCCACTTATGGGCCTCTTCCAAGCTTATATCATACCAGATATCAAAGAACAGGATTGGGATCGGGTAGGCCAGGCTGAACACATGTCCATTGAAGTATTTCCAACACTCAATGAGCGTCTCTACCTTTGCTATCTTTATGGGAAAAATATAAATCCAGAACAAGATATCTCTTTGGGAAAGCCCCTGCTTGATGACTATGAAACTTATGTAGATATCCTCACTAACAGCCCAGAGGCTCGACGTCTCTATCTAGGAGAGTACGAAGAATAAGAAAGGACATTTAATGAAACTAAGAATTTTCGCGGAAGACAAGCCAGCTGAGAAGGTGTTTGAGTATCAATTAGACCTTGCTGATCAGACAATTCTTCTATCGACAGCGCTTTTGTCTGGTGCTATTGCTTTAGCAGGATTATTGTCTGCTTTGAAAGAAAAATAAAAATAGAAAAGAGAAACAACATGGTTTTACCAAATTTTAAAGAAAATCTAGAAAAATACGCTAAGCTTTTGGTTGCAAACGGTGTGAATGTACAACCTGGTCATACTTTGGCTCTCTCTATCGATGTGGAGCAACGCGAGTTGGCTCACTTAATCGTCAAAGAAGCTTATGCACTTGGTGCACATGAAGTTATCGTTCAATGGGCAGATGACTTTGTAAACCGTGAGAAATTCCTTCACGCGCCGATGGAGCGTTTGGACAATGTACCAGAATACAAGATTGCTGAGATGAACTACCTTCTTGAAAACAAAGCAAGTCGTCTCGGTGTCCGTTCTTCTGACCCAGGTGCCTTGAACGGAGTAGATGCAGAAAAACTTTCAGCTTCTGCTAAAGCTATGGGAATTGCTATGAAGCCAATGCGTATCGCAACTCAATCTAACAAGGTTAGCTGGACTGTAGCAGCTGCTGCTGGACTAGAGTGGGCTAAGAAAGTCTTTCCAAATGCTGCGAGTGACGAAGAAGCAGTGGACCTCCTTTGGGACCAAATCTTCAAAACTTGCCGTGTCTACGAAGAAGATCCAGTTAAGGCTTGGGAAGAGCATGCAGCTATCTTGAAGAGCAAGGCAGAAATGCTCAACAAAGAACAATTCTCAGCTCTTCACTACACAGCACCTGGAACTGATTTGACACTTGGCTTGCCTAAGAACCACGTTTGGGAATCAGCTGGAGCTATCAATGCTCAAGGCGAAGGTTTCTTGCCAAACATGCCAACAGAAGAAGTCTTTACAGCTCCTGACTTCCGTCGTGCAGATGGTTATGTTACTTCTACAAAACCACTTAGCTATAATGGAAATATCATCGAAGGCATCAAGGTGACCTTTGAAAATGGTCAAATCGTTGATATCACAGCTGAAAAGGGTGATCAAGTAATGAAGGACCTCGTCTTTAAGAATGCTGGTGCGCGTGCCTTGGGTGAATGTGCCTTGGTACCAGATCCAAGCCCAATTTCACAGTCAGGTATTACCTTTTTTAACACTCTTTTCGATGAGAATGCTTCTAACCACTTAGCTATCGGTGCCGCTTATGCAACGAGCGTTGTTGGTGGAGCAGAGATGAGCGAAGAAGAACTGGAAGCTGCAGGACTTAACCGTTCAGACGTTCACGTTGACTTTATGATTGGTTCGAACCAAATGGATATCGATGGTATCCGTGAGGATGGAACATGCGTACCACTCTTCCGCAATGGAGATTGGGCAATTTAAGGAGAAACTATGCTTGGAAGTATGTTTGTCGGTCTTTTGATCGGACTATTAGCAGGAGCTATCACCAATCGTGGAGAACGAATGGGATGTTTTGGAAAAATGTTCTTGGGCTGGATTGGAGCTTTCTTGGGTCAGTTACTATTTGGAACCTGGGGACCTATCCTAGCTGATACGGCCATTATCCCATCAGTTTTAGGAGCCATGATTTTATTAGCCATCTTCTGGGAAAGAGGAAGCTAGGTTTCGGTTTAAATGCTTGTTTAATAATAAAAGATAAAAAGAGGTTGAAACTGTTTCGACCTCTTTTAACATTCAAAAGGGATCATGGGAGATGCAGTGACTGGTTCTTTTTATATTGCGTCAAGTATGGTACAATAAAAGCATGAGAATTCAACAATTACACTATATTATCAAAATCGTTGAGACTGGTTCGATGAATGAGGCTGCCAAGCAACTCTTTATCACTCAACCTAGTCTATCAAATGCAGTTCGTGACCTAGAAAATGAGATGGGAATTGAGATTTTTATCCGCAATCCCAAAGGAATTACCCTCACACGTGATGGGATGGAGTTTTTATCTTATGCCCGTCAAGTTGTCGAACAAACTCAACTTCTAGAAGAACGCTATAAGAACCCAATCGCTCATCGCGAGCTTTTTAGTGTGTCTTCACAACACTATGCTTTTGTGGTCAATGCCTTTGTTTCCTTGCTTAAGAAAAGCGATATGGAAAAGTATGAGCTTTTTTTGCGTGAAACCAGAACCTGGGAAATCATCGACGACGTCAAGAACTTCCGCAGTGAAGTCGGTGTCCTCTTTTTAAATAGCTATAACCGAGATGTTCTTTCGAAGATGTTGGATGACAACCATCTAGTTGCTCATCATCTCTTTACAGCCCAGCCCCATATCTTTGTCAGCAAGTCCAACCCTCTTGCCAAAAGAGACAAGGTGCAGTTGGCAGATCTAGAAGACTTCCCATATTTGAGCTATGACCAAGGGACCCATAATTCCTTCTACTTCTCAGAAGAAATCTTGTCACAGGAACACCACAAGAAATCCATCGTTGTTAGTGACCGTGCGACCTTGTTCAATCTCTTGATTGGTTTGGACGGTTATACCATCGCGACTGGTATCCTCAATAGTAATCTTAATGGGGACAATATCGTTTCGATTCCACTTGATATTGATGATCCGATTGAGCTGGTTTATATCCAGCATGAAAAGACAAGCTTGTCCAAGATGGGTGAACGTTTCATCGAGTACCTACTTGAAGAAGTTCGCTTTGACAGCTAATGCAACTCTATTAGAAAAGAAAAGGAAAAATGACACCAATGAATACCAATGATTTTGATTTCCACTTGCCAGAGGAGCTGATTGCACAGACACCTCTGGAAAAGCGCGATGCCTCTAAGCTCTTGATGGTCAATCGCAAAACAGGAGAATTTCAAGATCGCCATTTTCACTCCATTATCGAAATGCTAGAGCCAGGTGATGCCCTAGTTATGAATGATACCCGTGTCTTGCCAGCTCGACTTCATGGTCAAAAACAAGAAACAGGGGGCCATGTTGAACTCTTGCTTTTGAAAAATACAGCAGGAGACGAATGGGAAGTCTTGGCAAAACCTGCTAAACGTCTCAAGGTCGGCACCCGTGTTGTCTTTGGAGATGGTCGCCTAAGCGCAGTCGTGACTGAGGAATTAACCCATGGCGGTCGTATTGTCCGTTTTGAGTATGAAGGAATTTTCCTAGAAGTACTTGAAAGTCTTGGAGAAATGCCTTTGCCTCCTTATATTCACGAAAAATTGGATGACCGTGAACGTTACCAGACAGTCTATGCCAAGGAGAGTGGATCAGCAGCAGCCCCAACTGCAGGGCTACATTTTACCAAAGAATTACTAGAAGAAATCCAGCAAAAAGGAGTTCACCTAGTCTACCTGACCTTACATGTTGGACTTGGGACCTTTAGACCTGTTTCAGTAGACAATTTGGATGAGCACGAGATGCACTCAGAGTTTTACCAATTGTCTGAGGAAGCCGCAGAGACCTTGCGACAGGTCAAAGAAAATGGTGGCCGTGTCATTGCTGTGGGGACAACCTCTATCCGTACGCTTGAAACCATCGGAAGCAAGTTTGATGGCCAAATCCAGGCAGACTCTGGCTGGACCAATATCTTTATCAAGCCGGGTTATGACTGGAAAGTGGTGGATGCTTTTTCTACCAATTTTCATTTACCCAAGTCTACCTTAGTCATGCTTGTTTCAGCCTTTGCGGGCCGTGAATTGGTTCTCGAAGCCTACCAGCATGCTATCGATGAAAAATACCGTTTCTTTAGCTTTGGTGATGCCATGTTTATCTACTAAAAAACGAGCAAATCAAAACTAGAAATAAAAGGGCTAATTCCTACTTGGATTAGCCTTTTTTCGATATATGATAGCTATTGAATTAAAAGCAAATAAATGATACACTGAAGACTACGATACAACCGTCAAATATATGCAAAATCTGACGAGCTACTTTTATCTGTGTCTATTTCAAAGGAGATTTTTATGAAAAACAAAACATTGCGTTATACGAGCCTATCAGTCCTGACCTTGTTGGTTGCCTTGACCTTGGTTGCCTGTGGTGGAAAGACTGACAAGAATACGTCATCTTCAAACCAAAAGGAGATAACAAGCAAGGTGACTACAGAGTCCGCAAGTAAAACTGAAGCAGGCCAAAAAGAAGAGCAGAAGTCAGAAACAAATAGTGCGAAAGGAGCTACAACCACTCAAGCAGAACAAAAGGAAGATAAGCAAAAATCACAAGAGGCTTACGCTAAATTTGTAGGGACTTGGGAAAACTACGCGGGAACAACTGCAACAGTCACAGCAGATGGAATTGTGACAATCCAAAGTTCAAATGGAACCTTTAAATACGAGATGGCTATTACTTAACAGGTATTCATCTTGTCGGTGGTGGACAAGGAGCACGACTG
The DNA here is from genome assembly GCF_058200335.1 of Streptococcus sp. SCPM-O-B-15277 (M60). Classification (NCBI taxonomy): domain Bacteria; kingdom Bacillati; phylum Bacillota; class Bacilli; order Lactobacillales; family Streptococcaceae; genus Streptococcus; species Streptococcus sp. SCPM-O-B-15277 (M60). The sequence continues at coordinate 214,487 of NZ_JBYQGR010000002.1, forward strand.
ATCTTTACCCCAGCTGGAGTCCAAAACGAAGTGACAGGTACAGATGGCAGTCAAGATGTCTTGTCTATCGGTCAATCTGTAAGCGACAAAGATAACCAGTTTTACCGTAACTAAGAATATCAATCAGAAATAAGGGTGGTGAAATGTCCTTACTTTTTTACAAGTTTTCGAAGCATAAAATTTTAAGCATTCAAATTTACACGACGTTTAAGTTGGCTAATTAGCAAGCTCGCGTTAAAGTGAAAGATAATAAGGACAATATCAAAAAAGCCCTGATGTAGGGCTTTTTTGATTACTTGCTAATATAAGAAATCAATGCCGTAGTTTTCTTTTAGATAGGTCGCCAACTCGGCTTTTTCTTCCTCTCTAAATCGACAGAGGCTAAGGGCGAGACGCAATATCAGAACACTTGTATCAATGATGACGTTTGACTTAGAAATATCTTCTAGCTGGGTCACCTCTCTCAGATCAAAATCTATATAGTAAGCCTTGCTGTTGACATGGTCGGGGTCACTGACATCCACTTCAACATACGATGCTCGCAACAATTCTTCTTTCGGAATGAAGATTTCCTTGGAAAAGAAGAGCCCGGGATATACATAAATACCTTCAAAGGAGAATTCAAAGGAGAGCCTACGACTAGTCAGTCTTTTGATGCCTGCAATCGTTGAATAGATAGCAGCGAAAAAGAGGATGGTTGGAACCACAGTGAGAAAACTAAGCTGGGAAAAGTCGATCAATCCATGCGCGAGGAAAAAGAAAAATTGAAAGAATACACCCGCCGCAAAGACTAGATAGCCGACACCGACAAATTTTGAATAATAGATTTTCATACAAACCTCCAGATATAGAATTGAACTCACCAACGCTTTTTCAGTAGAAGGAGTAAAGATCATGGAGAGATAAAATTCTAGGTATTCCCATCATATCCTATGGAGCGAAGTTCTGTCAACCTTTTAGCAAGATGTGACTCTTAGCTATCCTATGACCTAGTAAGTTGGTTTATGGTATACTAGGATAATAAAATTCTAAAATTTGAAGACTTATTTTCATAAATAGAAAGAGGTCAATATGTTTTTTCTCGGACGCCGTCGTGTCTTTATCGGCGAATGTGATGGACAAGCGGTCTATTATGACCAAAAGACAGGAGAGGCTCTAGCTGCTCCAAAGAGTAGGTTGCTCAATACTGAAAAAGCTGGTGACACGAATTCCTTTATTCCTGACTTGGTAATTCTCTTACTAGCAGGTGGACCCGCAGTTTCGGGCTTCTTTTCCCTCAAGTTTATTGGTGTCTATAACTGGTTTAGTCTAGCTTGCATTTTTCTATTTTGGTTGCTGCAGTTTTCCTTCTTGGTTGCCATACTTGAACGAGGGCTCTATAAAAATGTTCGAAAGGCTTAGTCAACGACAGAGAAGGTCTTTTATTATGCCGCATCTCATAATTTATTTGTGAAAAACCAGTTTGATCCCAGAGAACTGTCTGCTTTACCTTATCGATTTGCTCGCTTTGTAGTAAATATAGTGTCTATCTATTATTTTTTGTATTTCTTGACTCTTCCTCTAAAATTTGGTCAACCGATTGATGAAGGCTATGGTTTGTGGTTTGCGGGCTTGTTATTCTTTGCAGTATTTCTTTTGTACAACCAAAACAATCCAGTTCGCTTTGTGAAGATTATGAGATTATACAGCCAAGGAAAAGTACGATTTAAGGAAGAAGTGGAACATTGGGAAACTGTCTTTGGTGGTGTATCCTAAATACTTAGATAAACAAAAAAGCCTTAAAATCAAGGCTTTTTCCTGTTGTTTAGATGCCCCCTGCAGGCTCTTTGAAAGAAACTTAGAAAAATCTAAAATGAAATTATTTCAAAATGGGGTAAAAGCAAAATTTCCCTCCCTACTTTCTCAATTATTCCTAATTTTAGTTCCAAAAAGCTTCAATTCATAATCTAATTATAATATGGGTAATGGGTACTATCTTATTACATTCAGATTTTTGTTCTCTTCAAAGAGTTATGTAGGCTTTATGGTTTTAAATAGGTAAAAAGTTGAATTATAGTGAGTATTGTGTCACAATAGGTAATATATAAATAATTAATGGAATGGATATAATTCTTTCCTACCTTTACAAGAAGGATTGGTTGCACCTTTTTTATCTAGCAATTATGGTTAGCTTTCAAGTTTAGCTAGTTTTTAAAAGCTCTGATTTCGACTCAATAAAACAAATTTCAGAAGTGCAAAAGACAAGATGGTGACATTGCTACAGTCAGTCGCCATGTCTTGCTGGCACAGGCTGTTTGTGCCGTCAGCTATTTACCAGTCAATTTGATCAAAGGGCTTAATTATTATTTTTGAAAGGTCTTTTATGGAAAAAATTCTTTCTTTAGGTCTGACAGGTAAGAAATTACTTGTTCAGGGTTTCTTGTTTGTTCTGCTAGGTCTTATCTTGATGGTCACGGGAACTTGGTTGCCAGTGACGGTTATTCGACTGGTTCTGTTTTTAGCTTGGATAGCAACGGTCTTAGATTTAGTATTACGTATTTTCAAAAAAAGTCAGTCAACGGACACCTTGGGAGTTGCACTGGTTAAATTGTTAGTGATGGGATATTTGCTAGGCTCGAATCTTGCTACTGATGTGCCAATTTATATTTTGGCTCTTGTGATTGGAATTTATCAGATTTTTCATGCTAGTATCAACCTTGTCACCTATGTTCTCTACCGCAAAAACAAAATTCGACCTCGTTTTCGTTTCTTACTAGATGGTCTCGTACTAGTTTTTCTTGGTGGGACTAGTCTTTTGTCCTCTACGGGAAATTCTGTCTTTCAACTCTTTGTTTTAGGGGCTTATTTTTTCCTTTATGGTCTGTCCAATATCCGTGACGGTTTCTTATTTGAAGGGGAAATTGGGAAAAACCATCTCAAACGTCGCATTAGAATTAGCTTACCTATTGTCCTAGCCGCTCTCATCCCTGCAAGAACTTTAGCAAAAATTAACAAATTTATGCTGGAAAATGCTGATGAGGAAGAAGATATCCATCTTGGAATAGTGAAGTCTGGTAAGACAGCAGAGCTAGAAATTTTTGTTCATACAGCTGAGACCTCCCTGTTTTCAGCTATTGGTCATGTGGATATCTGCTATCAGGGCCGTGTTATTTCTTATGGCAACTATGATCCGTCATCTGAGACCTTATTTGGTATGGTAGGAGATGGTGTCTTATATTTCTGTGACCGCGATAAGTACATTGATCTATGTAAACGTGAGAGTCAAAAAACACTTTTTGGTTACGGAATAGATTTGACGCCTGAAATGGAAAAAGCAGTTCAGAAAAAGTTGGCTGAATTGAAACAACTGACGATTCCATGGGAGCCAAGTGCAGATAAAATCATGACAGGTGATGGTAAGGAAGACTACACCTACGCTTATAAAATCAGACATGAGACAGATGGGGAACTTTATAAATTTATCAAATCTAAGTTTAAATCCTACTTTGTCTTATCTACAAACTGTGTGCTCTTGGCTGATACCATAGTCGGTCAGGCTGGCACCGATATCCTCTCACCCAAAGGATTTATCGCTCCAGGAACTTACCAAGCCTACCTTAATCGAGAGTTTGAAAAACCAAATAGTATAGTCGTATCTAAACATGTTTATTAAGGAGAATTTATGAACTTAGTTAAAAAATATACCCCGTTAATCCTTTTTATAGGGCTGGTTGCTCTTGTAATTCTGAATGCATCGAGCTTTATATCAGGAGCAATCTCTCTCTTTGATGTAACATCAACCTTGATTTATGGTGCTGTTATTGCTTTTGTGCTTAATGTTCCTATGAAAAAAATTGAACAGTACTTAGTTAAATTGAAGGTAAAGGCAGAGTTGCGTCGTCCGATTGCCATGGTACTTGTTTTCCTAGCTCTTATCTTAATCGTGATTGCTCTTTTGGTTTTGGTGCTGCCAACCCTAGCTCAGACTATTAGTCAGCTGGGAACAGTCCTTTCAACAGTCCTTACTCAACTTGGGAAATTGCTAGGCAGCTCGGAATTTGTAACCAAAGACATGTTGTCAACTATCGTATCAGGCATACAGGGACAATCTAGTTCTATTAGCCAAGCTTTGATAGGTTTTTTATCAGGTCTGACTAGTAATATCGGCAATATTTTTTCAAGTTTGATGAATGCCTTTTTGATTATAGTCTTCACCTTTTTATTTTTATCCAGTAAGGAACATTTGGCAGCGATGACGAGTCGACTTCTAAAAGTTTTTCTTCCAGAGAAGGTGGTGATAAAGTTGACTTACATTGGACAAGTAGCACTAGAGACTTATGACCAATTTTTGATGAGTCAGCTGATTGAAGCAGTTATCATAGGAGTTATGATAGCGGTTGGTTACAGCCTGTTTGGGATACCCTATGGAGTAATGACAGGTATATTTGCAGGAGTGCTATCGTTCATTCCTTATGTAGGGCCTATGATTGCTTGTGTTGTGGGAGCGATTTTTATCTTCACAGTGAGTCCTACTCAAGCCTTACTTTCTCTTCTTCTATATCAAGTTATACAGCTGATTGAAGGAAACCTTATTTATCCAAAAGTTGTAGGTCAGTCTATTGGTTTACCAGCTATTTTCACGCTTGCGGCTGCTAGTATTGGAGGCAATCTCTTTGGCTTACTTGGGATGATATTCTTTACCCCCGTATTTGCTGTTATCTATCGACTGGTTAAAGAATTTGTCGTTGCAAAGGAAAATCAGGTAGATTAAGAAAAACTAAATTTAATAAGATATACTGAGAAGAGAGTGAGAGTTTCTCTTCTCTTTTATTTCTAAATGACTTGCTCTTGTTCTGTTGCGAAAATTTATGAATTCATAATAGCCCATTTTAATCTCTATGCGGATTGGCCATGTAATATGGGCACAAATTAGTATAGTTTAGTTAATTATAGACTAGCTCTGTACTGTAAAAAACAGTTGGTCTTATCAAATATTGCTAGCAATTGATTGAGAATAAATGATAAGTTTGATAAGGTTGGAAAACCTTTATAATGATTTGCTACAAAAAGTTATTTGACATCAAAAAAGCCTTGAAATCAAGGCTTTTTCCTGTTGATTTAGATGCCCCCTACAAGGGCTCGAACCTGCGCCCCATAGATTAAGAGTCTACTGCTCTACCAACTTAGCTAAAGAGGCAACAGAAAAAGCTGAGAATGTAACTTCCCAGCTATTTTAATATGCCCAAAATGGCAGCTAGATTATTTACGAAAGGCATCAAGGATATAGGTGAAACCAACAATTAAAAATGCAAAGGCAACGACATAAACGACAAAGACACTTGTAGCTACTGGATTGAACAAAATCACTAGACCTAGTAAAAATGCAAGCAACGCTATCCACATGATATGGTTGCCAATAATAGGGAAAATCAATCCCAGACGATTGCCTTTAAAGAAAACTATAATGGCTTCTACAATTAACCAAATTCCTACAATGGTCGGAATGACGACCGGCAGGGTCACAAAGCCATAAGCAACGAGGTAAAGAGCTAAGAGAAGACTAACAAACCCTTGGAAAAGATAAACAGGTGAGCGAAGCTCTTTTGGTGCAGAGAAATAGCCTAAAATAGCTGCTATAGAAGAAACCAGTAAATCAAATGCAATCCACCAGCTGTAAGCAACAAGATTAGCTACTGGGTTTGTAAATAGGAAAAGTCCTAAAAGGACAAAAACAACTCCTGCAAGGAATAGCAGTAAACGATTAGAAAATTTCATTTCAATCCCCCCTATATAGTATAGTCTGATAATAAAACTATTATATTTATTTTTATAGAAAATGTCAATAAAATAAATAAACAATTTGGAAGTTTCAGTCTGACTTACAAAAAGAAAAGGAGTTTCCACTCCTTTTCACAGATTGAAGACAAAGTCCTTATAAAAGTGTCTTCTAAAGATTTTAACTTCAATCTGAAGCGAGGTTATCCTCGCTTTTTCTATTTATCAAACAATTCCTTATTTTCAATTAAGAGTTCTAGTGGAGATTTATCCCTTGCTACAATAAAACCAGGTTCATATTGGTTATGAAGTGTTCTTTTCTGAGAAGTTGGATCAATATACAACTCATCTCCATCTTCTGTGTATAGTTGGTTGCCTCTTGTTAAGTAAAGTAAATCCTCTAAGTACTGTCCATCAGTTTCTAGAAAATCTTCGATGTATTTGACAGCTTTTAAAATCTCACTTACTTTATCAGAGTATTCATTAGATTCAAGAACACTCTTTTCTAACTCAATCTCTTTACTCGTTCCAAAGAGTTGGGTTGGAGTTGCATTAAAATATTCCGCTATCTTATCCAAATTTGCAAAGGCAGGATAGCTTTTTTGTTTTTCGTAATCAGAGATGTCTGGAAAGATTGCTCATAAAAAAATGTTAGGCAAATGATGGGGCAAATCAGTTATAGACAAGCAAAAAAAGCCTTGTAAATCAAGGCTTTTTCCTGTTGATTTAGATGCCCCCTGCAGGGCTCGAACCTGCGACCCATAGATTAAGAGTCTACTGCTCTACCAACTGAGCTAAGGAGGCAAATAAAAAGCTGTATTGGTGCCGAAACTTCACGGTTTGTATTGAACCCGCGCAATTAAGCAGGTGGGCAACTCGCTCTAACTGAAGCTGTTTCCGTGTGAGACGGCCTACATGCTGTTAGAAGACTTTTGTTTCCCTAATAATACAAAAAATAGTCGGTCAACACTTAAATGTGAAGTCGTACACCACAGCGTTTCTATGATTATATGATACCACTTTTTCAAAAAAAATCAAGGGAAAATTAAAAATTTTGAAAAGGATTTCATAAGTTTCGTAATTTATCAATGGTTTCCTTGCGTTGAGCCAGGGCACGTTCGTATTTTCCACTATCTTCTGGTGAGAAGTAGCTATGGTTGCGAATTTTTTCTGGCAAGTACTCTTGTTTGACCCAGTTACCTGGGTAGTTATGTGGATAGAGGTAGTTTTGGGCATTGCCTAATTCCTTGCTACCACTATAGTGGCCATCTCGCAGGTGACGTGGGATTGGTAGATGACCTGAGGTTTTAAGGTCAGACAGAGCCTTGTCCATAGCTACATAGGCTGAGTTGGATTTTGGAGAAAGGGCCAAATCAATCACAACATTGGCAATGAGGATGCGGGCTTCGGGGAAACCGATCCTCTGTGCTGCATCCAGAGCAGTCACGGTATGAATCTGGGCTTCGGGATTGGCCAAACCGATATCTTCATAAGCAATAACAGTCAAACGACGAGCTAGGCTAGGAAGGTCACCGGCCTCTATCAAGCGAGCAGCATAGTGGAGACTAGCATCGACATCGGATCCACGGATGGATTTTTGCAGGGCAGAGAGAACATCATAGTGTCCGTCTCCATCCTTGTCCATAGTGATGTAGCTTCTCTGAAGACTATTTTCCATAATGTCGAGTGTGATGTGACGGACACCGTCATCATTTTCTGGGGTGGAGAGAACTGCCAAATCAAGCGAATTGAAGGCAGAACGGAGATCTCCATTGGTAGATGTTGCGATAAAATCAAGGGCATCATCATCTAACTCAACAGGGAAATCAAAACCTCTTTCAGGGTCAGTCAGGGCTATTTGAACGGCCTCTTTAACATCTTGGTTAGACAAGGGTTCCAACTCAAAAATCTGAACACGACTGCGGATGGCTGGAGTGACAGAAAAGAAAGGATTTTCAGTTGTCGCCCCGATCATGATGACCAGTCCACTTTCTAGGAGAGGCAAGAGAAAGTCTTGTTTAGTCTTGTCAAGACGATGAATCTCGTCTAGTAGCAGTACAAGGCCACCTGAGAATTTAGCTTCCTCAGCGATTTCTTGGAGACGTTTTTTACTATCAACTGTCGCATTGAAGGTCCGAAAAGCATACTTGGTCGTTCCAGCGATGGCTGAAGCGATACTGGTTTTTCCGATGCCTGGAGGTCCGTAGAGTATCATAGAGGATAGGCGATTGGCTTCCACCATACGGCGGATAATCTTGCCTGGTCCAACTAGATGCTCCTGACCGATGACCTGGTCGATGGTTTTGGGGCGCATACGAAGCGCGAGATTGTCTGGCATAGCAGCCCTTTCTAACATGGATTTTCTGATACGAATGTGGTAATATGGTAGTATCTATTTTAGCATATTTCCGAGTATTCGGGGCGATTAAAGAGTCGTATAGAAAGAGGACAAAATGACAACATACGGATTTTTAGATGTTTTACAAGAAGAGTTGGACAAGAACTTTCCTTTTGATTATGAGATTAGCTGGGATAAGCGCAATCATGCGGTTGAAGTGAGTTTTTTGCTAGAGGCACAAAATGCTGCGGGGGTGGAGATGGTAGATGAAGACGGAGAGGTTTCGTCAGATGATATCCTTTTTGAAGAAGCGGTACTTTTTTACAACCCTGCCAAGTCAATAGTTAATGAGGAAGACTATCTGGCAGTCATCCCTTATTTGCCGAAGAAAGGTTTTTCTCGTGAGTTTTTAGCTTATTATGCGCTATTTCTTAAAGATACTGCAGAGGTTGGACTAGATGCCCTCATGGACTTTTTGGAAGACCCAGAAGCAGAAGAATTCGTCATGGAATGGAACCAAGAAGTCTTTGAAGAAGGGAAAGTTGGCTTGGAAGAGGGAGAATTTTACCCTTATCCTAGATACTAGGAGCTTGTAGTGGACGTAGATATTTTAGATTTCACAGGCTGCAAAATTGCTCTATTTTGCGGAGATAAGCTACTAACCATCTTGCGTGATGACAAGGAAAATATTCCTTGGCCCAATATGTGGGAGTTGCCGGGTGGTGGTCGTGAAGGGGACGAAAGTCCTTTTGAGTGCGTGGCGCGTGAAGTTTATGAGGAACTAGGCATTCACTTGACCGAAGATTGCCTGCTCTGGAGTAAGGTCTATCCCAGCATGCTCTATGAAGGCAGACAGTCAGTATTTATGGTCGGGCAACTAAGTCAAGAACAGTTTGACAGTATCACCTTTGGAGATGAAGGACAGACATACAAACTGATGAGCATTGAGGAATTTCTCAATTCTAAACAGGCAGTGCCTCAGCTACAGGGGAGATTGAGGGATTATTTGGAGGAAGTAAGGTAGATGCCAAATCGTAGTAAGAATATCAACATGTTTCTCATGGATGGAGAAGTTACTGGGATAATTAAATGTACCTTGTCAAATTGGACAGGTGTGATCTATAAAATTCCTCGAATTCAATTGGCAGATTTAAAATCACGTGATGAAATGAAGCAAAGCGGCATTTATTTCCTATTTGGTCGTGATGAGGATAAGCAAAAGGATGTTACCTACATCGGGCAGGCGACGAATCGCAAAAATGGTGAAGGTGTCCTTTTACGTGTTCAGGAACATACTCGTGACAACCATGCAGATTATTTTAATGATGTGATTATTTTGACGACACAAAATAACTCCTTTGGACCCACAGAAATAAGTTACTTGGAAAATAAATTTACACAATTAGCAAAGGATGCGGGGCGCTTCATTGTCAAAAATGGGAATGAGCCCAATTCTGGGAATGTAACAGAAGAAAAGCAGTCTGAGTTGGATGAGGTTGTAGAAAATACTTTGATGATTGTAGGAACCTTAGGGTACCGAGTGTTTGTTCCTATGACCAAGAAAACGGATCAGAATGTTTCTGATGAAAATTCAACTTATCTCTATTTGAAGCGAAAAACAAAGAAATCAAATCGAATGATTGAAGCCATCTGTGAACAGACTTCGGAAGGTTTTGTTGTTTTAGAAGGCAGTCAAGTGGATGAGGTTGATTCACCCGCAATACCAGCAAGTCTAAAAGAATTGCGTAAGGAATTAATCAAATCAAATGTGATTAAAGATGGTGTTTTACAAGAAAAACAACTGTTCTCCAGCCCATCTTATGCAGCTGCTTTTGTACTAGGAATGAATACGAATGGACGAACGGATTGGAAAAATAAGGACGGCAAGACCTTAAAAGAATTAGAAGAATTGATAGAGTGTTAAGGAGAATCAGATGGAAACATGGCAAGAGTTAAAAGTTACAGTGAAGCGTGAAGGTGAGGAGCTAGTCTCCAACCTCTTGATTGAGCTAGGAGCGCAGGGTGTTGCGATTGAAGACAGCATGGACTATGTGGGGAATGTGGATCGTTTTGGTGAAATTTTCCCAGAGGTTGAGCAACAGGAAGATATCGTGGTGACGGCCTACTACCCGGACACGGTTGATGTAGCCGTTGTTGAAGCGGATTTGCAGGCGCGTCTAGCAGAATTGACGGACTTTATGGATCTGGGTGAAGTCAAGATTGGCACCACTGCCTTGGCTGAGGAAGATTGGGCAGATAATTGGAAGAAATACTATGAACCAGCTCGCATTACCCATGACTTGACCATTGTGCCATCCTGGACGGATTATGAGGCGACAGCTGGAGAAAAGATTATCAAGTTAGATCCTGGTATGGCCTTTGGAACAGGGACTCACCCAACGACTAAGATGAGTCTTTTTGCCTTGGAGCAGGTTCTTCGTGGTGGCGAAACAGTGCTAGATGTAGGAACTGGTTCAGGGGTTCTTTCTATTGCTAGCTCACTCCTAGGTGCCAAGGAAATCTTCGCCTATGACTTGGATGATGTGGCAGTTCGCGTTGCTCAGGAGAATATTGAGCTCAATCCTGGCATGGAAAACATCCATGTGGCACCAGGCGATTTGCTTAAAGGCGTGGAGATTGAGGCAGACGTCATCGTGGCCAACATCTTGGCGGATATCCTCATTCATCTGACGGATGATGCTTATCGCTTGGTCAAGGATGAAGGTTACCTCATCATGAGTGGCATTATCAGGGACAAGTGGGACATGGTCCGTGAGTCAGCAGAAGCAGCTGGATTTTTCCTTGAAACTCATATGATTCAAGGGGAATGGAATGCCTGTGTCTTCAAAAAAACTAAGGATATCTCTGGTGTGATTGGAGGCTAGCATGCAACAGTATTTTGTAAAAGGTTTGGCTAGTTCTCCTGTCACTATTGAGGACAAGGAAACCAGTAAGCACATGTTTCAGGTCATGCGCCTGAAGGAAAATGATGAGGTTACTTTGGTCTTTGATGATGGCATCAAGCGCTTGGCGCGCGTGGTAAATGTGGAAGCACGTCAGTTTGAGTTGGATGAAGAATTAGCTGACAATGTAGAACTACCAGTCCAAGTGACCATTGCCTCTGGCTTTCCCAAGGGAGATAAGCTGGAGTTTATCACTCAAAAAGTAACCGAGCTCGGAGCCAGCCAAATCTGGGCCTTTCCTGCTGACTGGTCAGTCGCCAAATGGGACGGCAAGAAATTGGGCAAAAAGGTTGAGAAGTTAGAAAAAATTGCCCTTGGAGCAGCAGAACAAAGCAAGCGGAACTTTGTTCCAAGCATAGAGCTGTTTGAGAGAAAATCAGACTTCTTAGCACAACTTGATCAGTTTGATCGTGTCGTGGTTGCTTATGAAGAGTCAGCCAAAGAAGGAGAATCAGCTGCGCTTATCCAAGCTGTTGCTGGGTTAGAAAAGGGAGCTAAACTGCTCTTTATCTTTGGTCCAGAAGGTGGTTTATCCCCTGCAGAAATTGAATCTTTTGAAGCCAAAGGAGCAGTCCTTGCAGGACTTGGGCCTCGCATTCTACGAGCAGAAACAGCGCCACTTTATTCTCTATCAGCCATTAGTGTTTTGCTTGAATTGGAAAAATAAGAGACTATGAAAAAATCACCTAGAAAAGGTGATTTTTTATGCTCTTGAAATGGCGCGCGAAAGAGTCAATAAACGTATCCATGGCGGCAATGGAAACTTTGATTTTTTGATGATTTCGCAGAAAAAATGGATATCCAAACTGTTCCTAATCTTGTGTTCTATTAAAACAGGGCAAATCACACTATTTAGAGCAGGAGAGTATTCCTAGTCTTGATGAAAGATTAGTTTAACTAACACAAAAATGACTCTGGAAATTGAAATCATAGAGATGATAAAAGAGGTTGGATTATTATCCAACCTCTTTTTTTTATCTTAATGGAATTGCATACCACCATCGACGATAATGGTTTGACCTGTAATGTAGTTTGAATCTGGTCCAGCAAGGAAGCTAACCGCTGCAGCGACATCTTCTGGCTCAGATAGGCGTTTCAATGTAATATCTTTTGCGAATGTTTGCATACCCCATTCGTCGTCTTTTCCTGCATTTTTCCCAACTTCATGAGCGATATCATACATCATTGGTGTTTTAACGATACCTGGAGCATAAGCGTTGACAGTGATGCCAGAATCAGCTAAATCACGCGCTAATGTTTGAGTAATACCGCGAACAGCGAATTTTGTACCGCCATATACAGTCAAGTTTGGATTTCCGACAACACCTGCTTGGGAAGTAGCATTGATAATTTTACCACCGTGACCAAGTGCTTTGAATTGAGCTTGAGCAGCTTGTGCTCCCCAGATTACCCCACCGACGTTAATAGCAAAAGTGCGAGCAAATTGTTCCTCTGTAATTGTATCAAGAGGTGTAGTAGGAGCGACACCAGCGTTGTTTACGACAACGTTCAAGTCTCCGAAATGATCGACAACTTTTTGGAAAGCTGCAGAAACTTCTGCTTGTTTAGACACATCAGCTACAACAGCAAAAGCCTTGTCTGCTGACAATTCAGCAACTGCTTTTTCAGCTGTTTCAGCATTATAGTCCAAAACCCCAACCTTAAAACCATCTTGAACCAAGCGTTTTGCGATTGCAAAACCGATTCCTTGACCTGCACCTGTAACAATAGCTACTTTAGACATATGATTCCTCCTTTGGTATCTATGATACCGTTCAAACGTTCAAAAAGAACAGCAAAGGGTTAGAAGTGAGTAGTGATAAGTTTCTAAAAGAAGCCCTATCACTTTTTAGTATACAACTTTGTGAAATTTGTGTCAAACAAAGACTGATTTTTAGAAAAATGAATATTTTTCAAGATCAAAATGATTGAAAACTTTACTTTGCAAGGTTTAGAGTTAGAGAAATAAAACTATCGTGTAAAGGGAAAAAGGCCACAATATTTCCAAGCACATTTCTTGAAACCCTTTCCTTCTTCTGATAGACTAATACATAGTTTGAAAAAAGGAGACTTATCATGAAAAAATTTGTTGCTGAATTAATCGGTACTTTTATGCTTGTGTTCATCGGAACAGGAGCTGTTGTTTTTGGAAATGGTGTTGAAGGACTTGGACACCTTGGGATTGCTCTTGCTTTTGGTTTAGCAATCGTAGTCGCAGCCTTCTCAATCGGAACTGTTTCAGGTGCTCACTTAAACCCGGCTGTTTCTATCGCTATGTTTGTGAACAAACGTTTGTCATCTTCAGAGCTTGTAAACTACATCCTTGGTCAAGTAGTTGGTGCTTTCCTTGCATCTGCTTCTGTATTCTTCCTCTTAGCGAATTCAGGTATGTCAACTGCAAGTCTTGGTGAAAATGCCTTGGCAAACGGAGTAACTGTCTTTGGTGGTTTCTTGTTTGAAACAATTGCAACATTCTTGTTTGTTTTGGTGATCATGACTGTAACATCAGCAAGCAAAGGTAATGGCGCTATTGCTGGTTTGGTGATCGGTTTGTCATTGACAGCTTTGATCCTTGTTGGATTGAATATTACTGGCCTTTCAGTAAACCCAGCTCGTAGCTTGGCTCCTGCTGTATTGGTAGGTGGCGCAGCCCTTCAACAAGTTTGGATTTTCATCCTTGCACCAATCGTTGGTGGAGTTCTTGCAGCTCTTGTTGCTAAAAACTTCCTTGGAACTGAAGAATAATTGAAACTCAAAAAACCTACTCTTCATACAGGAGAGTAGGTTTTTTATATATTATAATCCCCCATGATAAGAGGTGGGGGATTTTATAATTAACTCAATTCAGCAACGATGGCTTTGATTTGTTCAGCAGTGTGGACACCTGCAACTTGTTTAACAACTTGTCCATCTTTCTTGAAAAGAAGAGTAGGGATAGACATGATTCCAAATGCACGAGCTGTGTTTGGATTTTCGTCAACGTCCATTTTAACGATTTTCAAGACATCTTCTGAAAGTTCTTCAGACAATTTGTCCAAGATTGGACCTTGCATACGACATGGACCACACCAAGTTGCCCAGAAGTCTACTAAGACCAATCCGTCTTTAGTTTCTTGTTCAAATGTTGCATCTGTAATTGCTTTTGCCATAGTATTTCTCCTTTTTAGTTATATTGGCTTAAATCTTGTTTCATGAGATAGAAGAAAACATCCCCATAAGTCCCATGGTAGTCCAGAACATGACCATTGTAGGTTAGTTTTTGGACAGGGTAGTAGTCTGCGACACCAATCAGGCAGGCATGTTGAGAACGTTCAAATTCTTCGTATGACTCGAATGTTACGGTTCTCTCTTGCTTACTGGCATCAAGATAAGTGATTTCAATCATAGGATTCTCCTTTGCTAAATCATGTCTTCATTTTACTCCTTGTAAAAAGGAATGTCAAGAAAATTGATTGCGCACGCAAGTTTTTTAAAAAACTTTAAGATAACCAACTTGCTTTTGTTTCTAGACTTTCTTCGACTGCTTTTTGTAGATAAGCAAGAGTCGTCTGGCCCTCCTTAGTGAGGCAGATAAAACTAGCTCGCTTGTCTTGGTCACAACATCTCCGACTAAGTAAACCGCAGTTTTTTGCTTCTAGGCGTGCCACCATCCGTGATACAGCGCTAGGGCTCAGATGAAGTTTATCTGGCAAGTCAATCTGTCTCAAAGATTTTTCTTGAGCTTGATTTAAAAAGTGCAAGAGATAAAATTCCTTGAGCGTAAGACTCTGTTCGCTCTGCTCAGCAATAGTTTGTTCTAAAATAGCTTCCAGCTCGACTTGTCGGCGGTTGAAGTCAAACCATTTTTCTAAGTAAGTCACGTCAATCTCCTTTCCTATATAATAGTTGTAAATAGCTTTATACATCTAAGATGCTTGCGCACGCAATTAGTATACAACTTTTTAGATGAGATAGCAAGAAGGATGTTTCTTGTGTATTTCCTTGAAATTTTCTGAAAAAAGAGTAAACTGGTATGCAGAAAGTCTATTTGTGGAGTATACGATGAAGTTATATGTTCAGTTAATGATTCTCTTTGTCATTTCGCTGATTGGTGAGGGAATTTCTAGCTTTTTCCATTTGCCTATCCCTGGAAGCATTATCGGTTTGATTATTTTATTTTTGGCCTTGCAGTTCAAGTGGCTGCGGGTACGACATGTCAACATGGTTGGGAATTTTCTTCTCGCCAACATGACCATCCTCTTTCTGCCTCCTGCAGTTGGGATTATGGAGAAATTTGATGTGATAGCTCCTTATTTATTACCGATTATCTTGATTGTCTTTTTTGCGGCAGTGATCAATATTATCTTGATTGCGCTGGTCGTCCAGTTTATCAAAAATCGTTATGAAGGGGATTACGAAGAAAGAGGTGCCAAATGAGCGAATTTGTATCCAATCCACTTTTTGGGATAGCCTTGTCTATCCTAGCCTATCTCGGAGGGATGATTATCTTTAGACGCTACCCTCATCCTCTGACAACTCCTTTGCTACTAGCGACCTTATTTATCATTGCATTTCTGAAATTGACGGGTATTTCTTACGCTGCCTATTATCAAGGTGGGGTTTATCTCAACAACTTGATTGTACCCTCGACAGTAGCACTCGGGATTCCTCTCTATAAAAGTTTTCACCTCATGAAGCATCACGTTAGAAGTATTCTACTAGGCAGTCTTCTAGCAGTCATCGTCAATACCACTTTTACAGCCCTAGTCGCTAAATTTTTCGGTATGGATTTCTTCTTAGCAATTTCGCTTTTCCCAAAGTCTGTAACGACGGCCATGGCGGTTGGAATTACGGAAAAGCTACAAGGGATCACAACAATCACCTTGGTAGTTGTGGTAGCAACTGGCATTTTGACTAGCGTTATTGGACCAACACTTTTAAAATGGCTGAAAATAGATGATCCAGTAGCTGCCGGTCTAGCCCTAGGAGGAACGGGTCACGCCGTTGGAACTGGGACAGCATTCCGTTATGGTTCTGTTGCAGGTGCCATGGCTGGTTTGGCTATCGGTGTCACCGGTATTCTCTACGTATTTGTCAGTCCCATCGTAGCAGGTTTGATATTGAGTTAAAAAATAAGAATTTTATATTTCTTTGTGTAAAAAGAAGCCCCTAGCTTTATTTGCTAGGGGCTTCATTCATTATTGTAAGTTTACTTTGTTCTTTAAGATGTAGTAGGTGCCGAGATAGAAGCCGACGCTAAGGATTAAGTCCTTGAAAATTTCAAAGGATAATACCCAATTGTAGTCGAAATCGATGCGAAGATTTAGGGTGATAAAACCAAGGACTATTTGGATAGCTATGTAGGCGACAACCGCAAGAGCTGTACGGTATTCATTAAAGAGTTGACCAATAGAGATAGAAAAGTAGATACAAAGGATACTTGCAAGAGTGTTAACGATATAGGAAATCAAGGCTAACCAGAAATCATCTTGATAATTTTTGAGAATAAACTCGGCAACGTTGGATATTAAGACGTCTGGTTGAATCATGGATATGATGATGTAAAGACTAAAAAGGAAAACCACTGTACTTGCCAAAGACCAAACAAAGGCTCCAAGAAGTTTAGCGGAGAGGATCTGGTGTTCAGATACTGGCAGGGTGAGAGTTAAATAGCCACGACGATCGTAAACGCTTCCCTTAAATCGTTGAATAATCAAAATCAAGGTTGAGATACTCAAAGTAATAACCAGACCCCCAAAAACCAGAGATAGAAATACTAACATGACAACACCCTTGTCTTGATAATAGGTGCTAGTAAGGGTGCTGCCCTGAATTCCTATGATGACAGATAGGGATAGTACAGCAGCATAGAGGGCTAAAAACCATTTGTTGACATTTTTAAATTCATAACGAACTAAATTCCAAAACATAAGAATCTCCTTTAACTAGGCTTTGAATTCGTGACGGAAGAGCTGGTCGATAGACTCTCCTGATTCGTAGCGAATATCATCCACATTTCCTTGACGGACAACTTTTCCATCCTTGAGGAAGACAATCTCATCCAAGATTGGTTCGATGTCTGAAATCAAGTGGGTTGAAATCAAGACAGTCGAAGTTGGAGAGTAGTTGTTGATGATGGTGTTCAAGATGTAGTCACGAGCTGCGGGATCGACACCACCGATTGGTTCGTCAAGGACGTATAGACGAGCGTCACGACTCATGACAAGGATCAACTGAACTTTTTCTTTGTTCCCTTTTGAGAGTTTCTTGAAACGGCTATTCTCATCGATACCAAGGTCACGAAGAAGACCTTGAGCACGCTCCAGATTGAAATCTTTATAGAAGGTCTTGAAAAAGGTAAGAGCTTCTTTGACTTTCATCTGTTCGTTGAGATAGGTCGTATCAGGTAGATAAGAAACGATAGCCTTAGTTGCTGGGCTTGGTTCCATGCCATTGATGAGGATACGCCCTTGCTCTGGTTGGAGTAAACCGTTGATTAGTTTAATTAAGGTTGTCTTTCCAGAACCGTTTGGGCCAAGGAGTCCAACAATCTTTCCGGCTGGGATTTCAAGGGAAACATTTTGAAGAGCAGGGCTTGCTCCATAGAATTTTGAAACATTTTCAAATGTTAACAAGGTCATAGTCTAAACTCCTTCAATATAATCTCTCAAAACAGTTGGTAGTTCTTCTTTTTCATAGCCAAATTCTACCATGCCTGTTACAAATTGCTGCAGTTGTTCTTCAGATAGTTGCTTACGGGATTGGAGGATTAGGTCCAAGTCCTCGGTGACAAAACGACCTGCAGTCCGCTTGGTGTATACGAAGCCTTCTCTTTCTAGATCTGATAGGGCACGTTGGATGGTATTAGGATTGACGCCAGCCTCGCTAGCCAGTTCTCTGACAGTTGGCAGTTGTTGGTTGGGTTCTAGTTTATGGGAAACGATTTGCAGTTTGATTTTATCCATTATCTGCAAATAAATGGGTTTGTTGTTATCAAATGTCCAGGACATCACAGTCTCCTTTCTACAATTTCTTTTTGTATCACTTAAATAATACAACTAAACAAAAAACTTGTCAAGCCAAAAGGAGAATTATTTTGGGAATTGCTCAAAAAATGGTATAATGAAAAGAAAACGACAAGGAGGGGAAGGCATGCGTTGTCCAAAATGTGGCGCTACTAAATCAAGTGTTATCGATAGCCGTCAGGCTGAAGAAGGAAATACGATTAGAAGAAGACGTGAGTGTGAAGAATGCCAGCATCGTTTTACAACCTATGAACGTGTAGAAGAAAGAACGCTGGTTGTGGTCAAGAAGGATGGCACACGGGAGCAGTTCTCAAGAGATAAAATCTTTAATGGGATTATCCGTTCAGCCCAAAAACGTCCGGTGTCCAGTGATGAAATTGGCATGGTGGTCAATCGTATCGAACAAAAACTCCTCAGTCGCAATGATAATGAAATTCAGAGCGAAGATATTGGTTCGCTCGTCATGGAAGAGTTAGCTGAACTCGACGAAATCACATACGTTCGTTTTGCTAGTGTCTATCGTAGCTTTAAGGACGTGAGTGAGCTCGAAAATCTTCTCAAACAAATTACGCAATCTTCAAAGAAGAAAAAGGAAAAATAAATGAAGCCTAATGATCGTTTTTCTTTTCTAAAGAATAATCGGGTGTCGCAAGATCCCACAACTTTGGTGCAGTGCTACCTCCCGATTATCGGTCAGGATGCGCTGAGTCTTTACCTTTATACCTTAGCTTTTTGGGATGATGGACAAAAAGAACACCTTTTTGCAGCTATTCTCAATCATCTCAATTTTGGGATGGACAGGCTTTTAAAGGCTTTTAAAATCTTATCAGCCTTCAATTTGGTTACCCTCTATCAAAAGGGTGACGGCTATGAACTTGCTATTCATCCAACGCTTTCTAGCTCAGATTTCTTGCATCATACGGTTTATCGTACCTTATTGGAGAAAAAAATCGGTGAGCCAGCAGTTTCTGATTTTCGCCAAGAGTCTGCAGGTGGAGAGCCTTTGACCGTTTCTTTGAGTCAGGCCTTTCCAGAGATAGAAGACATGGCTAGTCATGATGAGACACCAGTAAAAGCTGATTTTAAAAATGATTTTGATTTGGAGCATTTTCGTCAACTTATGGCGAGAGACAATCTTCGTTTCCAAGATGAACAGTCAGATGTCTTAGAGCTATTTAAAATCTCTGACGAGAAAAAATGGACTTGGTTTGAGACCTATCAATTGGCTAAGGCGACAGCTGTTTCACAAGTTATTTCTGTCAAGCGTATGCGTGAAAAATTAGCACAAGAGTCTGTCTCTTCGGACTTTAGTCCCCAAGAAGCGACCATTATCCGAGAAGCTAAAAGTAAGACTGCCCTGCAATTTTTAGCGGGTATCAAACAAACCTTAAATGCTGGAATTATCCAAGCCGAACGCGATTTATTAAAGCAGATGGCAGATTTAGGCTTGCTTGATGAAGTTATCAATGTCGTTATCCTCTTGACCTTCAACAAGGTTGATTCTGCCAACCTCAATGAAAAATATGCCATGAAAGTGGCCAACGATTACTCTTATAACAAGATCAGAACTGCTGAAGAAGCTGTACTTCGAATCAGAGAGAAGAATCAAAAGGGGCAAGAACAAAAATCAGCGAAAACAAGCCAAACTAAAAGTAATGTCCCAAAATGGAGTAATCCAGAATATAAAAATGAAACCAGCGAAGAAACTCGCTTGGAGTTAGAACGTAAGAAAAAAGAAATGTTAGACCGATTAGGAAAAGGAGGAGACTAGATGGAAAGTGTAGGAGATGTGCTTAAAGATCATCCCAGCCGTTTTCAATACCAGGACTTGGTCCAGCAGATTGTAAAAGATCCAGATGTTGCGGCTTTTATCCAGAAGGAATCTCTCAGTCAAGAGGAATTGAATCGTAGTATCTCTAAGTTTAATCAATACATCACCGAACGTGATAAGTTCCTTCGCGGAGATACCGACTATATTGCTCGAGGTTATAAGCCAATTTTAGTCATGAATCATGGTTACGCAGATGTATCCTATGAGGAAACTCCGGAACTGATTGCGGCTGAGAAAGAAGCGGCTATCAAGAACCGTCTCAGACTAATCAATCTTCCAGCTAGTCTTAAAAAAGCTAGTTTGGCTCAAGTTGATTTGGATGACTTGGGACGCATGCCAGTTTTTGAAAAGCTCTTTACTTTTGTTGAGCAATATCCAGAAGTCCGTAAAGGTCTCTATCTCTATGGAGACTTTGGAGTCGGGAAGAGCTTTATGGTGGCTGCCCTAGCCCATGATTTGTCTGAAAAACGTGGTGTTTCATCTACCCTTCTTCATTATCCGAGCTTTGTCATTGATGTCAAAAATGCTATTGGTGATGGGAATGTCAAGAATTTAGTCGATGAAATCAAGCAAGCTGAAGTCTTGATTTTTGATGATATTGGTGCGGAGCAATCAACGCCTTGGGTGCGTGATGAAGTCTTGCAAGTCATTCTCCAATATCGTATGCAGGAAGATTTGCCAACCTTCTTTACCTCGAATTTCAATTTTGAAGATTTGGAAAAACATTTTGCCAAAGGCAAGAATGGAAATGATGAAACATGGGAAGCTAGACGTGTGATGGAGCGTATCCGTTATTTAGCAGAGGAAACACGACTAGAAGGAGAAAACCGCCGATGAGTGAAACAATCACCTTAATGAAATCTCATACCTCGGTTCGCAGATTTAAAGAAGAAGCGATCCCTCAAGAAGATTTAAATACCATTTTATCTGCAGGGCAAATGGCTTCTTCTTGGAAAAATTTCCAATCTTATTCTGTGATTCTAGTCAGAAGTCAAGAAAAGAAAGATGCTCTTTTTGAGCTAGTTCCTCAGGAAGCGATTCGTCAGTCTGCCGCCTTCCTCCTCTTTGTAGGAGATTTAAACCGTGCAGAAAAAGGGGCTCGTCTCCATACCGATACTTTCCAACCTCAAGGGGTGGAAGGACTCCTAATCACTTCAGTAGATGCAGCCTTGGCTGGACAGAATACCTTGCTTGCGGCAGAAAGCCTTGGCTATGGTGGAGTAATCATCGGTTTGGTGCGTTACAAATCTGTTGAATTGGCAGAATTGTTCAAGCTTCCTGACTATACCTACCCAGTTTTTGGGATTGCACTTGGTGTGCCGAACCAAAAACATGATGTAAAACCAAGATTGCCACTAGAGAATGTTGTTTTTGAGGAAGAATACCAAGAACAAACAGCTGAGGCTATTGAAGCCTATGACCGTGTGCAGACCGAATATGCAGGAGCTCGTGCGACTACGACTTGGAGTCAACGTCTTGCAGAGCAATTCGGTCAGCCTGAACCAAGCTCGACTAGAGAAAATCTTGAACAAAAGAACTTATTATAGAAAGTGAGAAAACATGGCCTTACCAACTGTTGCCATCGTAGGACGTCCCAATGTTGGGAAATCAACCCTGTTTAACCGTATTGCAGGGGAACGCATCTCAATCGTAGAAGATGTTGAAGGTGTAACACGGGACCGCATCTATGCTACTGGTGAGTGGCTCAATCGTTCTTTCAGTATGATTGATACTGGAGGGATTGATGATGTTGATGCTCCGTTTATGGAACAAATCAAGCACCAGGCAGAGATTGCCATGGAAGAAGCTGATGTCATCGTTTTTGTAGTTTCTGGAAAAGAAGGCATCACAGATGCTGACGAATACGTAGCCCGTAAACTCTATAAAACTCATAAACCTGTTATCCTAGCTGTCAACAAGGTTGACAATCCGGAAATGCGAAATGATATCTATGATTTCTATGCTCTTGGCTTGGGTGAACCATTGCCAATTTCATCTGTGCACGGGATTGGTACAGGGGATGTATTAGATGCCATCGTCGAAAATCTTCCACATGAAGTCGAAGATGAAAATCCAGATGTCATTAAATTCAGCTTGATTGGTCGACCGAATGTCGGAAAATCTAGCTTGATTAATGCCATTTTGGGAGAAGATCGCGTAATTGCCAGTCCTGTAGCTGGTACAACTCGTGATGCCATTGATACACATTTTACAGATGCGGATGGCCAAGAGTTTACCATGATTGATACGGCTGGTATGCGTAAGTCTGGTAAAGTCTATGAAAACACAGAGAAATACTCAGTCATGCGTGCCATGCGTGCTATTGACCGTTCAGATGTAGTCTTGATGGTCCTCAATGCTGAAGAAGGCATCCGTGAGTACGACAAGCGTATCGCAGGATTTGCCCACGAAGCTGGTAAAGGGATGATCATTGTAGTTAACAAGTGGGATACTCTTGAAAAAGATAACCACACCATGAAAAACTGGGAAGAGGATATTCGTGAACAGTTCCAATATCTACCTTACGCACCGATTATCTTTGTTTCGGCTTTGACCAAGCAACGTCTCCACAAACTTCCAGAGATGATTAAACAAATCAGCGAGAGTCAAAATACCCGTATCCCATCAGCAGTCTTGAATGATGTCATTATGGATGCTATCGCCATCAACCCAACACCGACAGACAAAGGGAAACGTCTCAAGATTTTCTATGCGACTCAAGTGGCAACTAAACCACCGACCTTTGTGATTTTTGTCAACGAAGAAGAGCTCATGCACTTCTCTTACTTGCGTTTCTTGGAAAATCAAATCCGCAAGGCCTTTGTCTTTGAAGGTACACCGATTCATCTGATCGCAAGAAAACGAAAATAAAAGAATAAAAAAAGAAGGTTAGGTTGACTCACTAAGGGATTTTTAACCCTTTAAAATTTCGGCATAACTTACAGCATTGTAGGTTATGCCGTTTTTGTTTATTCTGTGGGAATATCAACTGCACCAATGAAATTCCAATGGATGCAGATTGTCTGTCTCTTGGTTCTTGTTCCCGGCACCTTTTCAGGCTTGTAAACATCAATTCTCTCAATAAAGCTTCGAATAATCTCACCCGTGATTTCAGTAATATCAGTATACTTTCGTACCACTTTGAGAAATGAATCTACATTCAAGGATTGCTCTTTTGCCTGGTCTATGAAAGACTTTAGCTCATTTGTACGCTTAAGTAATTCTTTCTGCTCTGCCTCATAGTTTTCAGTCATCTTCATAGATCGTTCATCAGAAATCTTGCCATCAATGTCATCCTCATAAAGTCTTTGGATAATTGTATCAAGCTTTGTAATTATTGTAGTTGCCTGTTCCGGTTCCTTGTGGCTGCTACGAAGCTGTTGGTTCAGTTCCTTTTTGCTTTGCTTGGTTACAAGCTCTACGAATTTATCTTCTTGTTCACGGGCATAAGCAGTAATCTTTCTTATTTCTCTCAGCAGAATTTCTTCAACCTGAACATTATGAATCTGATGAGAAGAACAACCACTTTTGGTTTTTCTGCATGTAGCACATACGAAATGTTCCTGCTCGTGTGTCCAGCCTCTTACCTTGACTTGATATATTTTAGCACCATAGTCGGCACAGAATAGCATTCCACTTAATACAGGTATTTCACCTATAGGTGTAAGTCTTCGCCTACCATCTCGGATTCGCTGAACAATATCAAAAGTTTCTTGATCTATAATCGGTTCATGAATATTCTTGAAGATAACCCATTCAGATGAGTCGTTGTTAATTGTCTTCTTGCAATTGAAGGACTTTTTCTGTCCTTCTATCTGTTAACCTTGGGAGAAGATGAAAAAGGATATTTTTTGAAGAAAGATAAAAATATCCTGCAACTATACGAGTTAGTCACAGGAAGTAGAAAAATTCATAATTACATGATATAATAACGCTATATTATCGAAATATTTGAGTTAAGGAGATGCAGCATGGGATTTCCAGAAGAAATTAAAAGAATCAGACAACGATGTTTTCTGACACAGCAAGATTTTGCCAAAGAAGTACAGGTGGCATTTTCTACTGTGAATAGATGGGAAGGCGGTAAAGCAAAGCCTAACCTTAATGCTATGAAAAATATAAAAGAGTTCTGCCTAGAACATGATGTTGATTATTCAGATGTAGAAGAGGCATGGCTTGATTTTGAAGTAAGGAGTAAATCAAAATGATTAAGGACATTATTACAGCGAATGAATTAGCTACACCAAATCAGAGAGAAATAAACATTTTGAAAGAAAATTTCCCATCATGCTTTCGTGCCGATGGTACTTTTGACATGGTAAGATTTTCCGAATTCTTAAAGGATAAGATTGATATTTCCCGTGAGGGATACGAATTAAAGTTTTTAGGTAAAAACTATGCAAAAATGCTGGCATCACTTGATACTGAAACAGTAATTGTTCCAGACGAAGCACACAACAGTCTTCCTGAAAATAAAAACAGTGAAAATGTATATATCAGTGGTGATAACCTTGATGGACTAAAACATCTACTTAAATCATATGCTGGACAAGTAAAGTGCATTTATATTGACCCTCCGTATAACACCGGCTCTGATGGCTTTGTGTATAATGATAAGTTTAACTTTACTGTTGAAGAACTTGTTGAGAAACTTAGTATTGATGAGGAACAAGCGCAGCGTATTCTCGATTTGACAAACAGGGGCAGTGCGTCACATTCAGCGTGGTTGATGTTTATGTATCCTCGTTTGCAGTTGGCAAAAGGACTATTATCAAAAGATGGTGTTATTTTCATATCAATAGATGATAATGAACAAGGTAATTTAAAACTGGTTTGTGATGATATATTTGGCGAACAGAACTTTGCAGGGCAAATTGCCGTTGTCAACAATTTAAAAGGACGCAATGATAGAGCAAATATTGCAACTACACACGAATATTTATTGATGTATGTTAGTGAAAATTTTGTGTCTGGTGGTTTGCCGTTAACAGATGAACAAAAAAAACAATACAAATATACTGATGAAAATGGTAATTTGTATGCATTGAGAGATTTACGCAAGCGTGGACGTCCTGATAGACGTGAAGACAGACCTAATATGTACTTCCCTATATATTTCAATCCGGAAACTGGGGATATATCTATGAATGCCTTAAATGGTTATGAAAAAATTATTCCGTTACGCGGAGACGGTAGCGATGGACGTTGGAGATGGGGAAAAGACCATGTTGCTAATTCGCTTAATATTCTGCATCCAGATAAAAACAATAAAGGAAGATGGGGAATAAAGCACAGAGTGTATTTGAATCCGGCATTAAACCCTGTTGTACTTGATGATGAATTTGACGAATTTGATGAAGGTGAAGAAAGAACTTCAAAAGCCAAGTCATTTTGGCAGGGTGGCGAATTATCAACAGATGTAGCAAGAAGAACTCTAAAAGCAATTTTACCAGATGTTGAATTTGATTATCCTAAATCGGTAGAACTTATAAAAAGAGTATTGCACATGGGTATTTCTGGACAAACGACAGGAATTGTGTGTGATTTTTTCAGTGGTTCGGCTACAACAATGCAAGCTGTTTATGAATTGAACCAAGACAGGAACAGTAATATTTCATGCATTTTGATACAATTACCAGAAAATCTTGATGATAAATTGAAGACTGCTTCTGGAGAAACATTGAGAAATATAAAGAAAAATATTGCTTTTTTAGATTCTGCCCACAGAACTCATACTATTGACTATCTTGGTTTAGAACGAATCATACGAGCAGCAAATAAGATGCGTGAAGAATGCCCCGATACTACCGCTGACCTTGGGTTTAAGCATTATACCTTACATGAAGTAAGCCAAACAACATTAGATAAAATCGAAAAATTCGATAGCAGCGGATTTATCACTGATACAACTGTATATGATGAGTTCGGTACTGCGACAGTGCTTACTACTTGGTTGGTACATGACAATTATGGTTTTGTAAACAACTGTGAAATGATTGACCTCGCAGGCTACACAGCATACTGGTGTGAAAATCATTTGTATCTTATCAATCCGGGGCTTTCTGAGGATGCTGTCAAGGCTCTAGTCGAAAAGTACAATACAGAAGGAGCATTTAATCCACAGAATATAGTTCTCTTTGGATATAGTTTTAACTATGTGGAAATGGAGAACTTGAAAACGAATGTAAAGATTCTCCGTGATTCTGAAAAAAATTTGAAAATCAATCTGGATATCAGATATTAAGGAGGTGCAGGTTTTGGAACTTATATTAGAACGAGAATTGGACCATCAACAGAAAGCTGTTGATGCCATAATTTCTGCCCTTGATGGAATCACAATGATAAAGCCGCACCTTGCCTATGAAAATCCAACATTTGATAGAAAAGAACTTCGTTTGGTTCATAATTTGACGGAAGTTCAAAAGAATATTCGTGCTGATTATAGAGGTTGCCGTGATGACGGAGAGTACCTGAACCTTGATATTAAGATGGAAACAGGTACAGGTAAGACCTATGTATATACACAAACAATTTATGAGATGCATAAAAAGTTTGGTTTTAATAAGTTTATTATTGCCGTACCTTCTCTTCCAATTAAGGCAGGTACATCACAGTTTATTGATGATACCTATGTAAAACATCACTTTTCTGATGCGTGTGGCTATAACTGTGACATCGAATTAAGCGTATTGGAAAGTCCAAAGAAAAAGAAAAAAGGCTTTTTAGCTATGCCTCCTGCTGTACGTGATTTTGTAACAGGCTCATGCCAGAACTCAAACAAGATTTATGTATTACTTGTTAATATGCAGTTGCTGACAAATGGTAACATGCTTACTCGATCAGACTACGATTATTTAGTTGAGGGATTTTATAGACCTTTTGATGCATTAAAAGCAACAAAGCCTGTTGTAATTATTGATGAACCACATAGATTTTCTCGTGACCAGAAAGCATATAAAGCAATTGTTGAAGAATTATGTCCACAGATTATTATTCGTTATGGAGCAACCTTCCCGGATACAACTGTTGGCAAAGGAAGAAATAAGGTAACTTTTAAGGACTTTAATAACCTTGTATATGAACTTAATGCTTGTGATTCCTTCAATCTAAATTTGATTAAAGGCATTGCGAAGGAACATTTTGAACCCTTATCAAGAAAGGAAGAAAAGGTTAAACTATTATCCGTAGTATCAAAAACTTCTGCTACTTTCCAATTCAAAAAACGTGGCGAGGAAACAAAGACTTATACACTTACACCCGGGGATTCGCTTTCTATAATTGATTCATCTTTTGAGGGACTTACAATCAGTGCTATTGGTAAAAACTTCATTGAGTTGGTAAATGGACAAGTTAAATATCAAGGTGAAGAATTCAACACCGATATTTATTCTTCATCTTATCAAGAACAAATGCTGAAGTTGGCAATTCAGAGACATTTTGAAACTGAACGTCAGAATTTCTCTGGAAGACAATTCAAAATTAAAACTCTGGCACTGTTTTTCATTGATGATATTACTTCTTACCGTGATTCAGAAGACGGCAAAGAGGCTTATCTGAAAATGATGTTTGAAAGATTGTTACTTGAGAAAATCGAAGAATTATTACTAACACTTCCGGATAACGAACAGGAATACAAAGACTACCTTGAAGCAAGCAAAGCCGATATTCCTGCTTGTCATGCCGGTTATTTTGCACAGGATAATAGTGACTCAGATGAAGCTATTGCAAATGAAGTTGCTGATATCCTTCATAATAAGAAAGGTCTCATTTCGCTTCGTAAAGAGGATGGTTCATTCAACACAAGAAGATTTCTGTTCTCTAAATGGACTTTGAAAGAAGGATGGGACAATCCTAATGTATTCACAATTGCAAAATTACGTTCCAGCGGAAGTGATAACAGCAAATTGCAAGAGGTAGGTCGTGGACTTCGTCTTCCTGTCGATGAAAATGGTAACCGTATCTCTAACGAGGAATTTAAGCTTAATTATATTGTTGACTTTACTGAAGCTGATTTTGCTGAAAGACTTGTTGATGAAATTAATGGTGAATTACCAGAAACTCTTACTCTTTCTCAAGATGCATTGGATAAAGTTGCTAAAGAGCGAGGTGTTGACCCGGATGACTTGTTCATAGAATTGATGAGTAAAAAATACATAAATCGTAACTCTGAGATTCAAACCGAAAACAGAGATGCTTTTTATGCGGATTATCCAGAATTTGCTACAGGTGTAGGCAGCAATAAGGTTACTGATGTTAACAAGAATAAGAAAGAAGTAATTCATGTAAGAAAAGCTGTATACTCTGAATTAAAAGAGCTATGGGAACGCATCAACCACAAATATTACTTATTCTATGATGTGGATTTGGTAGATGAAATCCCGCAGGCATTGTATGATATTTTGAGAAGAATTGGAATTTTCGGTAATGTAACCTTGTATAGTCATCGAGATCAAGTGGAAACAGAAGGAAATGCGATGGTTACTAGGGAGGGTACAGGTGTATCTTATTCGATAAAACGCTCTATTCCTTATAATGAGTTTTTGAAAAGAATTAGCCAACAGACAAGCCTTCCTATTACCGAAATTCACAAAGCTATGTGTGAACTTTCCAAGGAGAAGGACATTCCTGAAGAATACATAAACGAATATTCTGTAGCAAATATTGTATCTGCTTTTACAGATTGGCGTATCGAGAGGATGCAAACCCGCTTTAAGTATAAACAATCTGCTCAGCCTGTAACCGAAACTGCATTAACTTACAAAGACGGAACGCCTAGGGATGTTATTAAACAAGGAAATGTAGGTACAAAATTTGCTGAAGGTACACCTTCAGACAAATATCTGTATGATAAGATTGTTTTTGACTCACCTCTTGAAAAAGCTAATATCATGACTGATATTGATGAGGTTGTAGTCTACGGAAAAATCCCAAAATCAAGCGTTGCTATTCCTACGATAGTCGGCGAAAACTATAGCCCTGACTTTATGTATGTTGTTAAGCATAAAGACGGAACAAAGGAATTGAACATTATTGTGGAAACAAAGCTGGTAGAAAATAAGTCTACACTTCGTGGTATTGAAGATGCTAAGATAAAATGTGCTGAGGCTTTCTTCAAGCAACTTACTATCGATGGATACACTGTTTCGTTCCATACACAGTTAAGCAATAAAAAAGTTAAGCAGATTATAGAAGATGTAATTGCTGGATAGCTAGTAACAATAGTGTTAGTTGTGAATGATTGGAGGTATCTATTTAATGAACAAATATGATATCAAAAAGTTAATTTCACTAAAGCAGGAAGGCAACTATTGGG
Organism: Streptococcus sp. SCPM-O-B-15277 (M60); assembly: GCF_058200335.1. Taxonomy (NCBI): domain Bacteria; kingdom Bacillati; phylum Bacillota; class Bacilli; order Lactobacillales; family Streptococcaceae; genus Streptococcus; species Streptococcus sp. SCPM-O-B-15277 (M60). Next base: position 243,690 of record NZ_JBYQGR010000002.1, read on the forward strand.
ATTTTAAACGAGAATGGTATTCCCAAGACAAGAAAGCTGATTTACTACATGATATTATTTGTATGGCTAACACTCTTCTGAATAGAGATGCTTATATTATTATTGGTGTTGATGAGGAAAATGATTATTCATTTTCCTCTGTGAAGTCTGATCCAAACAGAAAAACACACAGAAATTGGTTGATTTTTTAAGAGAAAAGCATTTTGCTGGTGGAGTTAGACCTATTGTCAGTGTTAAAAATATCTCCTTCGGCAAAAATGAAATAGATGTAATTGTTATACACAACAGTAATACAACACCATTTTATTTAACTGATCATTATCAGTCTGTAATGGCTAATAATATCTACACACGAGTAATGGATTCAAATACACCAAAGAATAAATCTGCTGATTTATCGCAAATAGAGACACTATGGAAAAAACGTTTCGGATTACTTTCACCGCCATTAGAAAGAATGATGCTTTATTTGAAAAGATCTGACTTGTGGGATTATTCTCCCCACTATTGTTGTACAGAGAAAAGGTATTACAGATTTTCACCTGAATTTACTATAGAGAATAATATAGACGAAAGTAAAAATGGATATCAATATTACTTGTTTAATCAAACCGATATTCACTCTAGATGGTATGATATCAATTTGTATTATTACCAAACAATGCTCGCTTCATTAGAAGGATTATCGCTTAATGGTGGTCGTTATTTTACGCCTTCTCCTAGAACTGACGGTGTATTATTAACACAATATCATCATTGGGATATTGCGTTTAAGTATTTCATTAAAGACTCAATTGAATATATCGTCCATGAGTTTTACTATCATCCAGATGGTGATGATGAGACAATAGCACATGATAGATTTATGGAATGTATCCTTGTGTTTGATACAAATGCTGAAAAAGAAGAGTTTAAAGAATACCTTAAACAAAATTGGAAAAACAAAGAAAACTATAACGACAACATATGGTTGCCTTGCTTTGAAAAGGTAAATGGATACAATATGGATGTAATTCAAGAGGGATATCTAAATTCTCAAATATTCCAGAAAATGTTTATTGAGTTTCGTAATAACAAAGGAGGTTCGTTTCGTGGATGATGAATATTCTATATTGGAGGATTCTGTAAGAAATACTTTTGGAAGTGTTGTATGGTCACACAAAATCCAAGAAAAACAGGCTGATATATATTTTTCACAATATAAATGCATGGAAACTATTAAAATAGCAACTGCATCCCTAACATCGGTTGGGATTGTTTCTTTAATATTTACAGATCAAATGTGGTTGAAAGTGTTATCTGCATTAATATCATTTGTATCAGTTTTCATTAGTGCTTTTTTTAAATCTTTTGATTTACAGACGTTAGTTTCAGCTCATAAAAATTCCGCTCAGAAACTGTTGAAAATTAGGGATGAATTAAAATTGTTATTAATGTTAATTCATCTAAAACAAAAAACAGTAAATGAGTTAGCAGATATGTATCAGGATATTGTAGAAAAGTTAGATGTCCTATATGCTGAAGCGCCACGCACTACTGACAAAGCTGTAAAAAAAGCACGCACTGCATTAAATGTGAATCATGACAATCAATTTACTGATGAGGAAATAAACTGTAATCTTCCTAACTCTCTACATGGGAGGTAAGAAAAATGAGTGATTATATAAAAAAGAGAGGCGAAGTAATAGACCAAGGTATTCGTTCAACTATTTCAAAACGTTATCATACCGTTACGGCCGCCATTAATAAAGAATTTTGGGGTATTTCAAGTGATACGCAAAATAGCTTCTATGTTGGTTCATATGGACGTGGAACTGCAATTGACACAAGTGATATAGATATTTTGGTTGTTTTGCCTGAGAATGTGTATTTAAAACATGATGTGATAAATGGTAATGGACAATCACGTTTATTACAATCAGTTCGTCAAGCGATTATTTCATCATACCCTCGTAGCGAAGTACGTGCAGATGGGCAAGTTGTAAAAATAAACTTTAGTGACGGAATGAAATTTGAAATTCTTCCAGCATTTAAAAAAACAGACTGGTATGGCTCTTGGGATGGTACATACAAATATCCTGATACTAATATGGGTGGTAACTGGCGTTCAACAAATCCAAAGGCTGAACAAGAAGCAATGAAAAACAAAAACTCTAGTAGCAATGGTTTATTACTAGATACTTGTAAACACTTTAGGTTCATAAGAGACACATATTTTAGTAGTTACCATCTGTCAGGAATTGTGATTGATAGTTTTGTCTATCATGCAATGGGTGGATGGAGATGGTCTGATCCAGGAAGTACTTCTTCTTCAGCTAGTGGAACATATGAAAATGTTTTATTAGAATACTTAAATCAAAACTCTATGTGGGGCAACCTCACTCTTACCGCGCCAGGGAGTGAAGAAAACATATCTACAGAGAGTAGTCTAGAATGTTTAAGGAAAGTAGTTAATTACATTACCAAATAAAAAAACGACCACACAGGAGCATTGCAACTCTTGTATGGTCGTTATTTCTTTTGTCACCGCTTGAAGGCGTCACTAAAAATCTGCTTTTCTAAAAATCCCTAAGTGAAGTCCTCTTTCTCGGACCTTCTTTTTTGGAAATGACATCAAGAGGCTAGAACTGAATTTGTCATCAAATTAACATCATTTTCCTGGTCCTTGTCACTGATTTGTAATGAAAACGTACTTTCTTTGTAAGGTTCAAAATGCTATAATGCTCTAAACAATTTTCCTTGCATAAGGAGGTTATTATGAAAAAAGATAGATTGTTAAAGAATCCTTTCTTGGTGCGTCTACTTGGTTTGCTGATGGCATTTTTCTTCCTATCAGCATTCACTGCACCTGAAAAACCAGACTATGGTATCTATGACCCAAATCATTATTTGACAGAGGAAGTAGTTACTCAGATTCGTGATTTGAATGAAGCCAATAGTCAAAAGGCAGAAAAGCTCCAAATAGGTGTCTATATCGTAGACAGTCTGGAAGGAGAAAGCATTGAAACGGTGGCTAATGAAACTGCCAGGGCTTGGAAGATAGGCTATTCAGGAGATAATTTTGGAAGTCTCATTGTAGTAGCCGTTCAAGACCGTAAATCAAGAATTGAAACCAGTAATAACACCGCCATTAGAATAACGGACTATCAAACCAAGCAGATCTTGGCAGCTAGCCGTACAGATTTTAAAACTGGTGACTATGGTAAAGGAATTCTAGCGATTGCCAAAGCCTTGGACAATCAGTTTTATAGAGGAAGTGGAACATTTCCATCTGATGAATCCTCTGAAATCAAACGTTATTCTGATAGCATCAGTGGGAAAAAATCGAGTCGCAATAGTAGCTCGTCTAGTCATCGTAAGAACAGTGACCCTATGGACAATGTGTTCGGATTCGGGATAATCATTTATTTCATTATCGTATTTATAGCTATTATTAGAGGAGGCGGCGGTGGCCGAGGAGGAGGTTCCTCTGACGGAGGATGGTGGTTTAGTGACTCATCCGACTCAGGTTCTTCTTGGTCAGATTCAGGCTCAGACTCTTCTAGTAGCTGGGACGGTGGTGGCTTCGATGGCGGTGGATCATCCGATGATTGGTAATATTCATGTAAAAATTAAGGAAATAAGTAGGTTTAGATATGAAAAATAAAGGAATTATTTATGTGTTGAGCATTTTGCTGGCTATTATCTTGCTTGGCGGTTGCTCAGTAGTAGGCACTTATAACGGACTTGTCTCTGAACAAACCAAGGTCGAACAAGCTCAAGCTGATGTAGCGACAGCTCTTCAACGTCGTTCTGACTTGATTGGAAATTTGGTAGAGTCTGTAAAAGGCCAGATGAACCATGAGACAGAGGTTTTCACCAAGATTGCGGAAGCTCGTTCTAAAATTGGGAATGGCTCCGTGACTTCAAAAGAAAATCAAGAGGCTCAAGGAGAGTTGAGTTCCGCTATTTCACGATTGATCTCGCTAACAGAAAATTATCCAGAACTCAAGAGCAATCAAAATGTGGAACAACTCATGACGGAACTGGCTGGAAGTGAAAATCGTATCTTTGTAGCCCGCAAGGATTACAACAAAGTGGCAACGGAATATAATCAAAAATTAAGAAGCTTTCCAACAGTTCTTTTCGCTAACATGATGAACTTTAAAGAGGCAGAAACCTTTAAAGAAAGCGAAGAAGCTAAGACAGCTCCAAAGGTTGACTTTAGTACTTCTACAACCAAAGAGTAGGCTTGAAATTTCTAAAAGAAAATCAATGATTAGCAATAGTTTGAACATTTACAAAAAAAGGCTCTAAATGAGCCTTTTTTGACTTGTATAAACACGGATTCTTTCTTGAAAAAGCTAGGCAAATATGCTACAATAAAAAGAACATTCTAAAATATTCAGAATTTAAAGTAAGGAAAAAAATGGCAAATTTATTAAAAACAATCATCGAAAATGATAAAGGGGAACTCCGCCGCTTAGAAAAGATGGCTGATAAAGTCCTCAAATACGAAGATGAAATGGCTGCTTTGACAGATGAGCAGTTGCAAGCTAAGACAGAAGAATTTAAGCAACGTTATCAAAATGGTGAAACGCTTGATCAACTCTTGTACGAAGCCTTTGCGGTTGTACGTGAGGGAGCTAAGCGTGTTCTTGGACTTTTCCCATACAAGGTTCAGGTTATGGGTGGTATCGTTCTTCACCACGGTGACGTTCCAGAAATGCGTACAGGTGAAGGGAAAACCTTGACAGCGACAATGCCGGTATACCTTAATGCCCTTTCAGGGAAAGGTGTCCACGTAGTTACCGTCAACGAATACCTTACAGAGCGTGACGCGACTGAAATGGGTGAGTTGTACTCATGGCTTGGTTTGTCAGTAGGAATTAACTTGGCTGCAAAATCTCCAATGGAGAAAAAAGAAGCTTATCTCTGTGATATTACTTACTCAACGAACTCAGAAATTGGTTTCGACTATCTTCGTGACAACATGGTTGTTCGTGCAGAGAACATGGTTCAACGTCCGCTCAACTATGCCTTGGTCGATGAGGTTGACTCTATCTTGATCGACGAAGCTCGTACACCATTGATCGTTTCAGGAGCTAATGCAGTTGAAACAAGCCAACTTTACCATATGGCTGACCACTTTGTGAAGTCTTTGGATAAAGATGACTATATCATTGATATTCAGTCTAAGACAATCGGTTTGTCTGATTCAGGTATTGACAAGGCTGAAAGCTTCTTCAAACTAGAAAATCTTTATGATATCGAAAATGTGGCTTTGACTCACTTTATCGACAACGCCCTTCGTGCCAACTACATCATGATTCTTGATATCGACTATGTGGTTAGCGAAGAGCAAGAAATCTTGATTGTCGATCAATTTACTGGTCGTACAATGGAAGGCCGTCGTTACTCTGATGGTTTGCACCAAGCGATTGAAGCTAAAGAAGGTGTCCCAATCCAAGATGAAACTAAGACATCAGCATCGATCACCTACCAAAACCTTTTCCGTATGTATAAAAAATTGGCAGGTATGACAGGTACTGGTAAAACAGAAGAAGAAGAATTCCGCGAAATCTACAACATTCGTGTTATTCCAATTCCTACTAACCGTCCGATCCAACGTATCGACCATTCAGACCTTCTTTACGCTAGTCTCGATGCAAAATTCAAGGCTGTAGTAGAAGATGTTAAGGCGCGTTACCAAAAAGGTCAGCCTGTCTTGGTAGGTACTGTTGCCGTTGAAACCAGTGATTTTCTTTCTAAGAAATTGGTTGAAGTAGGCGTACCTCACGAAGTATTGAATGCTAAAAACCACTACAGAGAAGCACAAATCATCATGAATGCTGGTCAACGTGGTGCGATCACTATCGCAACCAACATGGCCGGTCGTGGTACCGATATTAAGCTTGGTGAAGGTGTTCGTGAACTTGGTGGTCTTTGTGTCATCGGTACAGAACGTCATGAGAGCCGTCGTATCGATAACCAGCTTCGTGGACGTTCAGGTCGTCAAGGTGACCCAGGTGAGTCACAGTTCTACCTGTCACTCGAAGATGATTTGATGAAGCGTTTCGGTTCAGAACGTTTGAAAGGTGTCTTTGAACGTCTTAATATGTCTGACGAAGCAATCGAATCTCGTATGTTGACACGTCAGGTCGAAGCAGCGCAAAAACGTGTTGAAGGAAATAACTACGATACTCGTAAACAAGTCCTTCAATATGACGATGTTATGCGTGAACAACGTGAGATCATCTACGCACAACGCTATGATGTTATCACTGCAGAACGTGACTTGGCTCCTGAAATTCACGCCATGATTCGCCGTACGATTGGACGAATTGTCGATGGGCATGCTCGTTCTAAACAAGATGAAAAGCTTGAAGCAATCTTGAACTTTGCCAAGTACAATTTGCTTCCAGAAGATTCAATTTCACTTTCAGACCTAGAAAGTTTGTCAGACCAAGCTATTAAGGATGAACTATACCAACGTGCATTGAAAGTCTACGATAGCCAAGTTGCTAAACTTCGTGATGAAGAAGCTGTGAAAGAATTCCAGAAAGTCTTGATTCTACGTGTTGTAGATAACAAGTGGACTGACCATATCGATGCCCTTGATCAGTTGAGAAATGCAGTTGGTCTTCGTGGTTATGCCCAAAACAACCCTGTCGTGGAATATCAAGCGGAAGGCTTCCGTATGTTTAATGATATGATTGGTTCGATTGAGTTTGATGTGACTCGCTTGATGATGAAAGCACAAATTCATGAACAAGAACGACCACAAACTGAGCATCATATCAGTACGACAGCAACTCGAAATATTGCTGCGCAACAGAAAGATCTTCCAGCTGATTTGGACCTCAGTCAAGTAAAACGTAATGACTTATGCCCATGTGGATCTGGTAAGAAATTTAAAAACTGTCACGGTAAACGACGTTAAGAATGACTAATTTTCAGGCGGATGCCTAGTGAAAAGTGAATTTTCGCTTGGCGTCCGTTTGCTTTATAAGGAGATGGATAATGGTATTTTCAGCAAAAAGCCCTAAAATTAATATTGATGAAGTTCGTAGTTTGTCTAAACTAGAAGGACAAGTACTTGCGAACAAACTCCAACGTGATCAAGAGCTTGAAGCAATTATTCGTGGGGAAGACCAACGCATCTTATTAGTGATTGGTCCGTGCTCGTCTGACAATGAAGAAGCAGTTCTTGAGTATGCCAAGCGTTTGGCAAAATTGCAAGAAGAAGTCAAAGATCGCGTCTTTATGGTCATGCGTGTCTATACTGCTAAACCACGTACTAATGGTGATGGATATAAGGGATTGATTCACCAACCAAATGCCAAAGAAGCGCCTAGCCTCATCAATGGGATCAAGGCGGTTCGTCACTTGCACTATCGTGTTATTTCTGAAACAGGAATGACAACAGCAGATGAAATGTTGTACCCAGAGAACCTTCCTTTAGTAGATGATTTGATTTCTTATATGGCAGTTGGGGCTCGTTCAGTTGAAGATCAACAACACCGTTTTGTAGCTAGTGGAGCAGATTTTGCAACAGGTTTTAAAAATCCAACCTCTGGAAATCTCAATGTCATGTTCAACGGTATTTATGCAGCTCAAAACAAGCAAAGTTTCCTTTTCCTAGGGAAAGAAGTCGAAACTACTGGAAATCCTCTATCGCATGCCATTCTCCGTGGAGCTCTTAACGAGTACGGGAAAAACATTCCTAACTACTACTACGATAATTTGATGGATACTATTGCTCAGTATGAAAAGATGGGACTTGAAAATCCATTCATCATTATTGATACCAACCATGATAACTCAGGTAAACAGTATATGGAGCAGATTCGTATCGTTCGCCAGACTTTAATTAACCGTGATTGGAATGAAAAGATTAAAAAATATGTTCGTGGATTCATGATTGAGTCTTATCTAGAAGACGGTCGTCAAAATGAACCTGAGATCTTTGGCAAATCTATCACGGATCCATGCCTAGGATGGGAAAACACGGAAGCTCTTGTTCGCGAAATCTACCAAAGACTAGGAGAATAATATGGCATTTATCGAGAAAGGTCAAGAAATCGATATTGAAGCGATTAAGGCGGAAACACAGCTATCTGCAGAAACCTTGCAACATAAGGAAAATCGTGATCAAGAATTAGCAGATATCCTTTCAGGTAAGGATGATCGTATCCTTTTGGTCATTGGGCCTTGTTCGTCTGATAATGAAGAAGCGGTCCTAGAGTATGCCCGTCGTTTAGCAGACTTGCAGAAAAAAGTGGCCGATAAGATTTTCATGGTTATGCGTGTATATACTGCAAAGCCACGTACCAATGGTGATGGCTATAAGGGGTTAGTTCATCAGCCAGATACTTCTAAAGCGCCAAGTTTGATTAATGGGTTGCAGGCTGTTCGTCAGCTTCATTATCGCGTTATTACAGAAACTGGATTGACCACAGCGGATGAAATGCTCTACCCAGCTAATCTGGTTTTGGTTGATGACTTGGTGAGCTATCATGCGGTAGGTGCGCGTTCAGTAGAAGACCAAGAACATCGTTTTGTAGCTTCGGGAATTGATGCACCAGTGGGAATGAAGAACCCAACATCTGGAAACCTATCTGTGATGTTTAATGCCATCTATGCTGCACAAAACAAACAAACCTTTCTCTTTCACGGCCAAGAAGTTGAAACTTCAGGAAATCCCTTGGCTCACGTAATCTTGCGAGGAGCTATGAATGAATATGGGAAGAATGAACCAAACTTCTACTATGAAGCTCTCTTAAATGCTATCGGGCGTTACGAGTCTATGGGCCTTGAAAATCCATTTATCATGATTGATACCAACCATGATAATTCAGGGAAACAATATATGGAGCAAGTTCGAATTGTTCGTCAAGCTTTGCTCAATCGTGACTGGAATGAAAAAATCAAGAAGACAGTTCGAGGCTTCATGATCGAGTCTTACTTAGCAGATGGGCGCCAAAACCAGCCAGAAATCTTTGGACGTTCCATTACAGACCCGTGTCTAGGATGGGAAAACACAGTAGCCCTGGTAGAAGAAATCTATACTACCTTAACAAAATAAGTGAAAAGGATGGAGTTGGGGGTCTCAACTCCTTTTGAAGAAAATGATAGTTGGACATGGAATCGATATTCAAGAATTAGCTTCCATACAAAATGCAGTTGAAAAAAGAGAGGGCTTTGCGCAGCGTGTCTTGACAGACAAGGAAATGGAGCGCTTTGCCAGTCTTAAAGGTCGTAGACAGGTCGAATATTTGGCTGGTCGTTGGTCAGCTAAAGAGGCTTTTTCAAAGGCTATGGGAACGGGTATTGGAAAGCTAGGCTTTCAGGACTTGGAAGTTTTGAATAATGAGAGAGGGGCTCCCTATTTCAGCAAATCCCCGTTTTCAGGAAAAGTTTGGCTATCGATTAGCCATACAGATCAGTTTGTGACAGCTAGTGTTATTTTGGAGGAAAATCATGAAAACTAGTCCACATAGACCAACCAAGGCTCTCATCGATCTAGGAGCAATCCGCTACAATATCCAACAAATGGGAGCACATATTCCCAAAGAAACTCTCAAATGGGCAGTCGTGAAAGCCAATGCCTATGGACATGGCGCTGTAGCTGTTGCGACTGCTATTCAGGATGATGTAGATGGTTTTTGCGTTTCTAATATCGATGAAGCTATCGAACTTCGTCAGGCAGGGATTTCTAAGAAAATCCTCATTTTAGGAATATCCGAGGTAGAATCAATTCCGCTAGCGCAAGAATTTGATATTACCTTGACAGTAGCAGGATTGGAATGGCTTGAACATGTCCTTGCGACTGAGTCAGAATTATCCGGCTTAACCGTTCACCTTAAGATTGACTCAGGTATGGGACGCATTGGTTTTAGAAGTGCTAGTGAGGCTGAAGAAGCCCAAACTATACTCAAGAAACATGGAGCCAATGTCGAGGGAATCTTTACGCACTTTGCAACAGCAGATGAAGAGTCAGATAGCTACTTTAAGCAACAGTTAGCGTGTTTTCAGGGAATCCTAGATGACTTGCAGGAAGTACCAGAATTAGTACATGCGAGTAACTCCGCAACGACTTTATGGCATGCGGAAACGATTTTTAATGCTGTTCGCATGGGGGATTCTATGTATGGTCTCAATCCAAGTGGACAAGTTTTAGAATTGCCTTATGAACTAAAACCAGCCTTGACCTTAGAAACTGCTATTGTTCATGTTAAAATAGTTCCAGCTGGGGCTTGTATGGGATACGGAGCGACCTATCAGGCAGACAGTGAACAAGTCATTGCTACTTTGCCAATCGGTTATGCGGATGGTTGGACACGAGATATGCAGAATTTCTCAGTTCTGGTGGATGGCCAATTGTGCCCCATTGTAGGGCGTGTATCCATGGACCAAATCACCATTCGCTTACCTAAGTTTTACCCATTGGGTACTAAGGTAACTTTGATTGGCTCAAACGGTGACAAGGAGATTACTGCAACAGATGTAGCAGTCTACCGAGGAACGATTAATTATGAGGTAGTTTGTCTCCTCAGTGATCGAGTTCCGAGAGAATATCATTAAGAAACAGAAGGAAAGGAGAGGAGCATGAATTTACATCAACCCTTGCATGTCTTGCCTGGCGTGGGACCAAAATCTGCAGAGAAATATACCAAACTAGGAATTGAAAACCTGCAAGATCTCTTGCTTTACTTTCCTTTCCGTTATGAAGATTTTAAGACCAAGCAGGTGCTAGAGCTAGAAGACGGTGAGAAGGCAGTCCTGTCTGGTCAGGTGGTGACACCAGCTAGTGTTCAGTATTATGGTTTTAAGCGTAATCGCCTACGTTTTAGCCTCAAGCAGGGGGAGGTTGTTTTTGCAGTTAATTTCTTCAACCAACCCTACCTAGCTGACAAGATTGAACTAGGAGCAACCTTGGCTGTCTTTGGCAAGTGGGATCGTGCCAAGGCAAGCCTCACAGGAATGAAGGTTTTAGCCCAAGTCGAGGATGACCTCCAGCCTGTCTATCGTCTAGCACAAGGTGTCAGTCAAGCAGGACTTGTTAAGGTCATCAAGACCGCCTTTGATCAGGGGCTGGACCTCTTGATAGAGGAAAATCTCCCCCAGTCCTTGCTAGACAAATACAAACTTATGCCCCGAAGTCAGGCTGTGCGTGCCATGCATTTTCCTAAGGATTTGGCAGAATACAAACAGGCTCTTCGTCGAATCAAGTTTGAGGAGCTCTTTTATTTCCAAATGCAATTACAGACCCTCAAGTCTGAAAATAAGGTTGATGGAAGTGGTCTGGTCTTGAACTGGTCTCAGAAAAAATTAACTGCAGTAAAAGAAAAGTTACCCTTTGCTCTGACCCAAGCCCAAGAAAAAAGCCTGCAAGAAATCCTAACAGATATGAAGTCGGACCACCACATGAATCGACTCTTACAAGGGGATGTAGGAAGCGGGAAGACAGTGGTTGCAGGTCTTGCCATGTATGCTGCTGTAACGGCTGGTTACCAGGCTGCTCTCATGGTTCCGACAGAGATTCTTGCAGAGCAACATTTTGAAAGTCTAGAGAGTCTCTTTCCTGATTTGAAATTTGCTCTCCTAACAGGTTCGTTGAAAGCTGCAGAAAAACGTACGGTTTTGGAAACTATTGCCAAGGGTGATGTTGATGTAATCATCGGTACCCATGCCCTTATACAGGATGGTGTGGACTATGCCCGACTCGGCTTGATTATCATCGATGAGCAACACCGCTTTGGTGTGGGACAAAGGCGTATTTTACGTGAAAAAGGAGAAAATCCAGATGTCCTCATGATGACGGCAACTCCGATTCCACGAACCTTAGCCATCACCGCCTTTGGAGATATGGATGTTTCTATTATTGACCAGATGCCAGCAGGGCGCAAACCAATCGTAACACGCTGGATTAAACATGAGCAACTGCCCCAGGTTTTGACTTGGCTCGAGGGAGAAATTCAGAAAGGTTCTCAAGCCTATGTTATCTCTCCTTTGATTGAAGAATCTGAAGCCTTGGACCTTAAAAACGCCATTGCTTTATCAGAAGAGTTAACGGCTCATTTTGCAGGAAAAGCAAAAGTTGCCCTCTTACATGGGAAAATGAAGAGTGATGAAAAAGACCAGATTATGCAGGATTTCAAAGAGAGAAAGACAGATATCCTGGTCTCCACAACGGTTATCGAAGTCGGTGTCAATGTGCCAAATGCGACAGTCATGATTATCATGGATGCTGACCGTTTCGGACTTAGTCAACTTCATCAACTTAGAGGTCGTGTCGGTCGTGGAGACAAGCAGTCCTACGCAGTTCTAGTGGCCAATCCAAAAACTGATTCTGGGAAAGACCGCATGCGTATCATGACAGAAACGACCAACGGTTTTGTCCTTGCGGAGGAAGATTTGAAAATGCGCGGTTCGGGTGAGATTTTTGGGACCAAACAGTCAGGTCTACCAGAGTTTCATGTAGCTGATATCATCGAAGACTTCCCAATCCTTGAGGAAGCCAGAAAGGTAGCTAGCTATATCAGTTCCCTCCCTAATTGGCGAGAGGATCCAGAGTGGCACATGATTGCCTTAAATCTAGAGAAGAAAGAATATCTGGATTAAGCTTTTTCTAAGATAATGTTAAGTTTGCTTTTAGGGTGAGTATCTATACTAGAGTCATCATAAAGAAACGAGGACTCTCTCATGACTATTAAAGTAAATTACCCAAAGACATTTCAAAAAGAAATTCAACCTTCTCCTAAATACTAAGAAAAGAGCGAAATCGCTCTTTTTATTTTTTAAAACTACTTTCAGAGGGATTCTTGCAGGGGTCAGACATTAAATCCACTTTCCGTTTCCCTTTCTTTCTTGCATTGCTTCTCCATATGTGCTACAGTTATGATAACGTTTACAAAACAAAGGAGAATTCTATGAGAAATCCAGCATTAGTAGAAGAAATGAAAACATATAAAGGAAGAGATGAAGTTCCTCAGGATTTTGATGCTTTTTGGGATGGGGAGATTGATAAGGTTTCGGTCTTGCCAGATTACCAACTAGAGGAACGTGACTTTCATATTCCAAATGTTAAGTGCTATGAGTTAACCTTTAAAGGTACACGTGATGGACTTGTTTATGCACGTGTAGTCTTACCAAAATTAGATAAGAAAGTACCGGTTATTTTCCACTTCCATGGTTATATGGGACGTTGCTGGGATTGGACAGATATGCTAGCCTTTACCGTCGCTGGTTATGGGGTTGTATCGATGGATGTTCGTGGGCAATCTGGTTACTCACAAGACGGCTTACGTTCGCCTCTCGGAAATACAGTTAAGGGGCAAATCATCCGTGGTGCTGTTGAAGAGAAAGAGCAACTCTTCTATAAGGATGTTTATCTTGATATTTATCAATTGATTGAGATTGTAGCTAGTCTCCCTCAAGTAGATGAGGGGCAATTGGCTAGTTATGGAGCTTCGCAAGGAGGAGCCTTGGCTTTAGTGGCTGCTGGTCTCAATTCACGTATCAAGCGAACAGTTGCTATCTACCCATTCTTGTCAGATTTTAGACGCGTGCTAGAGATTGGAAATACCAGTGAAGCCTATGATGAACTCTTCCGCTACTTTAAGTTCCATGATCCATTCCATGAGACAGAAGAGCAAATCATGGAGACACTTGGCTATATCGATGTGAAAAATCTTGCCCATCGTATTAAAGGTGAGGTGAGAATGATTACAGGACTTGATGACGATGTCTGCTACCCAATCACTCAATTTGCCATCTACAATCGTTTGACTTGTGAAAAGAGCTATCGTCTCATGCCAGAATATGCCCACGAAGCTATGAATGTCCATGTCAATGACCAGGTTTACAACTGGTTGTGTGGTAGTGAGATTCCCTTTACCTATGTAGGTCATTAAAAAAATGAAAAATAGCCCTGCTAAAACAGGGCTTTCTTTGTTGAGGAGTAAAGAAAGTAGTTTCAAAAAGTTTGAAACATAGAAATATATCTGAAAGTAAATTCTATTATAGATTACTTAGGCTAAAATTTAGAATAAATATTATATAATAAGTGTAGTATCAATTTGAAAGGAGTAAAATTGTTGCTTGCTTTAAGATATAAAGTAGAAAAACGCAACAGAAATTCAGATGAAAAGAATGGGAAAAACCCATCAACAATACAGTTTCTTTCTTGCTCAAAGCCCTAGGGGCAAAAATTTTTAAGCAAAAAAGAAAGCGCTTTATTTTTGTGGAAAATGGAAGGAAATATATGACACAGAGAGATTTTGAACGGAAACAACGTTTTGGGATTAGAAAATTTACAGTAGGAGCTGCATCAGTAGTCATTGGAGCAGTTGTTTTTGGTGCTTCACCAGTTTTAGCTCAAGAAGCTCCAGCAACCAGTGGTGAAACAGCTGGACAAGCTTTGCCAGAATTGCCAAAAGAAGTAGAATCAGGAAATCTAGCAAATCTTGATAAGGAACTTGCTGATAAGTTGGCAAAAGCGACGGATAAAGGAACTGAAGTAAACCGTGAAGAGCTGAAAGCAAACCCAGGTTCTGAAAAACCAACAGAAACTGAAACTCCAGCAGAGACTCCAGCAGCAGAGACTCCAGCAGCAGAAACTGAGAATGAGGAAGTTGGTAGCGTCCCACGTGACTTCTACGCAAGAGAATTAGAAAATGCCAATGTTGTCGTTGAAAAAGAGGATGTTGAAACCAATCCTTCAAATGGTCAAATAGTTGACATGAAAGACGAGCTGGACAAGGTTAAACAACTTCAGAATGCGACTATTCATATGGAGTTCAAACCAGATGCATCTGCACCAAATTTATACAGTCTTTTCTCAGTTTCTAGTGATACCAAAGTAGATGAATACTTCACCATGGCAATCCTTAATAACACTGCTATCGTTGAAGGTCGTGATGCCAATGGGAAACATTTCTATGGTGATTATAAAACTGCTCCTTTGAAGATTAAGCCAGGTGAGTGGAACTCTGTAACCTTTACAGTTGAAAGACCAAATGCAGACCAACCAAATGGTCAAGTTCGCGTCTATGTAAATGGTGTCTTGTCGCGAACAAGTCCTCAGTCTGGTCGTTTCATCCAAGACATGCCAGATGTCAATCGTATGCAAATTGGTACATTGAAACGTAAAGGCAAAAACCATTGGGGCGCTAATCTTAAGGTCCGTAATTTAACGATTTATGATCGTACCCTTTCTCCAGAAGAAGTGAAAAAACGTAGTCAGTTCTTTGAAAGAGGTGAATTGGAGAAGAAACTTCCTGAAGGTGCAAAAGTTACTGAAAAGTTAGATGTATTCGAAGGTGGTGTGAACCGCAAACCAAATAAAGATGGTATTGCAAGTTACCGTATTCCAGCCCTTCTTAAAACTGATAAAGGAACCTTGATTGCTGGAACGGATGAAAGACGCTTGCATCACTCTGACTGGGGTGATATTGGTATGGTTGTTCGTCGTAGTGATGACAATGGGAAGACATGGGGAGATAGAATTACCATCTCTAATCCTCGTGACAATGAGAAAGCTAAAAATCCAGAATGGCCATCACCAGTTAATATTGACATGGCTTTAGTCCAAGATCCGAAAACCAAGAGAATCTTCTCAATTTATGATATGTTCCTCGAAGGGAAGGCAGTATTCTCTCTACCAGGGAAAGCACCACAAGCCTATGAGCAAATCGGTGATAAGGTTTACCAAGTCTTGTACAAACAAGGTGATGCGGGACGTTATACTATCCGTGAAAATGGTGAAGTTTTTGACCCTGAAAATAGAAAAACAGAATACCGTGTTGTAGTTGATCCTAAACAACCAGCTTATAGCGATAAGGGTGATCTATACAAGGGTGAAGAACTAATTGGCAATGTCTATTTCGAATACAGTGACAAGAATATCTTTAGAGTTTCAAACACCAACTATCTCTGGATGTCTTATAGTGATGACGATGGAAAAACTTGGTCTGCACCAAAAGATATTACATACGGTATTCGTAAGGACTGGATGCACTTCTTAGGAACAGGGCCTGGTACAGGGATTGCCTTACATTCAGGACCACACAAAGGTCGCCTGGTTATTCCAGTCTATACTACAAATAACGTATCTTACTTGAGTGGTTCTCAGTCTTCACGCGTCATTTACTCTGATGACCATGGTGAAACTTGGCAAGCAGGTGAAGCAGTCAATGATAACCGTCCAGTAGGTAACCAAACAATTCACTCTTCAACAATGAATAATCCAGGTGCTCAAAATACTGAGTCAACTGTTGTTCAGTTGAACAACGGAGACCTCAAACTCTTCATGCGTGGATTGACAGGAGATTTGCAGGTTGCAACAAGTAAAGATGGCGGAGCGACCTGGGAAAAAGATGTAAAACGCTATTCAGATGTCAAAGATGTCTATGTTCAAATGTCAGCTATTCATACTGTACAAGATGGTAAGGAATATATCGTCCTCAGTAACGCAGGTGGACCAGGACGTTACAACGGTTTGGTACACTTGGCACGTGTGGAAGCTAACGGAGAATTAACTTGGCTAAAACACAATCCAATTCAAAGTGGTAAATTTGCCTATAACTCATTGCAAGATCTTGGGAATGGTGAATTTGGCTTACTTTATGAACATGCAGATGCTAATCAAAATGAATATACTCTATCTTATAAGAAATTCAACTGGGATTTCTTGAGTAAAGATATGGTTGCACCAACTAAAGCAAAAGTAAAAAGTGCAGTAGATATGGGTAACAATATTGTTGCACTAGAATTTGATTCAGAAGTCTTGGTAAACCAAGCTCCTGTTCTTAAATTAGCGAATGGAAATCTAGCAACCTTCTTAACTCAGTACGATACAAAAACACTGTTGTTTGTTGTCAAAAAAGAAGATATTGGTCAAGAAGTTACAGAATTAGCTGATGGTGCGATTGAGAGCATGCATAATTTGCCAGTTAGCCTTGAAGATGCAGGAATCCCTGGTGGAATTAATGGTAAAGAACCTGCCATTCATGAAGTTCCAGAGTTCACAGGAGGCGTCAATGGTGACGAAGTGGCAGTACATGAAGTTCCAGAATATATTCCAGTGGAAACCTCAAAAGGGGAACCAGCAGTACATGAAGTCCCAGAATTCGAAGGTGGTTTAAATGGCGAAGAAGCAGCTGTAACAGAGGCGCCTGAGTATACAGAAGCCATTGGAACAGTGGGGGACGAGCCAGCACCAATAGTAGAAATTCCGGAATCCACAGGTGGCGTAAATGGCGAAGAAGCAGCTGTAACAGAACTTCCTGAGTACACTGAAGCTATTGGAACAGTAGGTGACGAAGCAGCACCAACAGTGGAGGTTCCAGAATTCGAAGGTGGCGTGAATGGTGAGGAAGCGGCTGTAACAGAGGAACCTGAGTATACAGAAGCTATTGGAACAGCAGGTGAGGAAACAGCACCAACAATAGAGGTTCCGGAATCCACAGGTGGCGTGAATGGTGAGGAAGCGCCTGTAACAGAGGCACCTGAGTATACAGAAGCTATTGGAACAGTGGGCGACGAGCCGGCACCAACAGTAGTAGTCCCAGGATTCGAAGGTGGTGTCAATGCAGTCGAAGCTGCAGTTCATGAGCTTCCAGAATTCACAGGCGGAGTAAACGCAGTTGAAGCGCTCAAAAATGAGCTTCCAGAATTTGCAGGTGGAGCAAATGCAGTTCAAGCCCTTAAGCATGAACTTCCAGAATTCACAGGCGGAGTAAATGCAGCCGAAGCAGCCAAAAACGAACTTCCGGAATATAAGGTTGAAGAAAAACCGCTTGTCACTTTAGTAGCACATCAAGACAAGACATATCAAGCTCCAGCATCTCAACCACAACAACCAACCCTCCCTGCAACAGGAAGTGAGGTTTCAACTCCTCTAGTATCTGTAGGAATGGTTGGAATGCTCCTCGGTTTGTTTGGAATGGCTAAGAAAAAAGAAGATTAATGGCAACGTTGAATCTAAAAAGTCTCCATAAAAAAGACTTAGACTTATATTAGAAGGGTCTGTAACGTTTATTCGTTACAGGCTCTTTATTTGTAGAAAGCGAAGATTCTAGTGGAAATAAGCGGATGGAAGGCGATTCAAAGTCGTGTATTTTTCCCTGAAACTACTTTCAGGAGATTCTGTTTCATAAAATTGTTTTGAAACTTCAATCTATTCTAGTACAAGTTCTTGAAAGCGCTTTAAAAATGATATATAATAGGCTCATAAGAAAAAAGAAAAGGAGGAAAGTGGATGCCACAGATCAGTAAAGAAGCCTTGATTGAGCAGATTAAAGATGGAATCATCGTTTCTTGTCAGGCACTTCCTCACGAACCGCTTTATACAGAAGCGGGAGGTGTAATGCCCTTGCTAGTCAAAGCGGCTGAGCAAGGTGGAGCAGTCGGTATCCGAGCAAATAGTGTTCGGGATATTAAGGAAATCAAAGAGGTCACAAATCTTCCGATTATCGGAATTATCAAACGTGATTATCCACCACAGGAACCATTCATCACAGCTACTATGAAAGAAGTTGATGAACTAGCAGCTCTAGATATTGAGGTAATCGCTCTAGATTGTACCAAGAGAGAACGCCATGATGGCCTAGAGATTCAAGAATTTATCCGTCAAATCAAAGAAAAATATCCAAACCAACTCTTGATGGCTGACACAAGTACCTTTGAAGAAGGACTAACAGCAGTTGAGGCGGGAATCGATTTTGTCGGAACAACCTTGTCAGGCTACACATCTTATAGTCCAAAAGTGGATGGTCCAGATTTTGAACTCATCAAGAAACTCTGCGATGCAGGTGTAGACGTCATCGCAGAAGGAAAAATTCATACACCAGAACAGGCTAAGCAAATCCTAGGTTACGGAGTGCGAGGCATTGTAGTCGGTGGAGCTATTACTAGACCAAAAGAGATTACGGAACGATTTGTTGCGGGTCTCAAATAAGACAATTAAAACACGAGGAGAGTGGTTGATTCGTAAAATAAAATGTAAACGTATACAAAGTTGTCAATGCTCACTATCCGTTTCGGATACGCTTATCATCATTTAGGAGAATACTAATGAAATTTAGAAAACTAGCTTGTACAGTACTTGCGGGTGCTGCCGTTCTTTCTCTTGCTGCTTGTGGCAAATCAGACGCTAAAAAAGACGCTGCAGCGGATTCAGGGAAAACTGAAATCACTTGGTGGGCTTTCCCAGTCTTCACTCAAGAAAAATCTGGTGACGGTGTAGGTACTTATGAAAAATCTATCATCGAAGCTTTCGAAAAAGCAAATCCAGATATCAAAGTTAAATTAGAAACAATCGACTTCAAATCTGGTCCTGAAAAAATCACTACTGCTATCGAAGCTGGAACTGCTCCAGATGTACTCTTTGACGCACCAGGTCGTATCATCAATTACGGTAAAAATGGTAAATTAGCTGAGTTGAACGATCTCTTCACAGACGAATTTGTGAAAGATGTTAACAACGAAAATATCATCCAAGCAAGTAAAGCTGGCGATAAAGCTTACATGTATCCAATCAGTTCAGCACCATTCTACATGGCTATGAACAAGAAAATGTTGGAAGATGCAGGAGTTGCTAACCTTGTTAAAGAAGGTTGGACAACAGATGATTTCGAAAAAGTCTTGAAAGCACTTAAAGATAAAGGATACACTCCAGGTTCATTGTTCAGTTCAGGTCAAGGGGGAGACCAAGGAACACGTGCCTTCATCGCTAACCTTTACAGTGGTTCTGTAACAGACAAAGAAGTTACTAAATACACAACTGACGACCCTAAATTTGTCAAAGGTCTTGAAAAAGCATCAAGCTGGATTAAAGAAGGTTTGTTGAACAACGGTTCACAATATGACGGTGGAGCAGACATCCAAAACTTTGCAAACGGTCAAACATCATACACACTCCTTTGGGCTCCAGCTCAAAACGGTATCCAAGCTAAATTGTTGGAAGCAAGTAAAGTTGAAGTGGTTGAAGTACCATTCCCATCTGACTCAGGCAAACCATCTCTTGAATACCTTGTAAACGGATTTGCAGTATTTAACAACAAGGATGAAAAGAAAATTGCTGCAGCTAAGAAATTCATCCAATTCATATGTGATGATAAAGAGTGGGGTCCTAAAGACGTAGTTCGCACAGGAGCATTCCCAGTTCGTACTTCATTTGGTAAACTTTACGATGACAAACGTATGGAAACAATCAGTGGTTGGACTCAATACTACGCTCCATACTACAACACAATTGACGGATTTGCTGAAATGAGAACACTTTGGTTCCCAATGTTGCAATCAGTATCTAATGGTGACGAAGAACCTGCTCCAGCTTTGAAGACATTCACTGAAAAAGCGAATGAAACAATCAAAAAAGCAGCTAAACAATAAGCCCTAAATAAAAAGTAAAATCCCCCCTTTTCCCTGTGCATAACTGTGTACGAAAAGGGGGAGTTTTATTTAAAAAATGTAAGGAACTGACAGGTCAAAATTAAAATGAAGTTCTTACATTGGCAAATCTTTAAAAGAATTTCATTCTGATTTTAGATCAATGTCAGATGACAGTCGAAAAACAAAAACTATTTGAAAGTGAGGTGCCAACTGTGAAAGTCAATAAAATTCGCATGAGAGAAACAATTGTTTCTTATGCTTTCTTAGCACCAGTATTAATTTTCTTTACCGTCTTCGTCCTAGCTCCAATGATCATGGGATTCATCACTAGTTTCTTTAACTACTCGATGACTAGCTTTGAGTTTGTGGGACTTGACAACTATATCCGCATGTTTAAAGACCCTGTCTTTACAAAATCTTTGATTAATACCGTAATCTTAGTTATCGGATCTGTACCAGTCGTTGTACTTTTCTCACTATTTGTGGCATCACAAACTTACCAACAAAATGCCGTTGCTAGATCCTTCTATCGTTTCGTCTTCTTCCTCCCTGTAGTAACAGGTAGTGTTGCCGTAACAGTAGTATGGAAATGGATCTACGATCCTCTATCAGGTATTTTGAACTTCGTGCTTAAGTCAAGCCATATCATTAGCCAAAACATTTCTTGGTTAGGAGATAAAAACTGGGCTTTGATGGCGATTATGATTATTCTTTTGACAACATCAGTTGGTCAACCAATCATCCTTTACATCGCTGCAATGGGTAATATTGATAACTCACTTGTAGAAGCGGCGCGTGTCGACGGAGCAACTGAGTTACAAGTTTTCTGGAAGATTAAATGGCCAAGCCTCCTTCCAACAACTCTTTATATTGCAATCATTACAACAATCAACTCATTCCAGTGTTTCGCTTTGATTCAGCTTTTGACTTCCGGTGGTCCAAACTACTCAACAAGTACTCTCATGTACTACCTTTACGAAAAAGCCTTCCAATTGACTGAGTATGGCTATGCCAATACTATTGGTGTATTCTTGGCAGTTATGATCGCTATCGTCAGCTTTGTTCAATTTAAAGTACTTGGAAACGACGTAGAATATTAATAGAAAGGAGACAGCTATGCAATCTACACAAAAGAAACCTTTAACAGCCTTCACTGTTATTTCAACCATCTTCTTGCTTTTATTGACTGTACTGTTTATCTTTCCATTCTACTGGATTTTGACAGGTGCATTCAAATCACAACCGGATACCATTATGATTCCACCACAATGGTTCCCGAAAGCTCCAACTATGGAGAACTTCCAACAATTGATGGTGCAAAACCCAGCCTTACAATGGATGTGGAACTCAGTCTTCATTTCATTGGTAACTATGTTCTTGGTTTGTGCCACTTCATCCCTAGCTGGTTATGTATTGGCTAAGAAACGTTTCTATGGACAACGCATTCTATTCGCTATCTTTATCGCTGCCATGGCTCTTCCAAAACAAGTTGTCCTTGTACCATTGGTACGTATCGTCAACTTCATGGGAATCCATGACACTCTTTGGGCGGTTATCTTGCCTTTGATCGGATGGCCATTTGGGGTCTTCCTCATGAAACAGTTCAGTGAAAACATTCCAACAGAATTGCTCGAATCTGCTAAGATTGATGGATGTGGTGAGATTCGTACTTTCTGGAGCGTAGCCTTCCCAATCGTGAAGCCAGGATTTGCAGCTCTTGCAATCTTTACCTTCATCAATACATGGAATGACTACTTTATGCAGTTGGTTATGTTGACATCTCGTAACAACTTGACCATCTCACTCGGGGTTGCGACTATGCAGGCTGAGATGGCAACCAACTATGGTTTAATTATGGCAGGGGCTGCTCTTGCAGCGGTGCCAATCGTAACAGTCTTCCTTGTCTTCCAAAAATCCTTCACTCAAGGTATTACTATGGGAGCCGTTAAAGGTTAATACTCTGCGAAAATTGAATATAGTACAATCTGTTTATCAGTATGCAGAAGTATAGTTGATAGACTAAGAGAATACAGGATATATAAGTGTCTACAAAATGGAGAGAAGTTGGTTACTTCATGAAGTTTTGTTAGACACTTATAAACTTACTGGCTAGACATTTTGTGTCTGAAGATAACAATCAAGTAAAGGAAATTACTATGATTTTTGATGATTTAAAAAACATTAGCTTTTACAAGGGAATCCATCCAAATCTGGATAAGGCTATTGATTATCTCTATGAGCATCGTAAAGATACTTTTGAATTGGGTAAATACGATATTGATGGAGATAAGGTCTTCTTAGTTGTACAGGAAAATGTTCTCAATAAAGAAGAAAATGATCGCTTTGAGCATCATAAAAACTATGCAGACTTACATTTGTTAGTTGAAGGACATGAGTATTCTAGTTACGGTTCTCGTATCAAAGATGAGGCTGTAGCCTTTGATGAAGCTAGCGATATTGGCTTTGTTCATTGTCACGAACAATACCCACTTTTGTTGGGATATCACAATTTTGCAGTCTTTTTCCCAGGAGAACCTCATCAGCCTAATGGTTATGCAGGTATGGAAGATACAGTTCGCAAATATTTATTTAAAATTTTAATCGATTAGTCAGTTAGGAGGAGCAAACAATGGCACATAAAGGATCTGGATTGATAAAAGCGGCTTTCGATACGGATAATTTTCTTATGCGTTTTTGCGAGAAGGTTTTAGATATTGTGACGGTTAACCTACTCTTTGTTGTGTCTTGTTTGCCTATTGTGACTATTGGAGTAGCTAAAATCAGTCTCTATCAGACAATCTTTGAAGTGAAGCGCAGCCGTCGTATTCCTGTTTTCAAAATCTATATTAGAGCCTTTAAGCAAAATTTGAAATTAGGTTTTCAGTTAGGTTTGCTGGAACTAGGAATCTTTTTGATTAGTGTAATTGACTTATCACTATTCTGGAGTCAAACTGGTGTTGCCTTTCAGCTCATTAAAGCTATTTGCTTGGGAATTCTGATATTTTTAACCCTAGTTATGTTGGCTAGCTATCCGATTGCGGCACGCTATGACTTGACTTGGAAAGAAGTTCTTCAAAAGGGCTTGCTCTTGGTCAGCTTTAACTTTGTTTGGTTCTTCTTGATGCTTGCGATTATTTTCTTAATCATCATGCTTCTCTATCTATCAGGCTTTACTCTAGTACTTGGTGGTTCGGCATTTCTACTCTTTGGCTTTGGTCTTCTTGCCTTTTGCCAAGCAGGATTAATGGAAAAATTGTTTGCTAAATATCAAGAGAATTGAAAACAATATGAAACTACTTTCAAACAAGAAAAGCTTCGGGAGATGTATAGAAATTAAAATCTAAGTGGCTTGGATGTATTGAAAGCGCTTTTTACAAGGTGTATACTAAAATAGTAAATAATCATCTGCCCGGTGCAGAAAATAAGAAATTTTAGGAGAAATCTATGTCAGATTTAAAAAAATATGAAGGTGTCATTCCTGCCTTCTACGCATGTTATGATGATGCGGGTGAAGTAAGCCCAGAACGTACTCGTGCTTTAGTTCAATACTTTATTGATAAAGGTGTTCAAGGACTTTACGTTAATGGTTCTTCAGGTGAGTGTATCTACCAAAGTGTAGAAGACCGTAAATTGATCTTGGAAGAAGTCATGGCAGTTGCTAAAGGTAAATTGACAATTATTGCTCACGTGGCTTGCAATAATACGAAAGACAGTATCGAACTTGCTCGTCATGCAGAAAGCTTGGGAGTAGATGCTATCGCAACAATCCCTCCAATTTACTTCCGTTTGCCTGAGTACTCAGTAGCAAAATACTGGAACGACATCAGTGCAGCAGCACCAAATACAGACTATGTTATCTATAACATTCCTCAATTGGCAGGAGTTGCTTTGACTCCAAGTCTTTACACAGAAATGTTGAAGAACCCACGTGTGATTGGTGTTAAAAATTCTTCAATGCCAGTTCAAGATATTCAAACTTTTGTTAGTCTTGGTGGCGAAGATCATATCGTCTTTAATGGTCCAGATGAACAATTCCTCGGTGGTCGTCTTATGGGTGCTAAAGCTGGTATTGGTGGTACTTATGGTGCTATGCCAGAACTCTTCTTGAAACTCAACCAATTGATTGCAGATAAAGACCTAGAAACAGCGCGTGAATTGCAATATGCAATCAACGCTATCATTGGTAAATTGACTGCTGCACATGGAAACATGTACGGTGTTATCAAAGAAGTCTTGAAAATCAATGAAGGGCTTAATATCGGATCAGTTCGTTCTCCACTTACACCAGTGACCGAAGAAGATCGTCCAGTTGTAGAAGCAGCTGCTCAATTGATTCGTGAAACTAAGGAGCGTTTCCTCTAATCAATAGGAGGCTTTATGACTAATTACGTTGCAATTGATATTGGTGGAACTAATATCAAATACGGTTTAATTGACCAAGATGGACAACTTGTAGAGTCTAACGAAGTAGCGACTGAGGCTCATAAGGGTGGCCCACACATCTTACAGAAAACAAAAGATATCGTAGCTAGCTATCTAGAAAAAGGACAAGTGTCAGGTGTAGCCATTTCCTCAGCGGGAATGGTTGATCCTGATAAGGGTGAAATTTTCTATGCTGGTCCACAGATTCCAAATTATGCCGGAACCCAATTTAAAAAGGAAATTGAAGCTAGCTTTAATATTCCTTGTGAAATTGAAAATGATGTCAACTGTGCAGGGCTTGCTGAAGCTGTCTCTGGTTCAGGAAAAGGTGCAAGTATTACTCTTTGCTTGACAATTGGGACTGGTATCGGTGGTTGCTTAATCATTGATGGACAAGTTTTCCATGGCTTTAGTAATTCTGCCTGTGAGGTTGGTTATCTGCACATGCAAGATGGAGCTTTCCAGGATTTAGCGTCTACGACAGCTCTTGTTAAGTATGTAGCAGACGCACATGGAGATGAAATGGAACAGTGGAACGGTCGCAGAATTTTCAAAGAAGCTACCGAAGGCAATAAACTCTGCATGGAGGGGATTGACCGTATGGTAGATTACCTTGGTAAGGGTCTCGCAAATATTTGTTATGTTGCCAATCCAGAAGTTGTCATCCTTGGTGGTGGCATTATGGGGCAAGAAGCAATTTTGAAACCAAAAATCCGTAAGGCTTTGAAAGATTCGCTTGTTCCAAGTTTGGCAGACAAGACTCGACTTGAATTTGCCCACCATCAGAATACTGCTGGTATGCTCGGAGCATATTATCATTTCAGAACCAAACAGTCCTAAATTGGCTTTGCCAATTTAGGTTTTTTTGGCAGGAAAAAAGTTAGGTAAAACTTTAATAAAACTTTGGAAGCCCTTGCATTTCTTGGAATAATATAGTATATTTATTATACTGAGAAATCTCGAAAAAGCGTTTGTAAAATCAAGTCATTTTTTTATTCAGAAAAAATGTAAGCGATTTCTAAAATGAATTTAAACAGAAGATAAGAGTGGGAGGAAGAAGAGTTTTAAAGTAGGTACTGAGAAATAAGATTGTCGCCAGAGAAACTGGGCTCTTGCAGTAGCTGACTGCTTTTGTTCATTAGGAGAATTTGATGAAACAGTATTTTTTTGAAAGAAGTCGTATATTTAGTATTCGTAAACTAACGGTTGGTGTAGCCTCTGTGGCAGTTGGACTAGCTTTTTTTGCATCTGGAAATGTTGCTGCTAACGAAGTTGTGACAGAGCCAAAACTAGAAGTGGAAGGTCAAGCAAAAGAAGTAATCGATGTTGATAAAGAAAAAGTAGAGACAGTTAAGGAAACTAAAGAAGTAGCGACTCCTGTTAAAGAAGATGTAGCTGAACAAGTAGCTCCTGCTACAGAAAAAGCAACAGAAGAAACTAAAACTACTGAAGAAGCTGGCGATTTACTTCCGGCAGAGATTCCTGACCGTGCTTATCCTGATACACCAGTGAAAAAATTGGATACTTCAGCTATTGTATCAGAAAAGGATAGCCCCAAAGTAGAAACGAAGAGTATTTTAAAAGCTGAAGAATCAAATGCAACTGAAGTTGAGAAAGATAATAGAGCTATTATCAATGGTGGTCAAGACCTTAAGCATATCAATTATGAGGGTCAACCTGCTACATCAGCTACCATGATTTACACAATTTTCAGCTCACCTCTAGCAGACGGTGGAACTCAGCGTTACCTCAATTCAGGTTCTGGTATCTTTGTAGCTCCAAATATCATGTTGACAGTGGCTCATAATTTCTTGAAGAAGGATGCCGAAACCAATGCTGGTCATATCTTAGGTGGTGATACCGCTAAGTTCTACTACAATGTCGGCTCTAATACTCCAAAAGAAAGATCTTTACCAACTTCAGGAAAGGATATTTTGTTTAAGGAAAAAGATATTCATTTTTGGAATAAAGAAAAGTTTGGTGAAGGTTACAAGAATGACCTAGCCTTGGTTGTAGCCCCTATTCCACTTCAGATTGCAAGCCCAAATAAGGCTGCAACCTTTACTCCTTTAGCAGAGTATCGAGAGTATAAAGCAGGGGAACCTGTTAGTACGATTGGCTATCCTACAGACTCAAGCTCACCAGAATTGAAGGAACCAATTGTACCTGGCCAATTGTATAAGGCTGACGGTGTTGTTAAAGGTACTGAAAAATATGATGATAAGGGAACTGTTGGAGTTACTTATCGTTTGACTTCTGTATCAGGTCTTTCTGGTGGTGGTATCATCAATGGGGATGGCAAAGTTATCGGAATCCACCAACGTGGGACTGTTGACAATATGAACATTGCTGAAAAAGACCGCTTCGGTGGAGGTCTTGTCTTGTCTCCAGAACAACTGGCATGGGTCAAAGAAATCATTGACAAGTACGGTGTCAAAGAAGGCTGGTACCAAGGTGATAACGATAATCGCTATTACTTTGATTCGAAGGGACAATTGCTCAGAAATACAACAGCTGTCATTGGCGGAAACAAGTATGCCTTTGACAACAGTGGTCTAGCAACCTTAGTTGAAGGCGTTGATTATGGCCGAGTAGTTATCGAACATGTGGACCAAAATGATAACCTAGTCAAAGAAAACGATACGTTTGTAGACAGGGCAGAAGTTGGAGCACAATTCAATTATAACTACAAATCGGAAATTGAAAAAACAGATTTCTACAAGAAGAATAAAGAAAAATATGAGATCGTTTCAATTGGAGATTCTCCAGTCAATAAACAACTGAAAGACCCTTGGGATGAGGATCATAGTGTTGTAAGCAAGACTCCTGCAGGGACTCGTGTCATCAAGGTGGTTTATAAAGTGAATAAAGGTTCTTTTGAAGTTCACTATCGCTTGAAAGACTCTGATAAAGAGTTGGCAACTGCAGATGTGGACAATAATGAAGGTAAGGAATACGATGTTTCCTTTGTTCATAGATTCCAAGCCAAAGAAATTGAAGGCTATCGTCCAGTAAATGCGAGCCAAGAAGCGACTATCAAGCATAAAGGGGTGAATGAAGTTATTTTTGAATACGAAAAGATTGAAGATCCAAAACCAGCGACTCCTGTAACTCCAGTAGCTGATCCAAAAGATGAAGAAACAGAAATTGCTGCTTACGGTCCACTGCCTAGCAAGGCTCAATTGGATTATCACAAGGAAGAATTAGCTGCCTTCATCCACTATGGTATGAATACCTATACTAACTCTGAGTGGGGGAACGGTAGAGAAAATCCTCAAAACTTTAACCCGACGAACCTTGATACAGACCAGTGGATTAAGACATTGAAGGACGCTGGATTCAAACGAACAATCATGGTTGTGAAACACCATGACGGATTTGTCATCTATCCTTCTCAATATACAAAACATACCGTAGCTGCTAGTCCATGGAAAAATGGTAAGGGTGACCTTCTTGAAGAAATCTCAAAATCAGCAACTAAGTATGACATGAATATGGGTGTGTACCTATCACCATGGGATGCAAATAATCCAAACTATCACGTGAATACTGAAAAAGAGTACAACGAATACTACCTTAACCAACTCAAGGAAATCCTTGGCAATCCTAAATACGGAAATAATGGTAAATTCATCGAAGTATGGATGGACGGTGCGCGTGGTAGCGGAGCTCAAAAAGTAACCTATACCTTTGACAAGTGGTTCGAGTACATCAAGAAAGCTGAAGGGGATATCGCTATCTTCTCTGCTCAACCGACAAGCGTCCGTTGGATTGGTAATGAACGTGGAATCGCTGGAGATCCAGTTTGGCATAAAGTCAAGAAAGCTAAAATCACCGACGATGTGAAGAATGATTATCTCAATCATGGGGATCCAGAAGGAGATATGTACTCAGTCGGTGAAGCAGACGTTTCTATCCGTTCAGGTTGGTTCTACCATGATAATCAACAACCAAAATCAATCAAAGATTTGATGGATATTTACTTCAAGTCTGTTGGTCGTGGAACGCCACTTCTACTCAATATTCCACCAAATAAAGAAGGTAGATTCGCAGATGCAGATGTCGCCCGCTTGAAAGAATTCCGAGCAACCTTGGATCAAATGTATGCGACTGATTTCGCTAAGGGTGCAACAGTTACTGCAAGCTCTACTCGTAAGAATCACTTGTATCAAGCAAGCCACCTAACAGATGGTAAGGATGATACCAGCTGGGCACCAGCAAATGATGCTAAAACGGGTGAATTTACTGTCGATCTTGGTCAAAAGAGACGCTTTGACGTAGTCGAACTCAAAGAAGATATCGCTAAAGGTCAACGTATCTCTGGCTTCAAGGTTGAAGTTGAGCTCAATGGACGTTGGGTACCATACGGGGAAGGGTCAACTGTTGGTTATCGTCGCCTTATCCAAGGTCAACCAGTAGAAGCACAAAAGATTCGCGTGACCATTACTGGTGCACAAGCGACACCTATTTTGACAAACTTCTCTGTTTATAAGACACCAAGCAGTATTGAGAAAACAGACGGCTACCCTCTAGGATTGGATTACCATTCAAATACAACAGCTGATAAAGAAAATACAACTTGGTATGACGAATCTGAAGGTATCCGCGGAACATCTATGTGGACAAACCAAAAAGATGCTAGCGTCACCTACCGTTTCACTGGAACAAAAGCATATGTAGTATCTACAGTGGATCCAAACCACGGTGAAATGTCAGTTTACGTAGATGGTCAGAAGGTTGCAGACGTGCAAACCAATAATGCATCTCGTAAACGTAGCCAGATGGTTTATGAAACAGATGATTTGGCTCCAGGTGAACATACCATCAAACTCGTTAACAAAACTGGCAAAGCTATTGCAACTGAAGGTATCTACACGCTCAATAATGCTGGTAAAGGTATGTTTGAGTTGAAAGAAACAACCTATGAAGTTCAAAAAGGCCAACCAGTTACTGTAACTATCAAACGTGTTGGTGGTAGCAAAGGAGCTGCAACAGTTCATGTTGTAACAGAGCCAGGAACAGGGGTTCACGGTAAAGTTTACAAGGATACAACCGCTGACCTGACTTTCCAAGACGGTGAAACTGAGAAAACAATCACGATTCCAACAATCGACTTTACAGAGCAAGCTGATTCAATCTTTGACTTCAAAGTGAAAATGACTAGCGTTTCTGACAATGCCCTTCTTGGTTTTGCTTCAGAAGCTACGATTCGAGTGATGAAGGCAGAATTACTCCAAAAAGACCAGACAATCTATGACGATCAAGCAACTCAGCTTGACTATAGCCCAGGTTGGAACCATGAAACCAATTCTTCAGGTAAATACCAAAACACTGAGTCTTGGGCATCATTCGGTCGATTGAATGACGAGCAAAAGAAAAATGCTAGTGTAACAGCCTACTTCTACGGAACAGGTCTTGAAATCAAAGGTTTTGTTGATCCTGGGCATGGTATCTACAAGGTTACTCTAGATGGTAAAGAACTTGAGTATCAAGATGGCTTAGGGAATGCGTCTGAATACAATGGTAAGAAATACTTCAGTGGTACAGCTACTACACGTCAAGGCGATCAGACTCTCGTTCGTTTGACTGGGCTAGAAGAAGGTTGGCATGCTGTGACCTTGCAATTGGATCCAAAACTAAATGATACCTCTAGAAATATTGGTATCCAAGTTGACCAGTTCATCACTCATGGTGAAGATAGTGCTCTTTATACCAAAGCAGAGTTAATCCAAGCCATGAAGAGCTGGAAGGATGAGTTGGTTAAGTTTGACCAGACAAGCTTGAAGAATACTCCAGAGGCACGTCAAGCCTTTAAGTCAAACTTGGACAAATTATCTGAGCAACTTTCAGCAAGTGATGCCGATGCACAAGAAGTTCTGAAAACAGCAACAGCTTTGCAAACGATCCTTGATAAGGAGGGAAATTACGGTGCAGATGATACGCCAACACCAGATCAGCCAGAAGAACCAAACTATGACAAGGCTATGGCAAGTCTGACCGAAGCGATTGAAAGAAAAACAGCTGAACTCGGTGATGACAAGGAAGCTAAGAAGAAGCTAGTCGCACTAACAGAGCAAGCCTTGGCAACCATCCAAGAAGCTAAGACTCAGGATGCAGTAGATAAGGCCTTGCAAGCAGCTTTGGCATCTATCAACAGTCTTCAGGCGACTCCGAAAGAGGAGCCAACTCCAGAAGAACCTGCAAAACCAGAAGAACCAAACTACGACAAGGCTATGGCAAGTTTGGCAGAGGCTATTCAAAACAAGAGCAAGGAACTCGGAAACGATAAAGAAGCTAAGAAGAAACTAGTTGAGTTGTCAGAACAAGCTCTTACTGCTATTGAAACAGCCAAGACTCAGGATGCAGTAGATAAAGCTTTGCAAGTAGCTTTAGCATCTATCAACAGTCTTCAAGCGACACCAAAAGAAGAGCCAACTCCAGAAGAACCTGCAAAACCAGAAGAACCAAACTACGACAAGGCTATGGCAAGTTTGGCAGAGGCTATTCAAAACAAGAGCAAGGAACTCGGAAACGATAAAGAAGCTAAGAAGAAACTAGTTGAGTTGTCAGAACAAGCTCTTACTGCTATTGAAGCAGCCAAGACTCAGGATGCAGTAGATAAAGCTTTGCAAGCAGCTCTAACATCTATCAATCAGCTTCAAGCGACTCCGAAAGAGGAGCCAGCTCAACCAGAGGAGCCAGCCAAACCAGAGGAGCCAAGCAAACCAGAAGAGTCTAAGATTGACTACCATAAGGCGATTGCAGATTTGACTGAAGCTATCGAGAAAAAAGCAACAGAACTTGCCGATGATGTACCTGCTCAGGAAAAACTCGTTGAACTTGGAGAACAAGCTCTTGCGGCTATCCAAGAAGCTAAGACTCAAGATGCTGTTGAAAAAGCCTTGCAAGACGCGTTGGTATCCATCAATAAGCTTCAAGCAACTCCAAAAGAGGAGCCAGCTCCAGAAGAACCAACACAACCAGAGGAACCAGCAAAACCAGAGGAGCCAACACAACCAGAGGAGCCAAGCAAGCCAGAAGAACCTGCAAAACCAGAAGAACCAAGCAAACCAGTAGAGCCTAAGCTTGACTACGATAAAGCTATGGCAAGCTTGTCCGAAGCCATTAAAAGTAAAACAGCTGAGTTGGGTGATGACAAGGAAGCTAAGAAGAAACTAGTTGAACTAGCAGAACAAGCCTTAGCTGCTATCGAAGAAGCCAAAACTCAGGATGCAGTAGATAAGGCCTTGCAAGACGCTTTGGCATCTATCAACAATCTTCAGGCGACACCAAAAGAGGAACCAGCTCCAGAAGAGCCTGCGAGACCAGAGGAGCCAAGTAAGCCAGAAGAAGAAGTGGAACACTCAAATCTTCCAACTGAAGGTGTTAAAGAATTGAGTGTAACTCAACCAAGCCTTGAAGTAACGACAGAGCCAATTTCCTTCAATACGATTCGTCGTGAAAATTCTCTCCTACCTAAAGGTAAGGAACAAGTCATTTCTGAAGGAAAAGAAGGTCAAGTAACGACCTATGTAGAAGTTGATGGTAGCGATCGTAAGGTTGTCAAAGTAGAACGTGAAGAAGCTCAAGATCGCATCCTTGAAGTTGGTACGCAAGAAGGAACTGCTGTGCCAACAGAAGGCGTTATGAATTTGGACTTTAATCTACCAAATCTAAAAGTAGAGAAAGAACCAATCGCCTTCAAGACTGTTCGCCGTGAGAATGCTGATTTAGCTAAAGGTAAGGAACAAGTTGTTTCTGAAGGAAAAGACGGACAAGTAACGACTTATGTAGAAGTCGATGGTGACAACCGTAAGGTTCTTAAGGTTGAACGTGAGGAAGCCCAAGACCGCATCGTCGAAGTTGGAACCAAGGAAGAAAGTCCATCAACTGATAGCACATTGAAGGTCTTGAAAGATTCATCAACAAACTTGAAACTGATTGCTCGAGAAGGGGACCTCAATGGTGGTTCTGTTCTAGAGGTCGATAAGGTTGCTAACCAGGTCTTGGAAGGTCGCCGTTTCGATGCTTATCAAATTCAATTGAAGAATGAGAAAGGAGAACTTGTTCAATTGAAAGGTGCAGCCCTTGTTCAAGTTGCTGTGGCGTCTGATGTAGCCAATGTCTATGCTATGAATGCAAATCAAGAATTGCAGGAAGTGAAGTTTGAACAAAAAGGTTCATCCCTTGAATTTGTAGCTCCACATTTAGGTGTCTATGCAGTAGTGTACAAAGATGCACCTCAATCAGATGCACCAACAAATGTAGAAACTCCTGCACCACAACCAATGGGAGAAGACAAGCTAGAGGCGAAGGGAACTGTAGCAGATTCTGCTAGCAAACAGTTACCGGCAACAGGAGAAGAAGTCAGTTCAGCTCTCTTGCCTGCCCTCACTCTAGTTTCAGGAATGATGCTATTCTTCTTCAAAAAAGAGATGAAGGATTAGCAGAGACTAAATCAAAGAACGTGTTTTGAAACACTAAAAAAGGGAGTCCCATTGTGGACTCCTTCTTTTATTGATAACGTTCTTCCAAACAGAAAACCCTGAATTGTTTTCAATTTCAGGGCTTTCTATTTCTTGTATTTCTACGATAACCATTCAGTCTATTATTTTCCCAATAGCTATTAAAGATTTTTTCTTTACTTTCGCGATCAATCTCTAGGAAATAAGCGTAGAGTAAATCAATGATAATCAGCATTGGAATCTGAGCAGAAATTCGTTGAATATAAGAGGCTTGGTTTTGACTTGCGACCAAAATGGTTTCTGTAAATGCTTGAGTATCCTTATTCGGTGCACTTGTAAATAGAACCGTCTTGGCTCCCATGTCCTGGGCATCTAATAAACTGTCTATGATAGACGGTGTTGTTCCTGAGAGGGAAAAACCAAAGACCAAACATTTTTCATCAATGATACTAGTCGTCCAGGCAAAACCGTCTGGATCGGTTAAGGCTTCACAGACGACACCCAATCTCATAAAACGTAGCTTCATCTCACGTGCAACTAAACCAGAACTTCCTGTTCCGAAAAAATACACGCGTTCTGATTGGTCAATCATCTGAGCTACACGTTCCAACTGCTCATCGTCAATCAATCCTTGAGAAATTTCTCGCACATTTGCATAACTTCTGAGAACTCGTTGAGTCAAAGGATTCATATCCTGTTGAGGAGCAGAAAGAGTGTCTTTTTGTTGCTGATATTTGAAGATGAATTCTCGATAGCCCTTAAAACCACACTTCTTGGCAAAACGAGTGAGCGCCGCCTGGGAAATATGAAGTTTTTGCGTGACTTGTTGAGAGGATAAGTCATCATTTATGGTATCTGCCTGCAGAAAATAGCGGGCAATTTCTTGCTCTAAATCGGTCATTTCTTCAAAGTGAAGGTCGATAATCGTAGAGATATCTTGCTTATTCATGGAACTCCTTTTATAGCTATTTGCCAAAATTACTTTGACAAATCTAACAAATAAAATAGCGCTTACCTCTATTATATCATAGAAAATACTTTTTGGACCAAAAAGGAAAAGTCTTTTCTTTTTCCATAATTTTCTACCTAAATTATGGTACAATGAAGAGTGTGATTTTGATTAGAAATGAGATTGATGTGTATGAGAAAATTCAATAGCCACTCGATACCGACACGGCTTAATTTGTTATTTGCAATCGTTATCTTGCTCTTTTTAGCAATTATTGGTCGTTTGCTTTATATGCAAGTTCTTCATAAGGATTTTTACGAAAACAAACTAGCTTCTGCTAGTCAAACTCGTGTAACTATGGGTTCTGCTCGTGGAGAAATCTATGACGCGGCAGGAAAGCCTTTGGTTCAAAATACCGTTAAGCAAGTTGTTTCCTTCACACGAAGCAACAAGATGACTGCAGCTGATCTAAAAGACATTTCTAAAAAATTGTTGGACTACGTAACAGTTACTTCTCCAGAGTTGACTGACCGTCAAATGGCTGACTACTATTTGGCTGATACCGAAGTTTATAAGAAGACAGTCGAAGCTCTTCCAAAAGATAAACGGTATGATTCAGATGGCAATCAACTTTCTGAATCTGAACTCTATAATAATGCTGCTGAGAGTATTGCAGCGAATCAGCTGAACTATTCTGATGATGAAAAGAAGGCAATCTACCTCTTTAGCCAACTCAATTCAGTAGAAAATTTTGCGACGGGGAATATCCAAACCGATCCTTTGACGGATACGCAGGTAGCTCTGATTGCATCTGCTTCTAAGAAATTGCCAGGTATTTCTATCTCTACTTCATGGGATCGAAAGGTTTTAGAAACCTCACTTTCATCTATTGTTGGAACTGTTTCTAGTGAAAAATCCGGACTTCCAGCAGAAGAAGTGGATGCGTATTTGAAAAAAGGTTACTCGCTTAATGACCGTGTCGGGACTTCTTACCTTGAAAAACAATACGAAGAAGTCTTGCAAGGTAAACGGACGATCAAGGAAATCCATTTGGACAAGCACGGAGATATGGAGAGCGTAGAGAATATCGAAGAAGGTAGCAAGGGTAAAAACATCAAATTAACCATTGATTTGACCTTCCAAGATAGTGTTGATAGCCTCTTGAAGAGTTATTTCAATTCTGAACTTGCAAATGGTGGTGCTAAATACTCAGAAGGCGTTTATGCAGTAGCCCTTAATCCTAAGACAGGTGCTGTATTGGCAATGTCAGGGATGAAGCATAATCTGGAGACTGGTGAATTGACACCAGACTCACTAGGGACAGTGACCAATGTTTTTGTACCAGGGTCTGTCGTTAAGGCGGCAACCATCAGTTCCGGTTGGGAAAATGGGGTCTTGTCAGGCAACCAAACCTTGACAGACCAACCAATCGTTTTCCAAGGTTCTGCTCCTATCAATTCGTGGTATACCCCTTATTACGGTTCCTTCCCGGTTACAGCCGTTGAGGCTCTAGAATATTCATCTAATGCCTACATGGTTCAAACTGCGCTAGGAATGATGGGTCAGACCTATCAACCAAATATGACAGTCAAAACCAACCAACTTGAGTCTGCCATGGGAAAACTACGCGCGACTTTTAGTGAGTATGGTTTGGGTGCTTCTACAGGTATTGACTTGCCAGATGAATCGACAGGATTTATCCCCCAAAAATTTGACTTGGCTAATTATTTAACTAATGCTTTTGGCCAGTTTGATAACTACACACCGATGCAATTAGCCCAGTACGTTGCAACTATTGCTAACAATGGTGTTCGTCTAGCTCCACATATTGTCGAGGGAATATACGACAACAATGATAAGGGT
The DNA here is from genome assembly GCF_058200335.1 of Streptococcus sp. SCPM-O-B-15277 (M60). Classification (NCBI taxonomy): domain Bacteria; kingdom Bacillati; phylum Bacillota; class Bacilli; order Lactobacillales; family Streptococcaceae; genus Streptococcus; species Streptococcus sp. SCPM-O-B-15277 (M60). The sequence continues at coordinate 279,768 of NZ_JBYQGR010000002.1, forward strand.
GGCCTTGGGGAATTAATCCAAGCAATAGATACCAAGGAAATCAACAAGGTCAATATTTCTGAATCAGATATGGCAATCTTGCACCAAGGATTTTACCAAGTATCGCATGGAACTAGTCCCCTTACGACAGGACGGGCGTTTTTAGATGGCGCCACTGTTTCTATCAGTGGTAAGACCGGTACAGCTGAAAGCTATGTAGCTGGTGGTCAAGAAGCTAATAATACCAATGCCGTGGCCTATGCTCCAACAGAAAATCCTCAAATTGCAGTTGCAGTAGTCTTTCCTCATAATACCAATTTAACCAAAAATGTTGGGCCAGCAATTGCTCGCGACATTATCAATCTATACAACCAACACCATCCAATGAACTAGAAAGGAAGCCATGCTTTACCCAACACCTATAGCTAAGCTGATTGACAGTTATTCTAAACTTCCAGGTATCGGGATTAAGACAGCGACCCGACTGGCCTTTTATACCATTGGGATGCCGGATGACGATGTCAATGAATTTGCAAAAAATCTCCTTGCAGCCAAGCGAGAATTGACTTATTGCTCTATTTGTGGACGTTTGACAGACGAGGATCCATGTTCTATCTGTACGGATTCTAGCCGTGATCAGTCTACGATTCTGGTTCTGGAGGATAGCCGCGATGTCGCTGCCATGGAAAATATCCAGGAATACCACGGGCTTTACCATGTTTTACACGGTTTGATTTCCCCTATGAATGGGATTAGTCCCGATGATATCAATCTGAAAAGTCTCATGACTCGCCTCATGGAGAGTGAAGTTTCTGAGGTCATCGTGGCCACCAATGCGACTGCTGATGGTGAAGCAACTTCCATGTATATCTCTCGACTACTTAAACCCGCAGGGATCAAGGTTACTCGCCTGGCACGAGGCCTAGCAGTCGGAGCAGATATCGAATATGCTGACGAAGTAACACTCCTAAGAGCTATTGAAAACCGTACCGAACTTTAGTCTGTAAGGATATAGAACAGGCAATTAACTAGTAGATACGATATATAAGAAATCAAGAGACTGGATTTATTTTTAATCCAGTCTCTTTTTTGCTATTCAAGTTTAAAAAAAGAGACAAATGTGATATACTAAAGAGCAAGTATTCTAGTAGAAACAGGACAATCATATGAAACAAACAATTATTTTATTATATGGTGGACGCAGTGCAGAACGTGAAGTGTCTGTATTGTCAGCTGAGAGTGTCATGCGTGCGGTCAACTATGATCGTTTCGCAGTCAAAACCTTCTTTATCAGCCAGTCCGGTGATTTCATCAAAACCCAAGAATTTACCCAAACTCCTGGACAAGATGAACGTCTCATGACCAATGAAACGATTGATTGGGACAAGAAAATTGCTCCAAGTGCTATCTACGAAGAAGGAGCGGTTGTTTTTCCAGTTCTTCATGGACCTATGGGAGAAGATGGTTCTGTTCAAGGTTTCTTAGAAGTCTTGAAAATGCCTTATGTCGGTTGTAACATCCTATCTTCAAGCCTTGCCATGGATAAAATCACAACTAAGCGTGTCTTGGAATCTGCTGGGATTGCCCAAGTCCCTTACGTAGCGATTGTTGAAGGGGATGACTTGACTTCTAAGATTGCAGAAGTTGAGGATAAATTAACCTACCCAGTCTTTACCAAACCATCCAATATGGGTTCTAGTGTCGGTATTTCTAAGTCTGAAAATAAAGAGGAACTCCATCAAGCTCTCGAGCTTGCCTTCAAGTACGATAGCCGTGTCTTGGTAGAACAAGGAGTTAATGCACGTGAAATCGAAGTTGGTCTCTTAGGAAACTACGATGTCAAGAGCACGCTTCCTGGTGAAGTTGTCAAAGATGTAGCTTTCTATGACTACGAAGCAAAATACATCGATAACAAGATTACTATGGATATCCCAGCCAAGATTAGTGATGAAGTAGTAGCAGTCATGCGTAAAAATGCAGAAACTGCCTTCCGTGCGATTGGTGGACTTGGTCTATCACGTTGTGACTTCTTCTACACAGATAAGGGAGAAGTTTTCCTAAACGAGCTCAACACTATGCCAGGATTCACCCAATGGTCTATGTATCCCTTGCTTTGGGACAATATGGGTCTTCCTTACCCAGAACTAATTGAGCGTTTGGTTGATCTTGCTAAGGAAAGCTTTAATAAGCGTGAAGCACACCTATTGTAAAGACAGCTATAAGGGCGGGGCAAGACTCCCTGCCCCTTTTTAAAGGAGTAAACATGAAACTTACGATTCACGAAGTTGCGCGTGCCGTCGATGCAAAAAATGATGTGACAGGATATGCGGATAGCCCGCTAGTCAAGGCTGAGTTTGATAGTCGTTTGATTGGGCCTGGAGATTTATTTGTGCCACTAAAGGGGGCGCGTGATGGTCATGACTTTATAGAGACAGCTTTTGAAAATGGCGCTGTTGTAACCCTGTCAGAAAAGGAAGTAGAAGGTCATCCTTACATTTTAGTAGATGATGTCTTGACAGCCTTTCAAGCACTTGCGGCCTATTACCTTCAAAAGACAGGTGTCGATGTCTTTGCTGTTACAGGTTCAAATGGGAAGACTACTACCAAGGATATGTTGGCTCATTTGCTTTCTACAAGTTACAAAACCTACAAAACGCAAGGAAACTACAATAACGAGATTGGCCTTCCCTACACGGTTCTTCATATGCCAGATGATACTGAGAAGTTAGTCTTGGAAATGGGACAGGATCACCTAGGAGACATCCATCTCTTATCTGAACTAGCTCATCCAAAGACAGCTATTGTGACCTTGGTAGGAGAAGCTCATTTGGCCTTCTTCAAGGACCGTTCAGAGATTGCCAAAGGGAAATTGCAAATCGCTGATGGTATGGAGAAGGGGGCCTTACTGTTAGCACCGGTTGATCCCATTGTTGAGGATTATCTACCTGCTGACCAAAAAGTGGTTCGTTTTGGCCCAGGTGCAGAACTCGAAATTACAGAATTGATTGAGCGTAAGGATAGTTTAACCTTCAAGGCTAATTTCTTGGAGCAGGCTCTCGACTTGCCAGTAACAGGTAAGTACAATGCGACCAATGCCATGATTGCCTCTTATGTTGCTTTGCAAGAAGGAGTGACTGAGGAGCAGATTGGTCAAGCCTTCCAAAACCTAGAATTGACCCGCAATCGTACCGAGTGGAAAAAAGCGGCCAACGGTGCGGATATCCTATCAGATGTCTACAATGCTAACCCAACAGCTATGAAGTTGATTTTAGAAACTTTCTCTGCCATTCCAGCCAATGAAGGTGGCAAGAAACTCGCAGTTCTGGCAGATATGAAAGAACTTGGAGACCAGTCTGTTCAACTCCATAATCAGATGATTTTGAGCATTTCACCAGATGTCCTTGATACTGTTATTTTCTACGGTGAAGACATTGCTGACTTGGCTCAGTTAGCTAGTCAAATGTTCCCAATTGGTCATGTTTACTACTTCAAGAAAACAGCTGAGGAAGACCAGTTTGAAGCTATGGTTAAGCAGGTCAAGGAAAGTCTTGGTGCACATGACCAGATTTTGCTTAAAGGTTCGAACTCTATGAATCTAGCCAAGCTAGTAGAAAGTTTAGAAAATGAGTGCAACTGATTTCGCTAAAGCTATTCAGAGAATGTTGGCTATCACTGACACTGGACTGACCTATACCAAGGATCCTTTTGACCGTGAACGTTATGAGGATTTACGGCAGATTTTATCAAGTATCTTGCAGGATCAAACAGAGCTCGATCAAGAGGAATTGACTGCAATTTTAAAACCAACAGGTAGCTATGCAACTCCCTTGATGGATGTGCGGGCATGGATTGTTCAAGACCAGAAGATTTGTTTGGTTAGAGGACAAGGAGAGGATACTTGGGCATTACCTGGTGGCTTTGGTGAGGTAGGATATTCTCCCAAGGAAAATATCCGAAAAGAAGTTCAGGAAGAAACAGGATTTTCGGCAGAAGTAGGCTCTTTATTGGCAGTTTTTGATACCAACCGCTTTCAACTTCAGAACAAGCAGTATGCAAAGTTCGTCTTTGACTGTCAGTTATTAGATGGACAATTTCAAGAAAATCAAGAAGTTGCTGAATTAGGATTTTTTGACATTTCGGCTCTCCCTCCCTTATCTGAAAAAAGAATAACTAAGGAACAAATGGATATTCTTTGGCAGGTTTATCAGGGTGAGCGGGAACAATATATTGATTAGAAGCTTTGCTTTATCTTAAGGCCGATAGCTACTTTGGAACACAAAAATATAAGAAATAAATGTAAGATAGGCTCTATAGAGATAAGTAAGAGGCCTGCTTATATGAAAATGAGGAAAGTTACATGAATGTTTGGGATGCTTTATTTAGCACGCAGCCGACGGAGCCACCCCAATTTGATCTTCTTTGGTATGGAAGTCTATTTACTTTATTGGCATTGACTGTATTTCTTGCCTATCGTTATGGTGATAAAAAAGTTTGTCAACGATTTTTCCAGATTTTACAGGCGACCCAGTTAATCCTTCTCTACGGTTGGTATTTGGTTAACCAGATGCCTCTGACAGAAAGTCTGCCCTTTTATCATTGCCGTTTAGCAATGTTTGTAGTGCTTTTGACCCCGGGAGTCTCTAGAGTCAAACAGTACTTTGCTGTGCTTGGAACCTTTGGGACATTGGCAGCCTTTGTTTATCCAGTGCCAGATCCCTATCCCTTCCCCCACATCGCTATTCTGTCCTTTATTTTCGGACATTTAGCCCTCTTTGGAAATTCCTTGATTTATCTTTTGAAGGACTACGATGCCAGTTTATTAGATTTCAAACGAATCCTAGTCATCACAACTTCCCTTAATGCTGTGATATTTGTGGTTAATCTAATGACGGGTGGAGATTATGGATTTTTGACAAAACCACCATTGGTTGGAAACCACGGTCATTTGATCAATTATCTAGTTGTTACGTTGTTCTTGACTTGTGCCATTTACTTAGTCTCTAAGGCTTTTCAGACAATGCTTGAGGAGAAGGGTGAAAGAAGACTACGAATCTGGCAAAAATGAAAAAATATTTTCCCAACCGCTTGACTTTTATCTGAGAATTTTGATACAATAGTAGGCGGTATTGTTTACCCCATTTGTAAGGCCCCGGAACCTTTCAAATACCCCGCGGACCGGAACATCCGCCCTGTAAACAAAAACGACATTCATATAGGAGAAATCATGAACAAAACTACATTCATGGCTAAACCAGGCCAAGTAGAACGCAAATGGTACGTTGTTGACGCAACTGATGTACCTCTTGGACGCCTTTCAGCAGTTGTTGCTAGCGTACTTCGCGGAAAAAACAAACCAACATTCACACCACACACTGATACAGGTGACTTCGTAATCGTTATCAATGCTGAAAAAGTTAAATTGACTGGTAAAAAAGCATCTGATAAGATCTACTACACTCACTCAAACCACCCAGGCGGATTGAAACAAATCTCTGCTGGTGAACTTCGTTCTAAAAATGCAGTTCGTTTGATCGAGAAATCAGTTAAAGGTATGCTTCCACACAATACTCTTGGCCGCGCTCAAGGTATGAAATTGAAAGTATTCGTTGGAGCTGAGCACACTCACGCTGCACAACAACCAGAAGTTCTTGATATTTCAGGACTTATCTAAGGAAAGGAACAATAAAGTATGTCACAAGCACAATATGCAGGTACTGGACGTCGTAAAAACGCTGTTGCACGCGTTCGCCTTGTTCCAGGAACTGGTAAAATCACTGTTAACAAAAAAGATGTTGAAGAGTACATCCCACACGCTGACCTTCGTCTTGTAATCAACCAACCATTCGCAGTTACTTCAACTGTAGGTTCATACGACGTTTTCGTTAACGTTGTAGGTGGTGGTTACGCTGGTCAAGCAGGAGCTATCCGTCACGGTATCGCTCGTGCCCTTCTTCAAGTAGACCCAGACTTCCGCGATTCATTGAAACGCGCAGGACTTCTTACACGTGACTCACGTAAAGTTGAGCGTAAGAAACCAGGCTTGAAAAAAGCTCGTAAAGCATCACAATTTAGTAAACGTTAAAACTTATTTAAACTTATTGAAAGCATTTCGTATCAAAAATACGGGATGCTTTTTCTGTTCACCCCAAATTTTTGTAACTAGGTGATACTTGAAATTAATACAAATTTGGTTGTTTTTGATAAATCTAAGCAACACTACATGATGAAGTGAAAGGGGATGAATCTTTGATAGTATTCACTTATTGTGAAATATGATATATTTATTAATTAGATGGATGAATACTTCTAGAGTTAAATATAGTATAATAGGGACATACTTTTTGGTTTATTTTTGTTTGTAGTCGGATTATGAAAGAATATCCAATATTATGCGATAAGATAGAATGTTACAAAAAAGAAAGGGGATGCAATCCGATGAAGAAAGACAGATTAATTGTATTGACAGATGCTGTTCTAGCAATTATTATGACCATCTTGGTTTTAGAGTTAGAAAAACCAACAACACCAAGTCTTGAAGCTTTTTGGGATTTACGGCAAAATTTCTTTGCTTGTTTTCTTTCCTTTTTCTGGTTGGGATCGTTATGGATGGCACTAAACACATTATGGGAAAAGGTTGAGAAAATTTCCTCAGAAATTATTTGGTGGAATTTGTTTCTACTCTTGGAGCGGCAGGAGTTCTCTTTGGAGAATTTCATGCCATCCAAGATACCAGTCTGAATGATGTGGTGGACCGGATCTATATAAATGTCAAGGATTTACCGTTTCAGTCCTTGGGAGCTTTAGCTAATATCCTGTCTGATATTAAGAAGGGACTGATTCAAGACAGTCATATCTGGTCTTTCTTCCAGTCATTTTTCAAACAATATCAGTTGATAATCAGCTTAAATCAGATCTATCAGTTTGTCTATCTTTCTCTGATGGAGATCATGTCCTATCTTCACTTTGATTATTGGAAAAAAACGGCTCGGTCAGGAGCTAGTATGAATAAGGAGAACAAATGAAACGTTTAAAAATGTTATGGCATATTATGCAGGTTACGGGTTTTACTCGGTTTGCTCTGAGTTTTGTGACCTTTGTTTTTGGGTCAGGAGGCGTGCTTTTCCTAGTTGAACCTGCTATCACAAATTACGGAGACGGTCTTTGGTATGCTTTTGTGACTTCGACGACTGTCGGCTACGGGGATCTCCTAGCTGTGACCTTGATTGGAAGGATTACCAGTGTCTTCTTGACGATTTATGGGCTCATATTTTTTGGCTGTTTATCAGCTGTTATTTTTAATTATTATACCAATTTAAATAAGGAAAGAGGAGAGGACAAATGACTGCCAATTATTCAACACGGGAATACCGTGAGAAATTATACGATGACCTTCATGTTCGATTGAGAGATACAGCGATTTTGATGTGTGCAATTTTTATTGCCTCTATCGGACTAAATATGAATTCAACAGCTGTCATTATAGGAGCCATGTTGATTTCACCTCTCATGACACCGATTGTTGGACTGGGATTCGGTTTAGCTATTTTTGATACGCGTTTAATCAAGCAATCTCTAGAGGTTTTATTGACTCAAGTGTTGGTCAGTTTGCTTGTCTCGACTCTGTATTTCTGGATTTCTCCCTTGTCTTATGCAAGTAGCGAGTTGATTGCACGAACCTCTCCAACCATTTGGGATGTCCTCATTGCTATTGCTGGTGGGATTGCTGGTGTGATCGGTTCAAGGAAAAAAGAAGCAAACAATATCGTGCCAGGAGTAGCCATTGCTACAGCTTTGATGCCGCCTATCTGTACTGCTGGCTATGGTTTAGCTAATGGGAATGTACGATTTTTATTGGGGGCTCTCTATCTTTTCTTGATCAACTGTGTCTTTATCATGCTAGCCAACATTGTTGGAACAAGAATTTTGATGAGAAAATCTCCTTTAACTTCATTTAAAGAGCTGAGCATTAAAATGAGAATTGGCTTGATTTCTTTGATTGTATTGTTGATTCTTCCAGCTAGCTATTCGGCAGTTACTCTGACAATAGAACAAGCGCGCAAAGAAGGGATCAAACAGTTTGTAGGAAAAGAGTTCGCCAATTATACGGTTATTAATCAAGTCTACAAGTCAAGTAACAATGAATTGGTCTTGACGGTTGTTGGAGATCCGATTTCAGAAGAAGAATTAGAAACACTCCACCAAAAACAAGCCTCTTACGGTATTCAATCTGTTCAATTGAAAGTGAATCAAGTTCAGAACTCGCCAACATTAGATAGTGAAGCGACCAAGGAATTTTATGAAAACATTGACAAGTATATTGATCAAAAACTCTCTGAAAAAGATTCACAAAACGATCTCGTAAAAGAAAATGAAGCAGACAAGGATTGAGGACAATGAACTGAATCGGTTTTTACGCCGTGTTTTTCTTGTATCTTCCTCTTTCTTACTTATAGCAGGTTGTTTTTGCTTGAATAAGAAATAAATTAGAAGTTCTATCATCTAAGAAAAATGATGAAAAAAATCATTTAACTAATGGTGTGAACGTTTAGTGTTTATCAGCTCCATTCTCTGTAATTTTGGGGGTAAAATCCACACCATTTAGATAAAATTAGTTGAATTTGATTGGAAAAACGCTTTTATAAAAGCGGAGAAAAGTCTTGATATTACGCTGTTTTTAGTCCAACTGAAATTCATACTTTCCAAACCAGGCTTGAAAAAAGCTCGTAAAGCATCACAATTTAGTAAACGTTAAAACTTATTTACAGTTATTGAAAGCATTTCGTATCGAATATACGGGATGCTTTTTTGATACCTTGAGATTGATAATTAAGAATCTGGTTGAAGGGTATTAGGTAAATGAAAAGATTCGTCGATAATATCCTATTTCTTCGTACTTTACTCTAATACTTATAATGTAAAAAAACTCTAGCTATCAGGCAGTTGATAGTTAGAGTTTTTTTCTATTCATATGATTTAATGAGATTAAATAAAGCCTCTATTTCTGATGACAGTGTAGCTGATTTAAGATAAGCGTAATAAACTGTAAATGTAATCTGGTCCTCCGGTATCAGAGGGATTTTTATTAAATCATCATCTTCATCAGAAAGTGCGATATCAGCTAGTAAACTAACGCCAATCCCTTTCTTTAAAAGTTCTTTAATAATGACAATGTCGTCACTCTTAAAGAATACTTCTGCCTTGTTTTGATGCTTTTGATTAAGTAGTTCAAAAGCTTTCAGGTGAACAAAGTGTTCGTCTAAAAGAATAAAGGATTGATCTACTAAATTTTCAAAAGCGAGGGAAGAAGCAGTAGCAAGAGGATGGTTCTTAGATAAAACGACATACAGTTCTTTATGAAAGAGTTTATGTGTCTCTATTGAAGGATGATTGAGTGGTTCAATCAAGCCGAGTAGGCTTGCATCAAGGTCTCCATTGAGGAGAAGGTTTAATAACTCCACGGAGCCACCGCGGATAGGGCGCACCTTTTTTAAAAGATCGAATTTATCTGTTTCGTTTAAGGCAGCAAAGAGATACTGAACGATAATAGGAGGAAATCCTACAGTAGAGTATTGTGCCAAGGAGCGATTAATTTCTTTGTGAGTAGAAATAACCTCAGATAAAATCAGTTCAGTATGCTTCAGAAGGATTTGCCCTTGAGGAGTTAGTTTGAAGGAACGATGCGAGGGATCGTGGTGAATCAATTTGCAGTTAAAGGAATCCTCTAAGCGCTTGATAGCATAAGAAATAGATGGTTGGCTGACTTTATGTTGTTTTGCTACTTCCGTATAGGATTGAAGCTGGCAGAGGTCATAAAAATATTGTAGATCTTTTAAATTCATATGGGCTCACTTTCATTAATTGGAGAAAAATAAGTGGAAATCACCAGATAAAAAAATTTTATCCGTATCCTACAAGTTGACTATACGAGTATTCGCTGGTTAAAATGTAAGTGAGTCAGGAATCTCAAAGATTATCTAAGATATTTTCAAAAATGACCAACATCTTTTCTCGTTTATCAATAGGAAGCTGTTTAATCTTCATGTTGATTCTTTTGAGTGAAAGATTGTCAGTCTTATCAGAGGTTGATTCAAGGCTATCAAAATTGAAAAATTCCTCTGGGGTCATCTCTAGGGCGTCAATTACTTTTTCAAGACTGTGAATGGTCAGATTCACATTTTGATTTTCGAGTTGGTTGATATATTTAAGCCCAAGTCCCGCTTGTTCCGAAAGTTCTTCCTGGCTCATTTTGTTTTGTGTTCTAAAATACTTCACTTTTTGGGAAATATATTGTTGTAAATAGTTTTTAGTTGTCATATAAATAGAATACAAGTTTTGTATGACAAAAAAACACCTTAAAAAATACAAAGTATTATATAGCAAACCTAGAGGATGCTTATTTTGATTAGGATTGCCAATTTCTATGATTATTTTGCTATAGTCGAAACTTTTAGGAAAGAGTAATTATCGAGAGTTTGATAAGTTCAGAAATTTATAAAACAACTTAAAGTGTCATCAATAATAATGTTTTAAGTATAAAAGAGCTTATTTAGAAATTGTTCTCGTGGACTCATTATAACATATGCGTATCCGATTGTATTTTATAAACAACAAAGTTTCATGAATAATTCGTTTTAAGTGGTATAATATAAGTAAAAAGGAGGTTGCACTATGACTGCACATGATATTTTAAACAATCCTTTCCTTAATAAGGGAACTGCCTTTACCTTAGAGGAGCGAAAGGAACTAGGCCTTATTGGTTTATTGCCACCTTATGTTCAAACGATTGAAGAACAAGCAGCGCAAACTTATGCACAAATGCAAACAAAGGTCAATGATCTGGAAAAACGTCTTTTCCTAATGGAAATTTTTAATACCAACAGGACTCTTTTCTATTACCTCTTTTCTCAACATTTAGAAGAATTCAATCCAATTGTATATGACCCAACCATTGCAGATACCATAGAAGGCTATAGTGACCTCTTTGTAGATCCACAATATGCGGGATATCTCGATATTAATCATCCTGAAAATATTGAAGCCACTTTGAAAAATGCTGCCGGAGATCGCGAGATTCGACTCATTGTTGTAACAGATGCAGAAGGAATCCTTGGAATTGGAGACTGGGGAACAAATGGTGTTGATATTTCTGTTGGGAAATTGATGGTCTATACGGGTGCTGCTGGAATCGATCCTTCGATGGTCCTTCCTTTAGTCATTGATGCCGGGACTAACCGTGAAGAACTTCGTAACAATCCTAATTACTTAGGAAATCGTCACGAACGGGTCCGCGGAGATCGTTACTACGACTTCATTGACCAATTTGTTCAAACAGCAGAACGTCTCTTTCCTAAACTCTACCTTCACTGGGAAGATTTCGGACGTTCTAATGCTGCCAATATTCTTGAGAAATATCGGAAACAAATTCCTACCTTTAATGATGATATCCAAGGTACAGGAATCGTTACCTTGGGTGGTATCTTTGGTTCACTGGATATTAGTGGTGAAAAATTAACCGATCAAGTTTATCTCTGCTATGGTGGTGGTACTGCGGGTGCAGGAATTGCCTCTCGTGTTCTTCGTGAAATGGTGAGTGAAGGTCTTTCCGAAGAAGAAGCTTATAAACGTTTCTTTATGGTGGATAAACAAGGTCTTCTCTTTGATGATATGGATGACTTGACACCACAGCAAAAACCGTTTGCGAAGAAACGGTCGGATTTTCCTAATGCTGATAAATTAACAGATCTATTAGAAGTCGTTAAAACTGTTAAACCAACTATTTTAGTAGGAACTTCAACTCAACCAAATACCTTCACCAAAGAAATTGTAGAAGCTATGTGTGAAAACACAGAACGTCCAATGATTTTCCCATTATCAAATCCAACCAAGCTAGCAGAAGCAAGTGCCAAAGATTTGATTGAATGGTCAGATGGTAAGGCTTTTGTCGCAACAGGAATTCCTGCTGATACGGTTTCTTATAAAGGTGTAGACTATGTGATTGGTCAAGCCAATAATGCCTTGATTTACCCAGGTCTTGGTCTAGGTATGCTAGCTTCTGAAGCAAGTCTTTTGACAGATGAAATGATTGGAGCAGCGGCTCATTCGTTGAGTGGTATTGTCAATCCAGGTCAACCGGGAGCTCCTGTCTTGCCGCCATTCAAGTATGTAGCAGATGTTTCTATTAAAGTAGCAGAAGCAGTCGCTAAAAAAGCGCAAGAACAAGGTCTTGCGCGTGCCAAGGAAACAGATATGGCCAAAGCAGTTCGTGATTTGAAATGGTATCCAACCTATAAATAAGTAAATGGAAATGGGGTGTACGAGTGCGACTGGATGCTTCGTACACCTTCAACTATACGCTATGACATATAGAAAGGGAGACTATGGAAATCTTTTTAACTTCAATTCAGAGTATTGTACCTATTATCGTCATCATCATTCTAGGTTACTTCTTACAAGTCCGTGGTTGGTTTCAAGAGAGTTTTGGAAATGATTTATCTAAACTCATTATGAATGTGGCCATGCCAGTGGCAATTTTTACCTCTGTTCTTAAATATTTAACGTTAGATAAATTAATTAGCTTGTCTGGCGGTCTGTTGTATACGTTTATCGCCTTCATTCTCGGTTACCTAATGGCATTTATAGCGGTGAAACTTTTTGGAGTGCGCCCGGGCCGTCGAGGAACCATGATTAATACCTTCGTGAATGCCAATACCATTTTTATTGGTTTACCTTTAAACATAGCTCTGTTTGGAGATCAAGCCCTTCCCTACTTCTTGGTGTATTATATTACAAATACGGTCTCTACTTGGACATTAGGTGTCTATCTAATGACCTCGGATAGCAAAGAAGGGGCTTCAAAGCAAGCTCAAAAATTTAATTGGAAGAAGCTCTTCCCAGCACCTTTATTGGGATTTCTCGTAGCCCTCGTGTTTTTAGTGCTCCGTCTTCCTGTTCCAAGTTTTGCGGAAAGCACCTTGACTTATATTGGTAGTTTAACAACGCCACTATCTCTTGTCTATATCGGTATTGTTCTTGCAAAGGCAGGCTTGAATACGATTCGTTTTGATAAAGATACAATTGTCACTTTGGTTGGACGCTTTATTTTAGCTCCCCTAATCATGCTTCTTGTATTGAAGTTCTTTGCCCCAAATATGGTAACGGCTGAATTTAAGACCTTTATGATTCAGTCTGCTACGCCAGCTCTAGCCGTTCTCCCAATTCTTGCGAATCAAGGAAAAGGAGATGTGGAATTTTCGACGAATGTGGTGACTCTAAGTACGGTTCTATTTATCGTTGTTATTCCAATATTACAAACTTTATTAGGATAAGAAGGAGGAAGATAGGGTTGAAAGTTCTGAATTAGGAAATTTCCCTATTTTAGATACATCTATTCCTATTTCTTGAAATTAAAATCAGAAGAAACTCTTCTGACGCTTGCTATCGAGTGATTTTGAGTTGTCCTAAAAGCCAGACTTTTCAAACCAGGCTTGAAAAAAGTTCGTAAAGCATCACAATTTAGTAAACGTTCTTCGAAAGAATGACTATACTTACAAAGAGCACCTTTCGGGGTGTTCTTTTTTTGTACTTTTTACTAAATTGGTGCAATTGACACAGTTGTTGCGACTTTAGTCGCTTACAAATGTGGCTGCAACATGACAAAGTCAGTTGCCTCAAAACGTTAATCAATACGATACTATCAACATTTACAGACATTCAAGAATTTTCTCTTGGATGTCTTTTTTGTTTCAAAAATACAAAATTCACCCCAATAGTCTTTATCTTATACAAATTCTTCCTAGTATAAGTTCAGTATGATATAATTAAATACGAATAATATTAAGGAGTTATAAATGAAAATAGGAAAAGGTATCAATTGGATTTTGATTCTGTTAAGTTGCGTAATTGCTATAGTACTGATAAGTTCTTTGTTCTTCTTTAATCATAAGAAGCAAGATGCAGAAGCAGTGAATACTACAACAGAACAGGTTTCTACTACTAGTACGACAACGACTAGTACAACAAGTATAACGACAACCACTGCTTTAACAACTTCTCAAGATAGTGTGACGACTACAGAGGAAAAACTTTCGACACAAGAAGAGCAAGCGCACTCTAAATCACAAAAAATAGATGCGCAAGCCATTCTAAATGGTGATTTCTCTACTCTAGTTGGAACATGGAGAAATGGTTTGGGCCAAGAATTTACATTCGATAAAAATGGATTAGTAAACAGTGGAAACATTGAAAAATCGAGTATAGGTAATGATGGAAGTATTAACTTTAGTGTTAGAACTGGTAATACAGGATTTGGTATGATTATTTATCCTGCTGGGACTACTATGAAGTGGGTTGATTCTGATCCAAGTAAAAATAGGCTGATTGCTGGTCAAGCTGCTCCAACGAGTTCGGAACAAGTTTTTTATAAAGTAGATTAAATATTCCAACCATCTCATCAAATTTGAGATGGTTTTCTTCTTTATTTGTAAGTCATGATCATGTTATGAAGATGAAGCAAGCATGCTTTAACATTAGATTTTTCCACTAGACATCCGTCTACTTTTTTTATATAATAAAACTAAACCAAAATAGTTGAATTTTTTAAATAGAGTCAACCTTCAATGAAAACATCACGCTAGGAGGTAAAACATGTACCAACCAGAAAAACTTAAGACTCGGAGAAAAGAGTTAAAGCTAACACAGAAAGAGATTGCAGAGAAGCTTGGGATTAGTTTTCAGGCTTATTCGGCTTGGGAGCGTGGAGTCAAGGAACCTTCCGAAGAAAAGGTTAGACAGCTAGAAGAGATTTTAAAAGTGCCAAAAGGTTATTTCACCCAAATCGAAATTGTCCGTCTCTATAATAGCCTTTCCAATCAAGGGAAAGAGAAGGTGGTGGTCTATGCTCGCGATCTGGCTCAAGAAGAACAAGCCAAGAAGGTGACGGGTATGCCAGAAAAACTTTTCGAGTATCATGTTTATGAACGCATGTCGGCTGGTATCGGTGCTTCGGTTTATGATGATCGAAACTTTGATACGGTTTATTTCAATGAAGAAATGGCTCATGATTTTGCTTCCTGGGTATCAGGGGATTCTATGGAGCCCAAATATCAAAATGGTTCCGTGGCTTTGATTCGTGAGACAGGATTTGATTATGATGGCGCTGTCTATGCAGTGGTTTGCAATAACCAGACCTATATCAAACGGGTCTATCGAGAAGAGGATGGTTTGCGTTTGGTCTCCATCAATCCTAAATACAAGGATATTTTCATTTCTTACGAAGAAGATCCGCGGATTGTGGGAATTATCGTAGGTAATTTTGTACCGATGGAGGGATAGTCTATGGGCTACTTTGATTATTCCAGAGAGCCCCAAAGTGATATTGCCTTTGTCGATATGAAGTCCTTTTATGCCAGTGTTGAGTGTGTGGAAAGAGGACTCCATCCCCTTAAAACCTCCCTTTGTGTCATGAGTCGGGCGGATAATTCTGTTGGGCTTATTCTTGCCTCCTCGCCTATGTTCAAAAAGGTCTTTGGGAAAGCAAATGTAGGCCGTGCCTATGACCTCCCCTTCGATATCAAGACGCGCAAATTTTCCTACTACAATGCAAAAAAACAAGGCTTACGGACAGACCCAGACTATGTGAAATTTATCGAAGACTGGGCTCGGGTGACCGTCATTGTCCCTCCTCGGATGGATAAGTATATCGCAGTCAATATGGAAATCCAGCGAATTTTTCAGAACTATGGCAGTCCAGATGATATTTATCCTTATTCAATTGATGAAGGATTTATTGACCTAACCAGTTCGCTCAATTATTTTGTTCCGGACCAGCAGATTTCTCGTAAAGACAAGCTGGACATGCTTTCGGCTCGTATCCAGCGTGATATCTGGCGGCAAACTGGAATTTACTCGACAGTCGGTATGTCCAATGCCAATCCTTTGCTTGCTAAGTTGGCCTTGGATAATGAAGCCAAACACACACCGACCATGCGAGCCAATTGGTCTTATCAGGATGTGGAAGAGAAGGTCTGGAACATTTCTAAGATGATCGACTTCTGGGGGATTGGGCATCAGATGGAGAAGCGCTTGAATAGCTTGGAAATCTATTCGATTAAGGAATTAGCCAATAGCAATCCTGATGACCTGAAGAAGGAACTCGGCCAAGCTGGACTTCGCTTGTGGTTCCATGCCAATGGAATTGATGAGAGTAATGTTCACAAGACCTATAAAGCCAAATCTCACGGCTTGGGGAATTCGCAAATTTTACCGAGAGATTATGTCAAGCAGCGAGACATCGAAATTATCCTTCGAGAGATGGCTGAGCAGGTGGCTATCAGACTTCGACGTGCCAGAAAGAAGACAACAGTGGTGTCTATCCATCTTGGATTTTCAAAGCAGGAACAAAAACGCTCCATCCATACCCAGATGAAGGTTGAGCCGACCAATAATACCAGTCTTTTGGTCAGCTATGTGTTGAAACTATTTCATAGCAAATATACTTCTGGGGCTGTCAGGAGTGTTGCCGTTAGTTATTCAGGATTTGTGGACGAATCCTTTGCGTTGATTTCCCTTTTTGATGAGGTTGACAAGCTAGAAAAAGAAGAAAGGCTCCAGACTGCCATTGATTCCATTCGAGAACAATTCGGCTTTACTTCTCTCTTGAAGGCGACTGCTTTAGAGGAGGCGTCGAGAAGTATTGCCAGAAGTAAGCTGATCGGAGGGCACTCTGCTGGAGGATTAGATGGACTAAAATGATTGATCGCTCTTATTTGCCCTTCCAATCCGCGAGGGACTATCAAGATCCAGGCATGCAGAAGTGGATGGGCTTTTTTCTATCGGAGCATACCAGTTCACTCAGTGCAGAAAAAAATCGTGTCGACTTGTCGACAGATTTGAATTCAGTCGAGAAGTTGTTGCTACTTTCCCAGCTCTACGTTGGGCGACTAAAAGGCTCTTTTGTAGTCAAGGAGAAAAATCATAAAAGCACCATATTGGGTGAAGTAAGAGAATTATCTCCTCAAGAAATCTCTCTTAGAACTGATGAAGGCTATCGATTAATAAGGGTAGATGACATTCTCACAATCCAACTTTGTCAGGAGGAAGTCTATGACTAGAAAAGAGCTCTATGAAAACAAATTGCAGATGGATTATTTTTCGGACGACTATATTCGTTTTGAGGAAGATTTTCAAAAATACTCTGCCATGAATGTACCCCTGACTTTTCTGATTGACGACATTCTGCGAACCATGGCTATCAATCAAAAGGA
Source organism: Streptococcus sp. SCPM-O-B-15277 (M60) (assembly GCF_058200335.1). Classification (NCBI taxonomy): domain Bacteria; kingdom Bacillati; phylum Bacillota; class Bacilli; order Lactobacillales; family Streptococcaceae; genus Streptococcus; species Streptococcus sp. SCPM-O-B-15277 (M60). The sequence goes on from NZ_JBYQGR010000002.1 coordinate 297,008, forward strand.
CTACTTTGTCTTGAATAAGGAAAATGCCAAGGATGGCAGGGAACATCGATTTTATTTTAGGGTGAGGATGGAAAAAGATTGTCCACGTACTCGAACCTATGTCTATCTGGGACTCAGGCAAAATCATCAGTAAAGATTCTAGGCGTACATATATTTTATTGTAACAATAATGTTGTATCCAACCATTCAAGAGCTATTTCTTGAATGGTTTTTTGTTTGTGGTTTAAAAGCGATTGAACTATACCAATTTTTATTCTTGACAAGTAAAAGAAACAAGTATATACTGTTTTCACTGATTCTAAAAACAGAAAATCAGACTATACCAATTTCGATAAGGGGAAAGCACAGCTTGTCTGTGTCGTATATACTATGTGTGGAATTGTTGGTGTTGTTGGAAACACAAATGCAACTGATATTTTGATTCAAGGGCTTGAAAAGCTCGAATACCGTGGTTATGATTCTGCGGGGATTTTTGTTCTAGGTGGCGCTGAAAACCATCTAGTCAAGGCTGTTGGTCGTATTGCAGAATTGTCTGCTAAAACTGCAGGTGTTGAGGGAACAACTGGTATCGGACATACTCGTTGGGCTACTCACGGAAAACCAACGGAAGACAACGCTCACCCACACCGATCTGAGACTGGACGTTTTGTCTTGGTCCACAACGGGGTGATTGAAAACTACCTTGAAATCAAGGAAGAATACCTTGCGGGACACCACTTCAAGGGACAAACAGATACGGAAATCGCCGTACATTTGATTGGGAAATTTGCCGAAGAAGACGGCTTATCAGTTCTCGAAGCCTTCAAAAAAGCCCTTCACATCATTCGTGGTTCTTATGCCTTTGCCTTGATTGACTCTGAAAATCCAGATGTCATCTATGTAGCCAAGAATAAATCACCACTTTTGATTGGTCTTGGAGATGGCTACAACATGGTCTGCTCTGATGCTATGGCTATGATTCGTGAAACCAACCAATACATGGAAATTCATGACCAAGAGTTGGTAATCGTTAAGGCTGATAGTGTCGAAGTTCAGGACTATGATGGCAACAGTCGTGAGCGTGCCAGCTATACAGCTGAGCTTGACTTGTCTGATATCGGTAAGGGAACTTACCCTTACTACATGCTCAAGGAAATTGATGAGCAACCGACAGTTATGCGTAAGTTGATCCAAGCTTACACAGATGAGGCTGGTCAAGTAGTGGTAGACCCAGCTATCATCAAGGCTGTTCAAGAGGCAGACCGTATCTACATCCTTGCAGCTGGAACTTCTTACCACGCAGGGTTTGCTTCTAAGAAGATGTTGGAAGAATTGACAGATACGCCAGTTGAACTTGCAATCTCTTCTGAGTGGGGCTATGGGATGCCACTTCTCAGCCAGAAACCACTCTTCATCTTTATCAGTCAATCTGGTGAAACAGCTGATAGCCGTCAGGTTTTGGTTAAGGCCAATGAAATGGGGATTCCAAGCTTGACAGTGACAAACGTGCCTGGTTCAACTCTGTCACGTGAAGCCAACCATACCATGTTGCTTCATGCAGGTCCTGAAATTGCCGTAGCATCAACTAAGGCTTATACTGCCCAAATCGCAGCCCTTGCCTTCCTTGCAAAAGCAGTCGGAGAAGCAAATGGCAATGCTAAAGCGCAAGCCTTTGATCTAGTTCATGAGTTGTCTATCGTGGCTCAGTCTATCGAGTCAACCCTTTCAGAAAAAGAATTGATTGATAGCAAGGTTCGTGAGCTTCTTGAAACAACACGCAATGCCTTTTACATCGGACGTGGTCAAGATTACTATGTAGCTATGGAAGCCAGTCTCAAACTCAAAGAGATTTCTTACATTCAATGTGAAGGCTTTGCGGCAGGGGAACTCAAACACGGAACAATTGCCTTGATTGAAGAAGGAACACCTGTTTTGGCCCTCTTGTCAGATCCAGTCCTTGCCAACCACACCCGTGGAAATATCCAGGAAGTAGCAGCGCGTGGCGCTAAGGTACTCACCATCGCAGAAGAGAATGTTGCCAAAGATACAGATGACATCGTCCTTACGACCGTACACCCTTACCTCTCACCAATCTCAATGGTCGTGCCAACTCAATTGGTCGCTTACTTTGCAACCCTCCACCGTGGACTTGATGTGGATAAACCACGTAATCTTGCCAAGTCTGTAACAGTAGAATAAGGAAGTCCTGCTCCTAAACTCCAACTTTTCTTGTCAACCTAGCAAAATCTTGTTATACTATAGAAAAGTAGTAAATAGTGAAGTATAAGGAAATTGGAGCGGAAATGAAAAAGGGGAAAATTTCATCTATCATAGGACTCCTGTTTGCCAGTTCATTTTTGATTCGAACTGTCGTGATTCATCAAATGAGAGCTTCAAAGAAACAAGAGAGTGAAAAGATTGCTGCAGTTCAGGAATTTATCAAATCCCAAGAACAGGCAGAGTCAGACAAACAAAAGGATACTTTTAAAAGTATTCTTGGGAATGGATCAGGAACTTCTGAACCAGGACCTAGCTACGACAAAACCATATTTGTGAATCAACAATACGATATTGGTGTTCGAGATGGAGCCTATTATCTACTGACACTCAGTAGCAACAAAGAACTCTTGCTAGAAGGGGTCGATGACGCCTATGCCTTGGCTGTTAAGAATGAAGATAAAAACAAACAAGAAGTTGCTATGGTTGTTCATAAAGACGGAGCTTGGCATATTATAAATGGTGAAGGGGAAGTTACAACAACCCTTGACCGACAATATATAACAGCTCATACCAAGCTTGTGATTAAGAATAAGACTGTTGATTTTGAATAATGTGATTGGCTCATGGTTCTTGAGAAAAACAGAGATTCATAAAAACCTCCTAGATGTTTTCTAGGAGGTTTTTAAAATTATAAATCTTGCATGGAATTCTTATTGAGTTCGTTGACAACTTGCAGGATAGATAGTCGGCTAATGTTCATGATTCGCTTATTATCGATTTCTTTAATATCAAAATTAGTGATAATAGCGTCATAGTCACTTTGCCTAATTTCTTCGATATTTAGGGTTTCTTTATCCCAAGTTTCATACTGGATGTTATTTGAAGTATGGAATTCGTAGAGAGATATCAAAAATTCTGGATGAGCAAAGTCATACTCACTGAGAACTAAGACTTTGACTTTCTTTTTATGTTCAAATAATTGATCTGTAAGCCCCTCTGCGTGAGTAAATAGGGTGTAAATCAGGTGAGAAAGAGCAGGTATCTTCTCCTTTTGTCCCATAATATTCTTATAGCGCATCATTTCAAAGACTGTTGCTTCATAAAAATTAGGGAAGAATTTTTTAATCTTTCCAAGTGTATAGTCTTTATTTTGTGAAATGATCGATTCGGAGTTGATTTCTCTTCGCTCGAGTAAGGCAGTATTGTGCAAGTTCCAAATTAAAGTATCCGTATTTGAAAATTGGACGCCAAATTTTCGAGTTAAGTTGTCCAGAATGTCTCGTGCAGCATGATAGGACAAATTAACTTTTTCGTCAGATTGACGAGCAGCTAGAAAGTCTTCGACTGTGAAGAAGAGGCTAGGTTCAGCAAATGGACTGAAGATTTGATAGAGATTTTCCGGATTGATATCAATGTTAAGTCCTTGGGCCAATTCTTGTAACTGATGCTGAAAATCGGGTAGTTGGTCGAAAATAGGATTTAACCAGGAAATATTTTGTTTCGATAACTGAACGAAATATCCTCTCTTCATTCGGTGCAAATCGACTGTAGCCTGCGTTCTGATTTGGTAAAGATTTTGATATTTTGCAGGGAATTTCGCCAAATTGATGAAGAAAGAGACAAAATCATTTATATTTTCTTCCTTAACCTCCTCAAAGGGCCAGTCCAGAAAATTATAAGCTTCGTGGAAAAATTGGGAGAAGAAAAATCGAATATCTTTTTCATCTCCAATAATAGAGATTGGGGTTACCTTGAGCTTAAAGCGGTAAGTTCCATCAAGTGTCTTATTGATATCCGCAATTTTCTTTCTCAAAGAAGGAAGGGAAATATCCAGAAATTCGGCAAGATGCTCATAGGTAAAGGGGCTGTCCAACAGGAAAAATGCTTTTAAAATTTGAAAATACTCAGACGTCTGTAAAAAATATTGGTAAATTCGCTCGATGCCATTATTTTTCGTATTCACCATCATAATCCCCGCAGTTGAGTGTCGAATATCAAAATCAGGAAAGATTTCACGTAATTCTTTGATATCACTTTTAATGATGCGAGCATTGTGTCCAATGGTTTTAGATAAATCATCCAGGTAAATCCAATCAGGATTTTCAAACAAATATTCTAAAATCTTTAATTGCCTTTGCTCTTTTTGACTGAGTAATTCTCTCATTTTTAATAAACTCCCGAAGTAATGTTAGAATAATTAGAAAAGAAGATAATTGGAGATTGTCAGAATTCTAGCATAAAAGAAAGTCACCCCTTAAGAGAGATTCGAAGTCTATCGAAGAGGGGTGATACTTGATAAGAAGTTCTTACTAGTTTTCAATCTACTTACGATATAAACGGTCGTATTGGTAGTAGGGATCAAAGGTTACGTTAATTCCTAATTTACGGAGAACATTCTTATCTTCGTCCGTTAAGATGATCGTAGAATGAGCTTCGCTACCTTTGAGATTTCCGAGTTCTTTCATAGCACGGTCTGCATCAGGATTCTGCATAGCTGTAATTGCAAGAGCGATGAGAATCTCGTTAGAATGAAGACGTGGATTGCGACTGCCTAAGTGATTGATTTTCAAACCTTGGATTGGTTTCACCACTTCTGGTTCAATCAATTTTGTTTCAGCATCGATGTTAGCTGACTTTTTAATAGCATTGATCACAGCAGCAGCTGTCGGACCAAAGAGTTCTGAATTCTTACCAGTGACGATTTCACCAGAAGGTAACTCAAGTGCTAGAGCTGGTCCGCCTGTTTCTTCAGCTTTTTGTCGAGCAACTGTAGCTACCTTGCGGTCTGCTGGAGTGATACCAAGGTCGTTCATGAGAAGTTCAATTTTCTTGACAGCAGATTCAGCAACCTTTTCAGCTTTAAAATCGAGAACGGTTTGGTAGTAGCGGCGAATAATTTCTTGTTTTGATGCTTCAACTGCAGCGTCGTTATCAGTGATTGCAAAACCAACCATATTTACACCCATGTCAGTTGGAGATGCATAAGGAGATTCACCCAAGATACGTTCGAGCATACGCTTGAGAACAGGGAAAATTTCGATATCACGATTATAGTTGACGGTAGTTTCTCCATAAGTTTGTAGATGGAATGGGTCAATCATATTGACATCGTCAAGGTCTGCAGTAGCAGCCTCATAAGCCAAGTTAACCGGATGATGCAGTGGAAGGTTCCATACTGGGAAGGTTTCAAACTTAGCATAACCAGATTTGATGCCATTCAGTTGGTCGTGGTACATGTTAGACATACAAGTTGCCAACTTACCTGAACCAGGTCCAGGAGCAGTCACGACAATTAAATTGCGACTCGTTTTGATATAGTCGTTTTTCCCCATACCTTCAGGAGAGATGATATGGTCCATATCTGTCGGATAACCCTTGATTGGGTAGTGGAGATAAGAGTCAATCCCATTTTTAGCTAATTGATTACGGAATGTATCTGCAGCAGGTTGACCAGCGTATTGTGTGATAACAACAGAACCAACAAAGATTCCCAATTCGTTAAATTTATCAATCAAACGAAGCACTTCTTGGTCGTAAGAAATACCCAAGTCACCACGAGCCTTTGAGTGCTCGATATTGCTAGCGTTAATGGCAATCACAACCTCGACTTGTTCTTTCAACTCTTGCAAGAGTTTGATTTTGTTATCCGGCTCATATCCAGGAAGGACACGGGCAGCGTGGAAGTCCTCCAACATCTTGCCTCCAAACTCCAAGTAGAGCTTGCCGTCAAATTGGTTGATGCGTTCCAAGATATGGTCGCGTTGCAGATTCAAATATTTTTCAGAACTAAAAGCTTGTTTTTTCATTTTTTTACCTCTGTTTTCTATTATATAAAAAAAATAGAAGATAAGAAACTAGAGAGTCACAAAAGTAAGAAAAAAAGATAAAGCAAACGCTTGCATAAAATTATGAAAAGCGCTATCATAGACCATAGATTATTAAAATAATGAGGTGAAAAGATGCAAGAAAAATGGTGGCACAATGCCGTAGTCTATCAAGTCTACCCTAAAAGTTTTAAGGATAGTAATGGGGATGGAATTGGTGATTTGCCTGGAATTACTAGCAAGTTAGATTATTTAGCTAAGCTTGGGATTACAGCAATTTGGCTTTCGCCAGTTTACGATAGCCCTATGGATGACAATGGTTATGATATTGCCAATTATCAAGACATTGCTTCTATCTTTGGAACCATGGAAGACATGGACGAGCTGATTGCTGAAGCTAAAAAAAGAGATATTCGAATCATTATGGATTTGGTTGTCAATCATACATCCGATGAGCATGCTTGGTTTATTGAAGCGTGTGAAAATCCTCAAAGTCCCAAACGTGACTACTATATTTGGCGAGATAAACCCAATGATTTAACCTCTACTTTTAGTGGTTCTGCATGGGAATATGATGAAAAATCGGGTCAACACTATCTACACTTTTTCAGTAAGAAACAACCAGACCTCAACTGGGAAAACGAAGAGCTCCGTCATAAAATCTATGAGATGATGAATTTCTGGATTGATAAAGGGATTGGTGGATTCCGTATGGACGTTATTGACATGATTGGGAAGATACCTGACCAGAAGATTGTCAACAATGGTCCCATGCTTCATCCCTACCTCAAGGAAATGAATCAGGCTACTTTCGGCGGCAAAGACCTTTTGACAGTAGGGGAAACTTGGGGGGCAAATCCAGAAGAGGCCAAGAAATATTCGAATCCAGAAGGTCAAGAGTTGTCTATGGTCTTCCAGTTTGAACATATCTGTCTTCAGTATCAGGAAGGACAACCTAAGTGGCAGTACCAAAAAGAGCTAAATGTTGGGAAATTAAAAGAGATTTTCAATAAATGGCAGACAGAATTAGGAGTTGAAGAGGGCTGGAATTCCCTATTTTGGAATAACCACGACCTTCCACGAATCGTTTCTATCTGGGGTGATGAAGGCCAATACCGTGAGAAGTCAGCCAAGGCTTTTGCGATTTTACTTCACTTGATGAGAGGGACACCCTATATCTATCAAGGTGAAGAAATCGGTATGACCAATTTCCCATTTGAAAGCTTGGAGCAAGTTGAAGATATTGAGTCTGTCAACTACGCCAAAGAAGCGCTTGAGCAAGGTGTTCCACTCGAGCAAATTATGGACAGTATTCGTACAGTAGGGCGAGACAATGCCCGTACCCCAATGCAATGGGATGCTAGCGATTATGCTGGATTTTCAAATGTGAAGCCTTGGTTGGGAGTTAATCCAAACTATGCGAAGATAAATGTAGAAGAGGCTTTAGCAAATCCAGATTCTATCTTTTATACCTATCAAAAACTAGTCCAACTTCGCAAGGAGAACAGCTGGTTGGTTCAAGCTGACTTTGAATTATTAGAAACAGCTGAGAAAATCTTTTCCTATATTCGCAAGGATGGGAAACGCCGTTTCCTAGTAGTCGTTAACCTCTCAAGTCAAGAACAAGAATTTCACTTTGATGGAGTTCTAAAATCAATCTTAGTTGCGAATACCGAGGTTCAAGAAAAACTCGAACAACTAAGACTAGCCCCATGGGATGCATTCTGTGTCGAATTAGACAATTAAACCTAAAAACTCAAGTATCTAAGATGCTTGAGTTTTTTCTAAAATAAGTATAGAAATTTCTTTAAAAAATATTATTTTGAATTTTCTAAAAAATGCCATGAAAACCCTTGCTTTTATAAAAAAATAGGGTATAATGGTGAAAAATAGTATTTTAAAGGAGAATACCGATGAAATCGAAAAAGTTGCTCGCAGTAGCAGGGATAACGATGAGTGCAGCTCTTCTTTTAGCAGCTTGTAGCAAGACTGAGAAAAAAGCAGATGCTCCTACAACATTTTCATATGTATATGCCATTGATCCAACAACATTGGACTATAGCGTAACTAGTAAAAGTTCGACATCAGACGTCATCGCTAACCTGGTCGACGGACTCTTGGAAAATGACAAATACGGGAACTTGATTCCATCTCTTGCTGAAGATTGGTCGGTTTCACAGGATGGTTTGACCTATACCTACAAGCTACGCAAAGGTGTCAAATGGTATACTTCTGAAGGTGAAGAGTACGCCGAGGTCAAGGCTCAAGACTTTGTGACTGGTTTGAAGCATGCTGCTGATGGTAAGTCAGATGGCCTTACACTTATCCAAGACTCTATCAAAGGTTTGGCAGAGTACGTTAGCGGTGAAACAAATGACTTCTCGACTGTCGGTGTCAAAGCAGTTGACGACTACACTGTTCAATATACCTTGAATCAACCAGAAAGCTTCTGGAATTCTAAGGTAACAACAGCGACTATGCTCCCAGTCAATGAAGAATTCCTAAATTCACAAGGTAAAGATTATGGTGCAGCAGCTCCTTCAGGTATTCTCTACAATGGACCATATATTTTGAAGAACTTCACTTCAAAATCAGTCATTGAGTACGAAAAAAATCCAAATTATTGGGACAAAGACAATGTTAAGATTGACCACGTCAAGCTTACTTTCTACGATGGTTCTGACCAAGAATCATTGATTCGTAGCTTTGCATCAGGGGCCTATACAACAGCACGCCTTTTCCCAACTAGTTCAAGCTTTGATTCAACTAAGAAAGAATACGGCGACAAAATTGTTTATAGCCCGCAAGAAGCGACTAGCTATTACTTTACCTTCAACGTAAATCGTCAGTCTTACAATAAAACAGCCAAGACAGACGAAGCGCAAAAGACTTCTACAAAAGAAGCACTTCTCAATAAAAACTTCCGCCAGGCAATCAACTTTGCCCTTGACCGTCATTCATACTCTGCGCAGATGAATGGTGAAGAGGGTGCAGACAAGATTATCCGTACCAGTCTTGTACCTTATGACTTTGTTCAGGTTGGTGAAAAGACCTTCGGTGAACTGGCTCAAGAGCAATTGGTAACATACGGAGACCAGTGGAAAGATGTAGCGTTGACAGATGGTAAGGATACTCTTTACAATCCAACAAAAGCAAAAGCTGCCTTTGAAAAAGCAAAATCAGAATTGCAAGCCAAGGGTGTAACCTTCCCTATTCACTTGGATATTCCAGTTGAGCAAACAGATGTCATCGCTGTACAGCAAACCAACTCTCTTAAACAGTCTATCGAAGCAGCACTTGGAAGTGAAAATGTCGTCATCGATGTGCTTCAAATGACTGATAATGAAAAAATGAGTATTACTTCTCAAGCCAAGGTTCCTTCTCAAAAAGACTACGATTTGAACGGAACTGGTTGGGGACCAGACTATCAAGACCCAGCTACCTATCTCAATATCCTAGATGCTAAGAAGGGATCTGCCCTTAAACACTTGGGTATTACAAAAGGTAAAGATCCAGAAGTGATGGCTCAAGTTGGACTTGATGAATACAAGAAGCTCTTGGACGATGCAGCATCTGAAACGAGCGATCTGAACAAACGCTATGAAAAATATGCCAAAGCACAAGCTTGGGTATCTGATAGCTCACTCCTCATCCCTGTAGCATCTTCAGGTGGTTCTCCGACCGTGAGTCGTACAGTGCCATTTACAAAAGCCTACTCTCAGGTTGGAATCAAGGGTGATCCATTTGTCTTCAAAGGTTTAGAGTTGCAAAATGATATTGTAACCGCTAAAGAATACGAAGAAGCTCTCAAGAAATGGCAAAAAGAGAAAATTGAAACTAATGCCAAGTATCAGAAAGAGTTAGCCAACCACGTTAAATAATCTGTACAATACTGAAAGAAATCCAGTTTTTATGCTGGGTTTCTTTCTTTTTTTCATCTTAGTGACGGGTAGCAAAAAATTAAATAACTTTACTTTTAGGATAAAATTTGATAAAATCATCTTATGTTATAAAACCTAACATATAAGGAGAAGTTGAATCATGAAACTCAAAAAACGATTGATTGGAGCGGGATTGACACTTGCTGCTGCGGTCTTATTGACTGCATGTGGGAAATCCGCAACAGATGCTAAAACCTATTCGTCAACATTTGGTGCAGATCCAACAACCTTCAACTACCTTTTGGATTATTCTGGTGACAATACTAGTGTGATTACCAACTTAGTAGATGGTTTGCTTGAAAATGACAATTATGGGAATCTCATTCCTGCTCTTGCAGAAGATTGGAGTGTTTCGAAGGATGGTTTAACTTATACCTACAAACTTCGCCAGGATGCCAAGTGGTTTACAGCTGACGGTGAAGAATACGCTCCCCTTAAAGCACAAGACTTTGTAACTGGTATCAAATACGCTGCTGACAACAAGGGGCAAGCTCTCGATTTGATTCAGAACTCTATCAAGGGTTTGGATGATTATGTAACAGGTGCTAATACTGACTTTTCAAATGTTGGTGTTAAAGCTATAGATGATTACACTGTCCAATATACTTTGACACGTCCAGAACCATTCTGGAACTCTAAAACAACTAATAGCATCCTCTTCCCAGTTAATGAAGAATTCCTAGCTTCTAAAGGTAAAGACTTCGGAACATTGAAACCTGATAGCATTCTTTATAGCGGACCATATTTGTTAAGAGATTTTACATCTAAGTCATCTATTGAGTATGTGAAGAATCCACATTATTATGATCAAGAAAAAGTAACGATTGAAAAGGTAAAATTGGCGTACTTTGACGGTTCAGACCAAGACTTGACAATCCGTAACTTCGAAAATGGTGCCTACTCATCTGCAGGTGTTTATCCAAACAGTTCGAACTTTGCGAAGACCAAGGAAAAATACAAGGACAACATCGTCTATAGCTTGCAAGATGCGACATCTTGGTACTACAACTTTAACGTTAACCGTGGTGCTTATAACCACACTGCGAAAACAAGCGACGATCAAAAACAGGCAACTCAAGCTGCAGTTTTGAATAAAAACTTCCGTCAGGCCATCAACTTTGCTATTGACCGTACAGCATACTCAGCTCAATCAAACGGTGAAGAAGCGGCTAAAAATACTCTTCGTAACACGCTTGTGCCACCAACTTTCGTGCAAGTAGGTGACAAGACTTTTGGTGAAACAGTTGCTTCAAAATTGGTCAACTATGGCACACAATGGTCAAATATGAATCTTGAAGATGCTCAAGACGGCTACTTCAATAAAGAAAAAGCACAAGCTCAGTTTGCAGAGGCTAAAAAAGAATTAGAAGACCAAGGTGTAACTTTCCCAATTCATTTGGACTTGCCAGTGGATCAAGTTAATAAGACCTTGCTTGCAGGAACAAACTCAATCAAGCAATCAATCGAATCAACACTTGGTTCTGAAAATGTTGTGGTTGATGTTATCCAATTGTCTACGGATGATTATACAAATGCAACGGTTCAAGCTCCAACTCCAGCAGATCATGATTATGATTTGAACTTGGATGGATGGTCAGCTGACTACCAAGATCCTTCAACTTACCTCAATCCTTTCAATGCTGAGGATGGATTCTATCTCAAAATCTTAGGACTTGATCCAAGCAAAGACGCAGGTAAGATTACTAGTCTAGGTTTGGACCAATATACTCAAAAATTAAAAACAGCAGATGCAGAAAATACAGATGTTGCTAAACGCTATGAAAACTATGCAGATGCACAAGCTTGGTTGATTGATAGTTCTCTTCTAATCCCAGTTGTGTCAAATGGTGGTGGGGCTTCGGTGACACGCGTGACACCATTTACACGTGCTTACTCATTAGTTGGTATTAAAGGAACTGGAAGCAACTACAAGTATATGAGATTGCAAACAGAAGTGGTGACAACTGCTCAATTTGACGAAGCCAAAGCCAAATGGGAACAAGAACGTAAAAATTCAGTCGAAAAGAGTCAAAAAGAATTCGAAAGTCACGTTAAATAATAAAAAATAGAGCTTTTCAAAAGCTCTATTTTTTATTTTGATTGTGTTTTGAAAACATAAAAAGCATCAAAAACTATAGTAAATATAAAAAATGCAAATGCTTTCAAAAAAGTAAGCGCTTCCTTGACCAGTATTGATAGCCTTAAGAGGCATTTTATGATATAATTAAATTAAAATGTTTTGAAGAGGTGTTCCATGAAAAATAGACGTATTAAAAAAGGAAAATCTAGTAAGTTCCAGCAGAGTTTAAATGTAGGTTTGTTGCTAATCTATGCTGTTCTTGCTTCTTTTTTATTGTTTCTGATTTTTAGATATCAGATTTTAGCAGTTAGCTATTTTAATGTTATATTGGCAGTTGTTTTAGTTCTTATCGCTTTATTGTCTCTGTTGCTGATAGTAAAACAAAAAGCCAAAATTTTTACCTTGATAGTGCTATTGCTATCGGTCTTATTCAGCTCTCTAGCTTTGGTAGCTGTAAATCGCTTTATCGGTATTGCCAATCAATTTAATGCAACGTCAAATTATTCAAGCTACACTATGAGTGTGGCCGTGCTAGCAGACAGTGAAATCAATAATGTTTCTCAGCTTTCCAGTGTAACTGCTCCAACAGGAACAGATGCTGAGAATATCCAAAAATTGATAGATGATATTAAAACAACTCAAAGCAAGGAATTGGCAGTCGAGAAAGCTTCTTCTTACCTAGCAGCCTATAAGAGTTTGTTAGACGGAGAAACCAAAGCGATTGTCTTAAACGGCGTCTTTGAAAATCTGATTGAACAGGAATATCCTGACTACGCTAAGAAGATCAAGAAAATCTATACCAAGGATTTGACTAAGAAAGTGGAAGCACCTAAGGCGGTTACAGGAAATTCTTTCAATGTCTATATCAGCGGTATTGACACCTATGGTCCTATCAGTTCTGTTTCCCGTTCAGATGTCAATATCATCATGACAGTGAATCAAGATACTAAGAAGATTCTCTTGACGACAACTCCTCGAGATGCCTATGTCCCTATTGCAGATGGGGGAAACAACCAAAACGATAAGTTGACGCATGCAGGTATCTATGGTGTAGATGCTTCTATCCATACCTTAGAAAATCTTTATGGTATCGACTTGAACTACTATGCCCGTCTCAATTTCACGTCTTTCTTGAAGTTGATTGACCTTCTCGGAGGCGTGGATGTCTATAACGACCAAGAGTTCACATCGCGTCACGGACAATACCATTTCCCAGTTGGCAATGTTCATTTAGATTCTGAGCAAGCTTTGGGATTTGTTCGTGAACGCTATTCGCTTGCTAATGGTGACGGTGATCGTGGTCGTAACCAACAAAAAGTCATTGCGGCTATTATCCAGAAATTGACTTCAGCGGAATCTCTGAAAAACTATGACAGCATTATTCAAAGCTTGCAGGATTCGATCCAGACCAATATGCCACCAGAAACAATGGTTAGTCTTGTCAATACTCAGTTGGCAAGCGGTGGAAAATATACCGTTACCAATCAAGATCTGAAAGGGACTGGACGTATGGGTCTTCCGTCTTACGCCATGCCAGATAGCAATCTTTACATGTTAGAAATCGATCCAACAAGCTTGGAAGCTGTTAAAGCAGCCATTAAGGCTACCATGGAAGGAAAATAAGATGATTGACATTCATTCACATATTGTTTTCGATGTTGACGATGGACCTAAAAATAGAGTTGAGAGCAAGGCTCTCCTAGAGGAAGCTTACGCACAAGGTGTTCGTACTATTGTTTCGACCTCTCATCGTAGAAAAGGGATGTTTGAAACACCAGAGGACAAAATTGCAGCTAATTTTAGCGAAGTCAAACAGTTGGCTCAAGAAATTGCACCGGATTTGAAGATAGTGTACGGAGCTGAGATTTATTTTTCAAGTGATGTTTTAGAGAAACTTGAACAAAACATCATCCCAAAACTCAATGGAAGTCGTTATGCTTTGATTGAGTTTAGTATGAATACGCACTACAGAGACATTCATAGCGCTTTATCCAAAGTTCTCATGTTAGGGATTACACCTGTGGTTGCTCATATTGAGCGCTATCACACCTTGGAAAACGATGAGAAAAAGGTTAGAGAGCTCATCAATATGGGCTGCTATATGCAGATTAATAGTTCGAGTGTATTGAAGCCACGTATTTTCGGAGACACCTACAAGTTTATGAAAAAACGTGCTAGGTATTTCTTGGACAAGGACTTAGTTCATGTAGTGGCTAGCGATATGCATAATCTGGATAATCGTCCGCCTTATATGAAAGAAGCTTATGAGCTTATTGCTAAAAAATACGGAGCAGGAAAAGCTCGTGAGCTTTTTGAAACAAACCCATCAAACATTATAAATGACCAACTAATTTAGGAGAAATTATGAAAGAACAAGACAAAATTGAAATTGATGTATTTCAATTGGTAAAAGTGCTTTGGAAACGTAAATTCCTCATCGTCTTAACTGCAATAATAGCAGGCCTAGTAGCTTTTGCTTATAGCTCGTTTGTGATCAAACCTCAGTACACCAGTACTACCCGCATCTACGTTGTCAATCGTAACCAAGCAGATAAGCCTGGCTTGACCAACCAAGATTTGCAGGCAGGTGCTTATCTGGTAAAAGACTACCGTGAAATCATCCTTTCTCAGGATGTTCTTGAAAAAGTGGTGGCTGATCAAAAATTAACGATGGATGCGAAAACTCTTGGGAAGAAAGTTTCCGTAACAGTTCCTGCAGATACGCGTATCGTATCCATCTCAGTTCGAGATGGTAACCCTGAGGAAGCGAGTCGTATCGCCAATGCGCTCAGAGAAGTAGCGGCTCAGAAAATCATTTCTGTAACAAGAGTATCGGATGTAACCACACTTGAGGAAGCAAGACCAGCAACATCGCCATCTTCACCAAATATTCGTCGCAATACAATGATGGCCACTATAGCAGGTGTAGGATTCGTCACGGTTATCGTGCTTTTAGTTGAATTGTTGGATGATCGAGTGAAGCGTCCAGAAGATATCGAAGAAGTGATGCACCTCTCGCTTTTAGGTGTTATTCCAAATCTTGAGAAATTAAAGTAAAGAGGGAAATATGGCAAAGTTAGAATTATCACAACAACGATTAAACTCTGTAAAAAAAGCTGAGGAGTATTATAACGCACTACGGACCAACATCCAGTTGAGTGGAGATGGCCTCAAAGTGATTGCCCTTTCGTCGGTTAGACCTGGAGAAGGGAAGTCGACCACTTCAACCAATATAGCTTGGGCTTTCGCGCGTGCAGGTTATAAGACACTCCTTATCGATGCCGATATTCGTAATTCAGTCATGTCAGGTGTCTTCAAGTCTCGAGAAAAAATTACAGGTTTGACAGACTACTTATCAGGAACCAAAGATCTATCTCATGGTTTGTGTGAAACAAACGTAGAAAACTTGTTTGTCATTCAATCAGGTGCTGTCTCACCAAACCCAACTGCTCTTCTTCAAAGTGAAAAATTTGAAGCGATGATTGAGACTTTACGCAAATATTTTGACTATATCATTGTAGATACAGCCCCTATAGGAGTTGTCATTGATGCGGCTATTATCGTACAAAAATGTGATGCCTCTATCCTGGTGACTGAAGCCTCTGCAACAAAACGGAGAGAAGTTCAAAAAGCGAAAGATCAGTTAGAGCAAACAGGAACACCATTCTTAGGAGTTATTCTGAATAAATTTAATATTCAGCTTGAAAAATATGGTTCTTACGGATCATATGGGAACTACGGTTCCTACGGAAAGAAATAAGTAGGTAATAAGGGAGAAAAAAATGGAAGGAAGGGGTTTCTACAACGTAACTCTAGCGTTTATACAGAGTATACTGGTCAGTATATTAGCTTATATACTAATCTCTGTATCTGAAACAGAAATTGTTGCAAAAACGGTTTTTGTTCTGTATTTTCTTCATTTTGCAGCCTTCTATATCAGTGGCTACGGTAAGGATTTTTTTAAACGTAGTCAATCCGCCGAATTGATAGAAATAGTAAAATACATCATCTTTTTTGCATTGCTGATTAGTTTTTCTAGTTTTTTTCTGAAAAATCAATTTGTGATTTCTAGAAGGGGTATGATTTACTTCCTGTCTTTGTACGGAGTGTTTAATTATTTTCTGAGTTTTGTTATCAAAAAATATTGGGTCCATTTTAACCATAATTTAAAGGGAAGTCGTAAAATCATTTTGATTACTGCGACATCTCGAATTGAGAAAGTGATAGACCGCTTGTTGACTGCAAGTGATGTTGGCGGAAAACTTGTTGCTGTAAGTGTACTAGATAAACCGGATTTTAAACACAGTAAAGTAACGGTTATTCCTCGAGAAAACCTCATTAATTATGCAACTCATGAGGTAGTAGACGAAGTATTTGTAAACCTACCTAGTGAGGATTATGATATCGGTAGCATTATTTCACAATTTGAAACAATGGGAATTGATGTTACAGTCAATCTAAATGCCTTTGATAAAAATTTAGGTAGAAATAAGCAAATTCATGAGATGGCTGGTTTAAATGTAGTAACTTTTTCTACAAACTTATATAAACCGAGTCATATTATTGCCAAACGAATCATTGATATTTTAGGAGCAATTGTTGGGCTAATCATTTGTGGACTTGTAAGTATAGTCCTTGTTCCAATGATTCGAAAAGATGGTGGACCAGCAATCTTTTCTCAAACCCGAGTCGGTAAAAATGGTCGCTATTTCACTTTTTATAAGTTCCGATCTATGAGGGTAGATGCGGAAGAAATCAAGCAACAATTGATGGATCAAAATACCATGCAAGGTGGTATGTTTAAAATGGATAATGATCCTCGAGTTACAGAAATTGGACGCTTTATACGTAAAACTAGTATTGACGAGTTGCCACAGTTTTGGAACGTACTGATTGGGGACATGAGCTTAGTAGGGACTCGCCCTCCAACGGTTGATGAATACGAAAAATACACACCTGAACAAAAACGCCGATTGAGTTTTAAACCAGGCATTACTGGGCTATGGCAAATTAGTGGTAGAAGTGGAATTACCAACTTTGACGATGTTGTCAAACTAGATGTAGCTTATATCGATGATTGGACAATTTGGAAAGACTTCGAAATTTTATTAAAAACAGTAAAAGTAGTGTTGATGAGAGATGGAGCGAAATGATTCTATGAATAAAGTGAGAGAAATTCAATTAGGAGAGTTAACACTTTTAGAAAGTTATATCGATCTTTGTAAAAGACATGATTTGCGTTATTACGCCTTGGGTGGGACATTACTCGGTGCCATTCGTCATAAAGGATTTATCCCATGGGATGATGATATGGATTTAGGAATGCCTAGAAAAGATTATGAAAAATTCTTGACAATTTGTGAACAAGAGCTTCCTGAAAGTGTTATTTTAAGACTTCACGATGATAATCTAGGTAATACTTCGATTATGGATACTTCAATCCAAATTCAATTTGGTAATGAATGGTGTAGTCCTTTTATTGATATCTTTCCCTTAGATGGTTACCCAGAAGACGGAATCCATTACTGGTTGCATACGAATAAAATAAAATTCTATCGTGCTTTATCTAAAATTTCTGTTATCGATCGTATACATGAGAGAGATAGAGGCTCGTTCGAAAATGCGATTGTAAAAGTTTCAAAAAGTTTAAAATTAAATAAACTTTTAAACACTTCAAAAATTAATAAAAAATTGCAAAGTATCATCAAACAATATGATTACGAGACTAGTACTATGGTCGGGAATGTCTTGGGTTCCTATCGAGAACGTGAACTCGCAAGAAAAGAAGTGTTTGGGGAACCGCAATTACTAGAATTTGAAAGTTTACAAATAAGTTGTCATGCAAATCCCGATGAATATTTGACAAAAATATACGGTGATTACATGCAACTGCCAAAAGAAGCTGAGCGTAAGGGTCATTTTGAGTCTACGTGGGGAGATTGAATTGAATAGTTTTGATTTAATGGGGGTCAGAATTGACCCCTTAACAATGGACGAAACTGTCCAAGCCGTTGAAAAATTTGTTCTTGAACAACGTCCACTCCACCTAATGGGAGTGAATGCAGATAAAATTAATCAATGCCAAACAGATGAATCGATTAAAAAGATAGTGAACGATTCTGAAATCATTAATGCAGATGGTGCTTCAGTTGTTCTAGCTTCCCGTTTTTTGGGTTATCAAGTTCCTGAGAGAGTCGCTGGGATTGATTTGATGCAAAAGTTGCTCCATTTAGCCAATGAAAAGTCATATTCGGTTTATTTTTTTGGTGCCAAGGAAGAAGTTTTAATAGATATGTTGGAAATCTTTAAGAAAGATTATCCGAATTTACGAGTTCTTGGACATCGCAATGGTTATTTTTCTGAAGAAGATGAATATGGCATTCAAGAAGACATTCGTGAGAAAAATCCTGATTTTGTTTTTGTTGGGATCACCTCTCCTAAGAAAGAATACATCATTCAAAAATTTATGGATCAAGGTGTTAATTCTGTCTTTATGGGAGTCGGAGGTAGTTTTGACGTTTTATCTGGCCATATTAAACGAGCTCCTTTATGGATGCAAAATGCGCATCTTGAGTGGCTGTTCCGCGTGGCAAATGAACCTAGACGCCTCTTTAAACGTTATTTTGTAGGGAATGCCACTTTTATTAAGCGAGTTTTAGATGAAAAACGAAAATCGAAAAAATAGTATTTTACATATTTCGCGTACCATGGATATAGGTGGTGCAGAGCGTATTGTTTACCAGTTGAGCTCAGATTTAAAAGATGAGTTTGACAGTGTTCATGTCGCATCTACGGGTGGGCTTTGGGAGAGCGAACTGGCTGCTCAAGGGATTCAACATCATAAAATTTTAGATATCGATAGTAAAAATCCTGTGACGGTATTAAAGCTACTCTTTAGTATTCACCAGATTATCAAACAAAAAGGGATAACAATAGTCCACACTCATCATCGGATGGCTGCTTTTTATATCCGTTTATTAAAACTTGTTCATCCAAAATTGATACACGTTTATACAGCCCACAATGTCTTTAAAGATAAACTGCCTCTATATGGATTTGCTTTAAAAAATGCTAAAAGTGTGGCAGTGGGAGAAGCTGTAAATAAAAACTTAAAAGAAGATGTAGGTATTACTGATAGCAGGGTTATTTATAATGGAGTCGTTTTAAAAGAAACGGATGACCAGGTCGATGAGATTATCAGTTATGGTGGGATTAAACTTGGCTGTATTGCTAGGTTATCTGAGCAAAAAGGCTTGACTTATCTCCTTGATGCTATGTCTTTACTGACTATTAAGGATATTCGATTATTTATCGTTGGTGAAGGTGAGCTTCGAGAAGAGTTGGAAAACAAGGTTAAAGAACTAAATCTTCAAGATTCGGTAATTTTTTTAGGATATCGCAAGGATATCGTCGAATGTATCAATAGTTTTGATTTTTGTGTTTTGCCTTCAGTATTTGAAGGATTTGGTTTAGTTGCCATTGAGGCATTTATGAATAGTAAAACCTTAGTTGCGACGGATATACCGGGATTAAACGAAGTTGTAACAAATAAAAATGGGGTTTTAGTCCCAGCAAAAGACCCTGCTGCTCTAGCATCTGCTATTGATAAATTAGCTACAGATGCAACACTAAGACAGGAACTTGCTAGCCAAGCAAAAAAAGACTATGAAAACAGATTTAGTTATCCTATGTTTTTGGAAAACTATCGAGCATTGTATAGAGAAATACAGGGAGAACCAAAATGAAAAAAGTAATGTTGGTTTTTGGGACACGTCCAGAAGCAATCAAAATGTGTCCGTTAGTAAATGAGTTGAAGGAAAATGATTCAATCAAGACTATTGTCTGTGTAACTGGACAACATAAGGAAATGCTGGAGCAAGTTTTAGATGTCTTTAAGGTCGTTCCAGATTATGATTTGGGGATTATGAAGGCCAATCAAACTCTCTTTACAATTACGACTAGTATTCTAGATAAGATTCAAGCTGTGCTTGAACAAGAAAATCCTGATATCGTTCTTGTTCACGGTGATACAACTACGACTTTTGCTACGGCTTTAGCTGCATTTTATATGGGTATCAAGGTTGGGCATGTGGAAGCAGGTTTGCGAACTTATAATCTTCAAAGTCCGTTCCCTGAAGAATTCAACCGCCAAACCACTTCCATTATTGCAGATTATAATTTCGCCCCGACAGAAGTTGCAAAGGAAAATCTGCTAAAAGAAGGAAGAGAGAATATCTTTGTAACCGGGAATACCGTTATTGATGCTTTGAAGACAACTGTTCAAGAAGACTATGACCATCCAATTTTAGAATGGGCCAAGGGCAGCAAATTGATTATGTTGACAGCTCATCGACGTGAAAATCTTGGGCAACCAATGGAGCATATGTTTAATGCCGTTAATCGCATTTTAAATGAATTTGAGGATGTTAAGGTTGTTTACCCAATTCATAAAAATCCTAAAGTTCGTGAATTGGCAAGTAAAGTATTCGGCGATAATGAACGTATGAAAATCATTGAACCTTTAGAAGTCATCGATTTCCATAATTTTATGAATCAAAGCTATATGATTTTAACAGATTCAGGTGGAGTACAGGAAGAAGCGCCATCCTTAGGGAAACCAGTTTTGGTCATGCGAGATACAACAGAGCGACCAGAGGGGATTGCTGCTGGAACATTGAAATTAGTCGGTACGGAAGAAGAAAATATTTATACGAATTTTAAACTGCTTTTGGAAGATGAAACAGAATATAACAAGATGAGTAAGGCTAGCAACCCGTATGGAGATGGAAAGGCTTGTGAAAGAATCGTCGATATCATTTTGGAAGGATTATCATAATGGATAAGGTTTCTATTGTTGTTCCAGTATACAATGTTGAAGACTGTCTGAGCTATTGTGTAGATAGTCTACGACAACAGACCTATAAAAATATAGAAATTATACTGGTAGATGATGGTTCTACAGATCATTCTGGAGAAATTTGTGATCAGTATGCTCAGGAAGATGAGCGTATTAAAGTACTTCATATTGTTAATGGAGGTCAATCTCGTGCCAGAAATATTGGAGTCCAAGCATCATCTTCTGATTGGATTATGTTTTTAGATTCTGATGATTATTACGATTTGAAAGCCGTCGAGTATTTAGTTGCTTTAAGAGATAAATACGCAGTTGATTTAGTCGTAACATCAATTGTTGAAGTACGAACTTATCAAACGGAATTGAATACTCAGGACATTTCTCTTGAAAACAGTGAAAAACTAGACCGTTATACAGGCCTTGTTCGTATGTTTTACGGAAATAGTGTTGGAACACATCCAGGTGGTAAACTCTACAAGAAAGAGATTTTACTTCAGTATCCATATCCAGAGGGAATGATATACGAAGATTTAGCGATGGCTTACGAGCATATTCATTACTGTACTGAAATTGCGGTTGGGCATAGAAGTGTTTATAAGTACTACCGACGCATGGGAAGTACTGTTAATTCGAAGTATAGTGAACGTCTCTTGAATTTTTACAAGGCTATGGAATGGAACAGAGCCTATGTTGAAAGAGACTATCCTAATGATCAGGAAATGAGAAGAGCTTTAAATGTCCGCTACGTCTTTAATGGTCTACATGTTGTCCATGCTATGCTCAGTTCAGATATGTATTTGGATGTTAATAAAATCAGAAAAGAATACACTAGATATTTTAACGATATTATTCCTAATCCAAATATAACAGGGAAAAATAAAGTGAAATACTTGATGCTTTTGGTTTCTCCAAAACTGTATGAAAAAATTAGAGAGAAGATGGGTTAGGTAAGAATGAAGGTTTTAAAGAATTATGCATATAATCTCTCTTACCAGCTACTAGTGATAATTCTTCCCATTATAACGACACCTTATGTAACCAGGGTGTTTAGCTCATCTGATTTAGGAACTTATGGTTATTTCAATTCCATTGTTACCTACTTTATTTTATTGGCAACATTGGGTGTGGCCAATTATGGAACAAAAGAAATTTCAGGCCATCGTAAAGATATCCGAAAAAACTTTTGGGGAATCTACACTTTGCAGTTTGGTGCGACCATTCTGTCGATATGCTTATACATTCTCTTATGTCTGTCCTTGTCATTTATGCAAAATCCCGTTGCATATATTTTGGGCTTAAGTCTGGTATCTAAAGGGATGGATATCTCCTGGTTATTTCAAGGGTTAGAGGATTTTCGCAAGATAACAGTTAGAAATATTACTGTTAAACTGGTCGGTGTCATTTCAATCTTCTTATTTGTAAAATCAGCAAATGATTTATATCTTTATGTGTTTTTGCTAACAATATTTGAATTATTGGGGCAGTTTAGTATGTGGTTGCCAGCTAGAGAATTTATCGGGAAACCACATTTTGATTGGACCTATGCTAAACAACACTTGAAACCAGTTATTCTCTTGTTTTTGCCTCAAATAGCTATTTCGCTATATGTTACTTTGGATCGTACTATGCTAGGAGCATTAGCTTCAACTAAAGACGTCGGGATTTACGACCAAGCCTTAAAATTGGTCAATATTTTGCTTACACTAGTGACTTCATTAGGAAGTGTGATGCTTCCTCGTGTTGCCAATCTCCTATCTACTGGAGATCACAAGGCTGTAAACAAAATGCATCAGATGTCTTTCTTAATATACAATTTAGTCATTTTTCCTATTATTGCAGGAATGTTAATTGTTAATGATGACTTCGTGCAATTTTTCTTAGGACAGGATTTCCAAGATGCTAAGTATGCGATAGCAATTATGATTTTTAGAATGTTCTTTATTGGTTGGACAAATATTATGGGGATTCAAATATTGATTCCACATAATAAAAATAAAGAATTTATGATTTCGACAACAATTCCAGCTATTGTGAGTGTCGGTTTAAATTTATTATTACTACCTAAATTAGGTTATATCGGAGCAGCCATTGTTTCTGTATTAACAGAAGCTTTAGTATGGGCTATTCAACTATATTTTACAAGAAACTATTTAAAGGAAGTGCCTTTTCTTGCTTCGACAGTTAAAATTATAGGAGCATCAGCTCTCATGTACGGTGTACTATTCGTTGTAAAAACTACAGTGAATTTTACGCCTGTTATAAATGTTATGGTATTTGCTGTAATAGGATCGGTGATTTACATTTCTCAAATACTATTCTTAAAAGTAATTAGTCCAAAAGAGTTGAAACGGCAGTTATTGAATAAGTGACATTGTATGGAATAAATAAGAGATCTCAGTAGCTTATAGTTTTATTGTGAAATAAACTCTTGTAAAGATTAAATTCGCTTTGGTTGATTAAATAGTTAGGAAAGGGAGGATAGAAGAGTATAAGTGAACTAGGGGATTAAAGAAATACTATTTTTCTCATTCAATTCGATATTTCTTTTTCTTATAATTCACCCTGTATGATTCTTTTTCAAAAAATATGATAAAAATTAAATTTGAAAACTTACTAGTCAGCATTGTTGTATCTGTAGTGGTGTTTTTTAATACCATATCAACTACGATGCTGGATAGGACTTTTTTTCAAGTCAAAGTAAATTTCCTATTTTTTGTTGTATTGCTTTTAGGGCTTCGTTTTTTGTATAAAATGCGAGTCTCATACAAATATTTAATACTTTCTATTCTATTGTTGCTTTCAGGGGTTTTAGTGTATTTTCAAACGAACAGACTTAATTTTCTAGTCTATTCGATGCTACTAGTCCTCTTGGTTAATGTAGATATGAAAGTAGTTTTGAGAAACTATGTGGTTGTAGCTGGTATTCTCGTAGTTGGTGTTTTTCTTTTATCGCTGGTTGGCATGGTTCCTAACTTGCAGTATAATCGTGCGGGCGTTATTCGAAATTCGTTTGGATTTATTTATCCTACGGACTTTGCATCACATTGCTTCTATCTATTTTTAGCAATTTCTTATCTTTTAAAAGATAAATTGATATGGACCAGAACTCTGTTTGGCTTCTTGCTATCAGCTTTTATTATAAAATACTGTGATGCACGTTTAAATGCTTTGTCAATCTTGTTAGCGACGGTTATTTTCACTTATTTTTATTTTAGCAAGGGGAAAAAATTAAAAATTTTTGCCTTGCTACCTTATTCGGTTGTTGTCTTCGCTTCAGTTGTTACCTATTTATCATACAAGTTTTCATGGTCTGATCCATTTTTAGTATCGATAAACAAATTAATTACGGGAAGGCTGGCTCTAGGCAGGAATGCATTTACTACATTTGAAGTGCATCTATTTGGGACTAGAAACGTTCAATTTATCGGATCAGGTGGAAAAACAGAATCTGTAATTGGGTATAACTATGTGGATTCTTCTTATGTGCAGATGTTGTTTACATATGGAATAGTTCCTGTAGTCCTATTGATCGTAATTTATGTTGTCGCCTCGAGAAAACAGTATAAGGATGGTCAATATTTATTCGTTGCGATTTTATCATTGATTGCTTTTAACTGTATGATTGAAGCCTTTTGGTTTGTTCCTACATATAATATATTCATGTTTTTACTATTTACGACAAATACTTTTAGCAAAAAAGAATCAAATGATATTATTGCATTAAATGCGACCTAGCTCTAGTACAAAATTTTAGGCGGGTCTAATACATGAAATGATACCTTTCTAAAAAACAACTAACCTTTGCTGATCCTGAGTCGGCATTAATAAGAAATTGTAGAGTTTATTAACGGAGTTTTAATATGTATGACTATTTAATCGTTGGAGCAGGTTTGTCTGGAGCAATCTTTGCACACGAAGCTACAAAACGTGGCAAAAAAGTAAAAGTGATTGACAAGCGTGATCACATCGGTGGAAACATCTACTGTGAAAATGTTGAGGGCATCAATGTCCACAAGTATGGCGCTCACATTTTCCATACTTCCAACAAAAAAGTGTGGGATTATGTCAACCAGTTTGCTGAATTTAATAACTATATCAACTCACCAGTGGCTAACTACAAGGGTAGCCTCTACAATCTTCCTTTCAACATGAATACCTTCTACGCTATGTGGGGGACCAAGACTCCCCAAGAAGTCAAAGACAAGATTGCCGAGCAAACGGCGGATATGAAAGATGTTGAGCCTAAAAACTTGGAAGAACAAGCCATCAAGTTGATTGGTCCGGACATCTATGAAAAATTGATCAAGGGCTATACAGAAAAACAATGGGGACGTTCTGCAACAGACCTTCCTCCGTTTATCATCAAACGTCTTCCGGTTCGTTTGACCTTTGATAATAATTACTTTAACGACCGTTACCAAGGGATTCCAATCGGTGGCTACAACGTCATCATTGAAAACATGTTGGGCGACGTCGAAGTAGAGCTTGGGGTTGATTTCTTTGCCAATCGTGAAGAGCTGGAAGCATCAGCAGAAAAAGTAGTCTTCACAGGGATGATTGACCAGTACTTTGATTACAAACATGGGGAGTTGGAGTACCGCAGCCTGCGTTTTGAACACGAAATCTTGGATGAGGAAAATTACCAAGGGAATGCTGTAGTCAACTATACCGAGCGTGAGATTCCTTATACTCGGATTATCGAGCATAAGCACTTCGAGTATGGAACCCAGTCGAAGACAGTCATCACCCGTGAATACCCAGCTGACTGGAAACGTGGGGATGAACCCTACTACCCAATCAATGATGAAAAGAACAACGCTATGTTTGCTAAATATCAAGAAGAAGCAGCCAAAAATGACAAGGTCATCTTCTGTGGACGCCTAGCAGACTATAAATACTACGATATGCACGTGGTCATTGAGCGTGCTTTGGAAGTCGTAGCAAATGAATTTGATTGAAAGAAACAGAGATCCATGAAGTATTTTCTAAAAGAAGAGTTTTTAAAAGATTCTGGTGCTCGTAACGCCGGAAATAAGGCTAGAAATGATGTCGAGGAGATCGTCAAACGAGAAGGTTATCAACCTTTGTTGTTAACAGTTGATGATTGGTACCAAATGGGAACCTTTAAAGCCCAACAACACAAGGCGAAAGCTCTAGCTCAAGCTTTTTCTCAGTTGAAATCAGGGGATCAATTATTGATTCAATTTCCTATGCTCCATCATAGTTTTTTCACCACTCGCTTGGTAAGAAAAATCCAGCGAAGAGGGGTGAAAGTCTACTTTATTATTCATGATTTGGAAGCTTTACGCTATGCGAATTTGGATACAGTACCTTTGAAGCATAAGATTCGAGTTCGTCTCCAAGAATCTAGTCTTTTGGGCGTCGCTGATGGGATTGTTGCTCATAACCCAATCATGAAATCATTTTTGGTGAAGCAAGGTCTTTCTGAGAAAAAAATTGTAAGCTTGGACATTTTTGATTATCTCATTCCGAGCTTCATAGAAAAAGAAAAATTATCCAAGGAACAACCAATCATTGTAGCAGGTAATTTGGCTCAGGAAAAAGCGGGTTATCTTTATAAACTTCCTGTAGAACCTTCTTATAATCTCTATGGTGTCGGCTTTGATGAGAATAGAGCTCTTTTAAACGAAACCTACTTTGGTTCTTTCTTACCTGACGAACTACCTGCGGCCCTTGAGGGTGGCTTTGGACTTGTCTGGGATGGCGATAGTGCTGAAACATGCAGTGGTGTCTTTGGTGAGTACCTTCGCTTCAACAATTCTCACAAAGCGTCTCTATACTTGGCATCCGGTTTTCCTTTAGTGGTTTGGTGTCAGTCAGCCTTGTCTCACTTTGTCCTTGAAAATGACTGTGGGATTGCAGTAGAGTCGCTTCATGATATAAAAACTACGATTGAGAATCTATCAGAATCCGATTATCAAGGTTTGGTCGGGAATGCCAAACATATCGGTAAGAAAATCAGAGAAGGTTTTTATCTAACTAGTGCTCTAAAAGAATTAACGAAATGAGAAGTCTTTTTTAGACTTCTTTTTTGTTAAAGAGATGATAAATCTAGTATAAAAAATGAATATAAATAATTCATTTTTAGGAGTACTATTAAGATTTCTATTCAATTATGAAAATGGGAACAGCAACATGAAAAATCTTGGAAAATATAATAAATTTCATAACCATTTTTCAGTTAGTTTGACTGTTTTACACTGTTTTTTAAAGAAAAAGTAAAAAAGATGGACTTGTAATAGAATATTAAAATAAATTTAATGAAAAACCTTCGATAAAATCATAAAAAAATAGCCACGAATCGGATTTTTGTGATATAATATTCTGTGAATAGCTATGCCTTCTTGTAGCTATTAAAAAAATCAAAGTGTGAAACTTGGAAGATAGAGAGGACGCAATGTAATGACTAGAAATGGTTTCTTTACAGGCTTAGATATTGGAACGAGCTCAATTAAAGTGTTAGTTGCCGAGCTTGTAGATGGTGAAGTAAATGTAATCGGTGTTAGTAACGCCAAAAGTAAAGGTGTCAAGGATGGGATTATCGTTGACATCGAAGCCGCAGCAACGGCTATCAAATCTGCTATTTCTCAAGCAGAAGAAAAAGCAGGGATTTCAATCAAATCAGTAAATGTTGGACTTCCAGCAAACTTATTGCAAGTGGAACCAACTCAAGGAATGATTCCTGTAACATCAGATACAAAAGAAATTACAGATCAAGATGTTGAGAATGTTGTCAAATCAGCTTTGACAAAGAGCATGACACCTGATCGTGAAGTGATTACGTTTGTGCCAGAAGAATTTGTAGTAGACGGTTTCCAAGGCATTCGTGACCCTCGTGGTATGATGGGTGTTCGTTTGGAAATGCGTGGACTTCTCTATACAGGTCCAAGAACCATTCTTCACAACCTTCGTAAAACTGTAGAACGTGTTGGAGTTCAAGTCGATAACGTGATTATTTCACCGCTTGCAATTGTAAACTCTGTTCTTAACGAAGGCGAACGTGAGTTTGGAGCGACTGTTATTGATATGGGTGGTGGCCAAACAAGTGTTGCTACTATCCGTAATCAAGAACTTCAATACACAAATGTTTACCAAGAAGGTGGCGATTACGTCACTAAAGACATTTCAAAAGTTCTTAAAACTTCTAAGAAGATTGCAGAAGGTTTGAAGCTTAACTACGGTGAAGCTTATCCGCAACTTGCAAGCAAAGAAACTTTCCAAGTTGAAGTGATTGGTGAAGTAGAACCTGTTGAAGTTACAGAAGAATACTTGGCTCAAATTATTTCAGCTAGATTGAAACATATCTTTGAACAAATCAAACAAGATTTGGAAAGAAGACATTTGTTGGACTTGCCAGGTGGTATTGCTCTGATTGGTGGAAATGCTATTCTGCCGGGTGTCGTTGAGCTTGCCCAGGAAGTACTTGGAGTTCGTGTGAAACTTTATGTTCCAAACCAAGTGGGTATCCGCAATCCTGCATTTGCTCATGTAATTAGTTTGTCTGAATTTGCTGGAAGTCTTACAGAAATTAATGTTTTGGCTCAAAGAGCTATCAGAGGAGATCAAGTTTTGCGTCAACAACCAATTGACTTCAGAACTTCAAGTCAGGAAAAACCTGCAGCTTCTCAACGTTCAGTGTTTGGTACAACTTCAACTGAATCAGCAGAACCAACTTATGCTGCTGACTCAACAACTCCAAATCAATCAGAAGAGAAACCAAAATTAACTGAGCGATTCCGTAGCTTAATCGGAAGCATGTTTGATGAATAGGATAGAGGAATAAAATATGACATTTTCATTTGATACAGCAGCAGCACAAGGTGCAGTAATTAAAGTAATTGGTGTCGGTGGTGGCGGTGGAAACGCCATTAACCGCATGGTTGACGAAGGCGTTTCAGGTGTTGAGTTCATCGCAGCCAACACAGATGTACAAGCCTTGAGCAGTACAAAAGCTGAAACAGTTATCCAACTTGGTCCTAAATTAACTCGTGGGCTTGGTGCTGGAGGACAGCCTGAAATTGGCCGTAAGGCTGCTGAAGAGAGCGAAGAAGTTCTAACTGAAGCTATCAGTGGTGCAGATATGGTCTTCATCACTGCTGGTATGGGTGGTGGTTCTGGTACAGGGGCTGCACCAGTTATCGCTCGTATCGCTAAAGGTTTAGGTGCTTTGACTGTTGGTGTTGTGACACGTCCATTCGGTTTCGAAGGAAGCAAACGTGGTCAATTCGCAGTTGAAGGGATTAACGAACTTCGCGAGCATGTTGATACTCTTTTGATTATTTCAAACAACAACTTGTTAGAAATTGTTGACAAGAAAACTCCACTTCTTGAAGCTTTGTCTGAAGCAGATAACGTTCTTCGCCAAGGTGTTCAAGGGATTACAGATTTGATTACAAATCCTGGTTTAATCAACTTGGACTTCGCTGACGTGAAGACAGTAATGGCAAACAAAGGGAATGCCCTTATGGGTATTGGTATTGGTAGTGGAGAAGAGCGCGTTATTGAAGCGGCTCGTAAAGCTATCTACTCACCACTTCTTGAAACAACAATTGATGGAGCAGAAGATGTTATCGTTAACGTAACTGGTGGTTTGGATATGACTTTGATTGAAGCGGAAGAAGCTTCTGAAATCGTCAATCAAGCTGCTGGACATGGCGTAAACATCTGGCTCGGTACTTCTATTGATGAATCAATGAAAGATGAAATCCGTGTAACGGTTGTTGCTACTGGAGTACGTCAAGATACAGTCGACAAAGTTGTAGCGCCACAACCAAGACAAGCATCATTCCGTGAACCAGTAAAATCTGGACATACACACACTTATGACCGTCATTTTGATTTGGCTGAAACAGCTGAACTTCCAACTCCTTCACAACGTCACACTGAAGCGCCTAAAGCATCAGCTTTTGGTGATTGGGACTTGAGACGTGATTCAATTGTTCGTCAAGGTGAATCAGTCGTATCTCCAGTTGAGCGTTTCGAAGCACCATCTTCTGACGAAGATGAGTTGGAAACACCACCATTCTTTAAAAACCGTTAATAGAGATGGATTTAAAAGAAAACACAAATCAGGTATTTCAACAGGTTACAAAAGCAATTCAAGAAACCGGCCGTGAAGACGATTCGGTTTCTGTAATTGCCGTAACAAAATATGTTGATATTGCAACTGCAGCAAATTTGATTGACCAAGGAGTCAAACACATTGGTGAAAACCGTGTCGACAAATTTCTTGAGAAGTATCATGCTTTAAGTGATAAAGATGTTACTTGGCACTTGATTGGTAGCTTACAAAGAAGAAAAGTCAAGGATATCATTCCTTATGTTGATTATTTTCACGCTTTAGATTCTTTGAAATTGGCTCAAGAGATTCAAAAACGTGCCAATCGTACTGTTAAATGTTTTTTGCAGGTCAATATTTCTGGAGAGGAAAGCAAGCATGGTTTTTCAAAAGAAGAACTATTGACAGTCTTGCCAGACTTGTCTAGCTTGGATAAAATCGAGTATGTTGGTCTCATGACCATGGCTCCCTTTGAAGCCCAAACAGAAGAGTTGCAAAAAATCTTTAAAGAAACGCAAGAGTTGCAACAATACATTCGTGAACAACAACTCCCCAATATGCCAATGACAGAACTAAGTATGGGAATGAGCCGTGACTATAAAGAAGCGATTCAGTGTGGCTCGACTTTCGTTCGAATTGGTACAGCATTTTTTAAATAGGAATTAATCATGTCATTAAAAGATAAATTTGATAAATTTATAGATTACTTTACAGAAGATGGAGATGAAGTTGCTTCAGAAGTTGTAGCTGCACAACCTGAACGTTCACTAGCTTCGGTCCCTCAAAAAAGAGAATTACCACAGCAAGCCGCTGCTCAAGAATCTTCTCCAGTTGAAGCAAAAGAGAAAAACATTACAAAACTTCATGCTCGTCAGCAACAACTCGCTATGGAAAGTCATCGTAGTACTGAAAAAGTAACCATCGATGTTCGTTACCCACGCCGTTACGAAGATGCAACTGATATTGTTGATTTGTTGGCAGGAAATGAAAGTATCTTGATTGACTTCCAATATATGACAGAAGTTCAAGCTCGTCGTTGTTTGGATTACTTGGATGGAGCACGTCATGTCCTTGCTGGTGAGTTAAGAAAAGTTGCGAACACAATGTATCTTTTGACACCAGTAGGTGTTGTGGTCAACATTGAGGATATTCGTTTGCCTGAAGAAGCTCAAAGCGAAGAATACGACTTTGACATGAAGAGAAATAGAGTACGTTAATGTTTCTAATAATTCGTTTTATCCAAAATGCTACAGATATCTATTCACTGATACTTGTAGCTTTTGCTCTATTATCATGGTTTCCAAATGCCTATAACACACAGTTGGGGAAATTTTTAGAGACTTTGTGTAAACCAATTCTTGAACCTCTAAAACGTCTACCTCTTCAAATCGCAGGTTTGGATTTCTCTGTTTGGATTGCCCTAATTCTCTTACGCATGATTAGCCGCTATCTCATCAATTTGCTGGTCGTATTATGAGCAAGGAGCTTTACCAACATTTCGCAACTGAGGATATTCCATTCATCGATAAGGGCTTGGAATGGTTGAGGCAAGTCGAGGAGCACTATGCACCGATTTTATCTCCTTTTATAAATCCTCACCAAGTATTTATCTTGGAAACGTTGGGAAATAATCGAGGGATAAAAGTCTTCTCTAGTACAAGTTATATCTCTTCAGAGTACGCTAGGGTTATTTTAGCGCCAGATTACTTCATGCCAAGTGTGGAAGATTTTGAAATGACCTTGCTTGAGATTCTGTATCCCAGCAAGTTTCAGCAACTGACCCATTCAAAGATATTGGGAACAGTTCTCAATCGACTAGGTATTGATCGTAAGTTATTTGGCGACATCTTGGTAACAGATGAGAGGGCTCAAATAATTGTCGATCAGAGATTTACCACCCTGTTTCAGGATGGAATTCAAAAAATTTCCAAGTTGCCTGTAAATTTGGTAGAGCGTCCTTTTTCAGAAATGATAGAGTCTAAAGATGATTATCAAGAAAAAGAAGTCTTGGTTTCAAGCCTTCGTCTGGATACCTTCTTATCTAGTATCTTGAAATTATCTCGTTCCCAAACTTCGACTCTGGTTGAAAAAAAGTTGGTTCAGGTCAACTATCACATAGTTGAAAAATCTGACTATCCGGTAAAAATTGGTGATTTAATCAGTGTCAGACGCTTTGGACGAATGATTTTACTTAAAGAAAACGGTCAGACCAAAAAGGATAAGAAAAAATTAACAGTCCAGCTACTATTAAGCAAGTGAGAATAAACATGTCAATTACACCACAAGAAATTAGTGATAAAGAATTCTCAAGAACATTCAGAGGTTACGATCAGGAAGAGGTTGACCTATTTCTAGATAAGATATATTTTGAATTAGAGGAAATGATTCGATCTAAAGATGAAGCTGAACTCTATATCAAAAAACTAGAAGAACGTCTTTCCTATTATACGAATGATATTCCTAAGAGAACAGTAACAAACGAGCAGGAACCAGAAGCAATCAATGATTCTATTTTTTATTAATTAAGTGAGGAAAAATATGCCAATTACATCGTTAGAAATTAAGGATAAAACCTTTGGCGTTCAGTTTAGAGGTTTTAACCGTGAAGAAGTTGATGAATTTTTAGATATTGTTGTTCGTGACTATGAAGACTTGGTTCGTAGTAATCATGAAAAAGAACAGCACATTAAAAATTTAGAAGAGCGTTTATCTTATTTTGACGAAATCAAAGATTCATTGAGTCAGTCAGTTTTGATTGCTCAAGATACAGCTGAACGTGTAAAACAAGCTGCGAATGACCGCTCTAATAACATCATTAAGCAGGCTGAGCAAGATGCTCAACGTTTACTTGATGAAGCTAAGTATAAAGCCAATGAAATTTTGCGACAAGCTACAGATAATGCTAAAAAAGTTGCTGTAGAAACTGAAGAGTTGAAGAACAAGAGTCGCGTCTTCCACCAACGTTTGAAATCAACAATCGAAAGTCAGTTGGCTATTGTTGATTCATCAGATTGGGAAGAAATTTTGCGTCCGACTGCAACATATTTGCAAACTAGCGACGAAGCTTTCAAGGAAGTCGTCCAAGAAGTTCTAGGTGAAGATGTATCTTCATACCATGATGAAGAGCCAATTGACATGACTCGTCAATTTTCTCCAGAAGAAGTTGCGGAACTTCAGGCACGTATTGAAGCAGCTAACAAGGAATTGTTAGAATCAGAACAGGCTGCTGAAGAGTCAAGTGAAACTGAAGTTGAAGTTCAATCAGTGGCTGAAACTCCTGTTGAACCATCGCATGAGAATGAATCTCAAGACGATGCCAATTCTCAACAAGAATCAGTTCTAATTTTATAAGAATCTCATTAGAGAACAAGAATTTATCAATCAAATTTCTAGCGAGTAGGAGATGGTGGAAGTCCTACAATCCCTGTTGGTAAATTTATCCTCTCTTAGTATCAAATCTGAAAATAGTAAGATTTGACGTTGCCCACGTTACGGGAAAAGAGGGAAAGAGACTAGGTCTTTTTCCGAACAAAGGTGGTACCACGATTTTCGTCCTTTTTGCGAGTCGTGGTTTTTATATTGTCAATTTACATTAAGGAGTAATCATGAAACTAAAAGAAACACTAAACCTTGGGAAAACAGAATTTCCAATGCGTGCCGGACTTCCAACCAAAGAGCCAGTATGGCAAAAAGAGTGGGACGAAGCTAAACTTTACCAACGTCGTCAAGAATTAAATGAAGGAAAACCACATTTCACTCTTCATGATGGCCCTCCATACGCTAACGGGAACATCCACGTCGGACATGCCATGAACAAGATTTCAAAAGATATCATTGTTCGTTCTAAGTCTATGTCAGGATTTTACGCACCATATATTCCAGGTTGGGACACTCATGGTCTGCCAATTGAGCAAGTTTTGGCAAAACAAGGCGTTAAACGCAAAGAGATGGAATTGGTTGAGTACTTGAAACTTTGCCGTGAATACGCTCTGTCTCAAGTAGATAAACAACGCGAAGATTTTAAGCGCTTGGGTGTTTCAGGTGACTGGGAAAATCCATATGTAACACTAACTCCTGACTATGAAGCAGCGCAAATCCGTGTCTTTGGTGAAATGGCGAATAAAGGCTATATCTACCGTGGAGCGAAGCCTGTTTATTGGTCTTGGTCATCTGAGTCTGCGCTTGCCGAAGCGGAAATTGAATACCATGACTTGGTTTCTACGTCCCTTTACTATGCCAACAAGGTAAAAGATGGTAAAGGTGTCCTTGATACAGATACTTACATCGTCGTTTGGACAACAACTCCATTTACCATTACTGCTTCTCGTGGTTTGACTGTTGGTGCGGATATTGATTACGTTTTGGTTCAACCTGCTGGTGAAGCTCGTAAGTTTGTGGTTGCTGCTGAATTGTTGAACAGCTTATCTGAAAAATTTGGTTGGGCGGATGTTCAAGTTTTGGCGACTTACCGTGGTCAAGAATTGAACCATATCGTGACAGAGCACCCATGGGATACTGCAGTAGATGAACTTGTTATCCTTGGTGATCACGTTACAACAGACTCTGGTACAGGTATTGTCCATACAGCCCCTGGTTTTGGTGAGGATGACTACAATGTCGGTGTTGCCAATGGTCTAGAAGTTGCTGTGACTGTTAACGAACGCGGTATCATGATGGCTAACGCAGGCGCTGAGTTTGAAGGCCAATTCTATGATAAGGTTGTCCCAACAGTTATTGAAAAACTTGGTGATTTGCTACTTGCCCAAGAAGAAATCTCTCACTCCTACCCATTTGACTGGCGTACGAAAAAACCAATCATCTGGCGAGCAGTTCCACAATGGTTTGCCTCAGTTTCAAAATTCCGTCAAGAAATTTTGGACGAAATTGAAAAAGTCAAGTTCCACTCAGAGTGGGGTAAAGTCCGTCTTTACAATATGATTCGTGACCGTGGTGACTGGGTGATTTCTCGTCAACGTGCTTGGGGTGTGCCGCTTCCAATCTTCTACGCTGAAGATGGAACACCTATCATGACAGCTGAAACCATCGAGCATGTAGCTCAACTCTTTGAAGAACATGGTTCCATCATCTGGTGGGAACGTGATGCCAAAGACCTCTTGCCAGAAGGATTTACCCATCCAGGTTCTCCAAATGGAGAGTTCAAGAAAGAAACAGATATCATGGACGTATGGTTCGACTCAGGTTCATCATGGAATGGAGTAGTGGTCAACCGTCCAGAACTCAAATACCCAGCTGACCTCTATCTTGAAGGTTCAGACCAATATCGTGGTTGGTTCAACTCATCACTCATTACATCTGTTGCCAACCATGGCGTAGCACCTTACAAACAAATCTTGTCACAAGGATTTGCCCTTGATGGTAAAGGTGAGAAGATGTCGAAATCACTTGGAAACACCATTGCTCCAAGTGACGTTGAAAAACAATTTGGTGCGGAAATCTTGCGCCTCTGGGTAACTAGTGTGGACTCAAGCAACGACGTACGTATCTCTATGGATATCTTGAGCCAAGTCTCTGAGACTTATCGTAAGATTCGTAACACGCTTCGCTTCTTGATTGCTAATACTTCTGACTTCAATCCAACAACAGATGCAGTGGCTTACGAAGAACTACGTTCAGTTGACAAGTACATGACCATCCGCTTTAACCAACTTGTTAAGACCATTCGTGATGCTTATGCAAACTTCGAGTTCTTGACAATCTATAAGGCTTTGGTGAACTTTATCAATGTTGATTTGTCTGCCTTCTACCTTGATTTTGCCAAAGATGTTGTCTACATCGAAGGTGCAAAATCTCTTGAACGCCGTCAAATGCAAACTGTCTTCTACGACATTCTTGTGAAAATTACCAAACTCTTGACTCCAATTCTTCCTCACACTGCGGAAGAAATCTGGTCATATCTTGAGTTTGAAGCAGAAGACTTCGTTCAATTGTCAGAATTACCTGAAGCTCAAACTTTTGCCAATCAAGAAGAAATCTTGGATACATGGGCAGCCTTTATGGACTTCCGTGGACAAGCTCAAAAAGCCTTGGAAGAAGCACGTAATGAAAAAGTGATTGGTAAATCACTTGAAGCTCACTTGACAGTTTATCCAAATGAAGTGGTGAAAACTCTTCTTGGAGCTGTTGATAGCAATGTAGCCCAACTCTTGATCGTCTCTAAATTGACCATCGCAGAAGGACCAGCTCCAGAAGGTGCAGTGGCCTTTGAAGATGTGGCCTTCACAGTTGACCGTGCAGCTGGTGAAGTTTGTGACCGTTGCCGTCGTATCGATCCAACAACTGCAGAACGTAGCTATAATGCAACTATCTGTGATCACTGTGCAAACATCGTTGAAGAAAACTTTGAGGACGCAGTGGCAGAAGGATTTGAAGCTAAATAATCCAACAAAAATACAGGAGAAATTCCTGTATTTTTTTAAAAAATAAAAACTTTATTAAAAATATGGTATAATATACCTTATTAAAATAAAAGGAGATATTTATGAAGACAAAAACACTAGCACAAGTAGATGGCTTTATTGGTATTATTGCAGGGGCAATTTTAGCTTTCTTACCGATTTTTATGGTATTTCTTGCAGCCATTTCTGAAGACGAAGATGCTGCAGGGCTAATTTTGGGCATTATTTTCATTGTTTTCTCTTTAGTGAAAATTGCAACCCTCATTCTTGGAATCCTCTCACTTGTCTACTATAAGGATGACAATCGTATTTCACTAGCACCATCGATTCTATTTATCGTTGGATCTGTAGTTGCCTTGATTCCTTTCCTTGGGTGGATTGGTGGAATCGTCCTTGTCATTGGTGGAGCGTTGTACCTAGCAAGCTTGAAACAATTTAGAATTGAAGAATAAATTATTTTTTAGGGAAGAGTCCAAGAGCTCTTCTCTTTTTCGTTGATTTTAACTAGCTTTTTTGTGAAAAATTGTGTAAAATAGAATAGATAAACGAGGGCAACCTCGAAAAATAAAAGGAGAATCCAACTAATGGTAAAATTGGTTTTCGCTCGCCACGGTGAGTCTGAATGGAACAAAGCTAACCTTTTCACAGGATGGGCTGACGTAGATCTTTCTGAAAAAGGTACTCAACAAGCTATCGATGCTGGTAAATTGATCAAAGAAGCTGGTATTGAATTTGACCAAGCTTACACTTCAGTATTGAAACGTGCAATCAAAACAACTAACCTTGCTCTTGAAGCATCTGACCAACTTTGGGTTCCAGTTGAAAAATCATGGCGCTTGAACGAACGTCACTACGGTGGTTTGACTGGTAAAAACAAAGCTGAAGCTGCTGAACAATTTGGTGATGAACAAGTTCACATTTGGCGTCGTTCATACGATGTATTGCCTCCTGCAATGCCTCGTGATGACAAATACTCAGCTCACACTGACCGTCGTTACGCTTCACTTGACGACTCAGTGATTCCAGATGCTGAAAACTTGAAAGTTACTTTGGAACGTGCTCTTCCATTCTGGGAAGATAAAATCGCTCCAGCTCTTAAAGACGGTAAAAATGTATTCGTAGGAGCACACGGTAACTCAATCCGTGCCCTTGTAAAACACATCAAACACTTGTCAGACGATGAAATCATGGATGTGGAAATCCCTAACTTCCCACCATTGGTATTCGAATTTGACGAAAATTTGAACGTTGTTTCTGAATACTACCTCGGAAAATAATGTAAAATAGAGTCTAGGATTATTCCTAGGCTTTTTTATTTTGAAAATAGGAAAATGCAGAGTGTAATTTAACTTGTCAAAGACAAGGATTCTTGTTATAATAGATAGGATGGAGGCGCTATGGCACTTAAAAAAGCAAGTTTAGCCTGTGCGGTTTGTGGTTCAAGAAACTACTCAATTAAAATTAGTGGGAATCCAAAACCGACTCGCTTAGAAGTAAATAAATTTTGTAAACATTGTGGTAAATACACAACACATCGAGAAACGAGATAGGAGATAAGAATGGGTTTTATAAAGGATATCTTTACACTTCTTAAAGATACAACTTGGCCAACTCGAAAACAAAGTTGGGTAGATTTCAAGTCTATCATGGAATACACTGCCTTCTTTGTTGTAATCATTTATATTTTTGACCAGTTAATCGTTAGCGGATTAATCCGATTCATTAACATTTTTTAAGATAGTATAAATAGGCTGAAAGAAGTTTACCATTAAGAAAGGAAAAAAGATGGATAGTTTTGATAAAGGATGGTTTGTCCTACAAACATATTCTGGTTATGAAAATAAAGTAAAAGAAAATCTCTTGCAACGTGCACAAACATACAATATGTTGGATAATATCCTACGTGTGGAAATTCCAACTCAAACTGTGCAAGTTGAAAAAAATGGGAAGAAAAAAGAAGTTGAAGAAAATCGCTTCCCAGGATATGTCCTTGTGGAAATGGTTATGACTGATGAAGCTTGGTTTGTAGTTCGCAACACACCAAACGTTACGGGATTTGTCGGCTCACACGGAAACAGATCTAAACCAACTCCGCTTTTGGAACAAGAAATCAGAGATATCTTGGTATCAATGGGACAAACGGTTCAAGAATTCAATATCAATGTTGAAGTTGGTCAAACAGTTCGAATCATTGATGGTGCCTTTGCTGATTACACAGGAAAAATTATTGAAATTGATAATAACAAAGTGAAAATGATTATTTCAATGTTTGGTAATGATACAGTAGCAGAAGTAAACTTGAATCAAATTGCTGAATTGTAATAGCAGTTACTCATCTACTTGTGTACCTAGAATCTTGTCAACTAATTTTAAAAAAACTAGTTGACAAGGTAGA